>SVKS01000050.1 GCA_015068345.1 Oscillospiraceae bacterium
CGGACGAATACATCAACGTATTTCCCAAGCATGGGCATTGGAAGGACAGTGCCATCCGGCTGGAAGGGGATGCGGTGTGGAGCATGAACGTCATGTTCCTGGAAATGTGGGCCCTGGCCAATAAGGAACCCTTTATCATTCCCCATACGCCCCCGGTCTTTTTTCCGGAACGTGAAACCGAAGGATTGGTGTTGCCCTATGCGGATAGCCCACTGGATACCGAAACGGTTGGAGAATACGTCTATCTCCAGATGATCCAAAATGCCGAACGGTATCTCTATATCATGACTCCCTATTTGATTGTGGATGACGGCATCCTTACTGCTCTGTCCTTTGCGGCCAAGAGCGGGGTGGACGTGCGAATCATCACTCCACACGTGTGGGACAAGCAAATGGTTCATATTACAACCAGATCCTACTACCGGGATTTGATCAAGGCAGGGGTGCGGTTATATGAGTATACCCCTGGTTTCGTGCATGCCAAGGTGTTTGTGGCCGACGACGTGGCGGCTACTGTGGGAACGGTGAATTTGGACTACCGGAGCCTCTATCTGCATTTTGAAAATGGTGTATTCCTTTATAATACCCCGTCAGTGGCCGAAGCAAAAACGGATTTTTTGAAAACTCTTGCCGATTCGGAAGAGGTTACTCTACGCAATTTGCGGACCGATGTATTCCATAAACAGCTGGAAAATCTGCTAAAACTTCTTTCTCCCCTCTTTTGAGGGGAGATTTGTTTTGAATCTGCAGTCAAAGTATGTCTATTTTAGTTTAATAAAATCTATTGACAAATCTGTTAGAAAGAGATAAAATAGAATAGTTGGTATAATCTTGCTTTTGGCGAGAAATCCGCCAAGGTATATGGATATACTCTTATTTTTTTTAGACGGAGGAAATACGGTAATGAGCCCGATGATATGGACTCTGCTTTTGGTCTTAACCGCCGTTGTTTCCGCTGTTGTGTTTTTCTTTGTTGGTATCGGCTTTAGAAAAAAAGTCGCCGAACGGGAAATCGGAAGCGCCGAAGAAGAAGCAACCCGTATCCTCAACGACGCCATTAAGTCGGCTGAGGCTAAAAAGCGGGAAGCCATGATCGAAGCGAAGGAAGAAATCCTGAAAAACCGCAACGAAGCGGAGCGGGAGATCAAAGAGCAGCGCCAGGATCTGAATAAGCTGGAACGTCGTGTTCAGCAAAAGGAAGAAAGCCTGGATCGCAAGATCGACAACGCAGAAAAGAAAGAAGAAACCCTCAATCGCAAAATCAAGGAAACCGAAGAAATCAATAAAAAACTGGCCGAACAGGTAGATGCTCAGCTGGAACTTTTGGAAAAGATTTCCGGTTTCACCGTGGAGGAAGCCAAGCATTACCTCTTGGATAGCCTCCAGGAAGAAATTCAGCACGAATCGGCCCTGAAGATCAAGGAAGCCGAGGCCCAGGTGAAGGATACCGCCGACCGCAAGGCCAGGGAAATCATCTCCTATGCCATTTCCAAGTGCGCCGCCGATTACGTGGCCGATGCCACCGTGTCGGTTGTCAACCTGCCCAACGACGAAATGAAGGGCCGCATCATTGGCCGCGAAGGCCGCAACATCCGCGCCATCGAAACCATCACCGGTGTTGATCTCATCATCGACGACACACCGGAAGCCATCACCCTGTCCTGCTTTGATCCGGTACGCCGGGAAATTGCCCGGAATGCCCTGGAAAAGCTTATCGCCGACGGACGTATTCACCCTGCCCGTATTGAGGAAATGGTGGAAAAGTCCAAGCGTGAAGTGGAACAGCTTATCAAGCAGGATGGTGAAAAGGCCGTATTCGAAACCTCGGTTCACGGCCTGCATCCCGAACTGATCAAAATTCTTGGCCGTCTTCGTTATCGCACCAGCTATGGCCAGAACGTGCTTCGCCATTCCATCGAAGTCGCCCTGATCGCCGGCTATCTGGCCAGCGAAGTGGGCGGTGTCGATCCCGCCCTGGCCCGTCGTGCAGGTCTTCTCCACGATATCGGTAAGGCTTTGGATCGGGACATGGAAGGTTCCCACGTGGATATCGGTGTGGACGTGGCCAAGAAGTACAAGGAAAGCCACGAAGTTATTCACGCCATCCATGCCCACCATGGTGACGTGGAACCCCAAACCATCATCGCCTGCCTGGTGGATGCCGCTGACGACCTGTCGGCTGCCCGCCCCGGCGCAAGACGGGAAAATCTGGATGCTTACATCAAGCGTCTGGAAAAACTGGAAGAAATCGCCAACAGCTTCGAAGGTGTGGAACGCTCCTTTGCCGTGCAGGCAGGCCGCGAGGTTCGCATCATCGTCAAGCCGGAACAGGTTTCCGACGATCAGCTGGTGCTTTTGGCCCGGGATCTTTCCAAGAAGATCGAAAGCGATCTGGAATACCCCGGTCAGATCAAGGTCCACTGCATCCGCGAGACCCGTGCTACCGATTTCGCAAAATAAAAAACGCCAAGGGGCTACCTCGTGTAGCCCCTTTTTCCAAAGGGAGGTATATCCATGCGTGTGCTCTGTATTGGTGATATTGTTGGTTGGCCTGGGGTCAAGACCTTTTCCCGCCAGATTGGCGGTTACAAAAGGCTTTACCAACCCGACCTGGTGATCGTCAATGGTGAAAACGCCAGCGGTCTGGGAATCACGCCCCAGCAGGCACAGGAATTGTTTTCCTCCGGCGCTGACGTGATTACCCTGGGAAACCACGCCTGGGCACGCCGGGAAATTGTCAGCTATATTGACCGCTCTACTCGGTTAATCCGTCCCTATAACTACATGGCGCCCCATCCCGGACGGGGCTACGTCATTCTGGACGTAGGGGGCAAAAAAGTGGGAGTGGTCAATCTCCTGGGCCGTGCTTTGATGGACGAGTCCCCGGATAATCCCTTCTATGCCATTGACCGTCTGCTGTCCCAGCATCAGGGCAAGGTGGATAGCTGGATCGTGGATTTCCACGCCGAAGCCACCAGCGAAAAGTACGCCCTGTTCCACTACCTGGCAGGACGGGTTGCCATTCTCTATGGTACTCACACCCACGTGCAGACCGCCGATGAGCAGGTTTACAAGGGAACCGGCTACATTACCGACCTGGGTATGACCGGCCCCACCGAATCGGTGCTGGGGGTCAAGGCCTACCTGTCCATTGCCGGATTCCGAGGAGAAATGCGGGAAAAGTTTGAAACCGCCGACGGTCCCACCGCCATGAACGGCGCTCTTTTTGAACTGGATGCCGACGGTTCCTGCCGAAAGGTGATACGAATTTCCTCTGCGGATTGAATTTTTGAAAATTAGCAGTTGACAAACGCCAAAAAGTTTGCTATACTATATGAGCGCCTTGGGAAACGGGCCTTTAGCTCAGTTGGTCAGAGCAGCCGGCTCATAACCGGTCGGTCCTGGGTTCGAGTCCCCGAAGGCCCACCAATTTCATCATTCCTATGGCGTTTGATATAGGGGTATAGCTCAGCCGGTAGAGCAGCGGTCTCCAAAACCGCGTGCCGAGGGTTCGATCCCTTCTGCCCCTGCCAAAATCGACAAGTTTCGACAGAGACTTGTCGATTTTACTTTTTCACTATTAACTCTTCACTATTAACTCTTCACTATTAACTCTTCACTATTAACTCTTCACTTTTCACTCTTCTCTTTCGAAACTTGTCGATTAGGTAATAAGTAATAGTGAATAGTGAAGAAGTGCTGATGAAGCTTTTCTCCCTTTAGTCGAAAAACATTATATTTTACTAGAGTTTGAATTCATGCGCAAAACCAGCAAAAATATCTTTTTTGTAGCCCATAGACAAGAAAAAAGCCATTCGCGCAAGTGAATGGCTTTTTTCGTTTGTGGCCACATACAACAGCAATTAACATTCATTTAGACGGAATTGACAGGGAGTGGTATAAGTGGTACAATCGTAACAAAAAGAATCTTACATAGCAAAGGATGGAAAATAGCTATGTTCCACGGCGTAAAATCTCTCTCCATTTCATCCCTGGGGCTTAGCCAGATCTATCTGAACGCCGAAAAACTGAAAAATATTGAAGCCTGGTTCAACCCCACAGACCTTACGAACTTCCAACCTCTTCCGGTACACGATTTTGGTAACGGTCGGCTCACCCTGACCGATGGGCACAGCAGAGCATTTGTGGCCTGGCGGCATGGCGTGAGGGAGATTCCTGTAGTATATGATACCGATGAGATCGTTGCTGGGGAAACCGGGCAAATGCTCTACCGGGAAGATTTGGTTTGGTGTCAAAGATTTGGGTTGGCGCATATATGGGATTTGAAAGATCGTATTTTGCCCCCGGAAAAATACCAGGAGAGCTGGATCGGGCGATGCGACAGATCCTACAGCCTTTTGACCAAATCAAACCAACAACAGCGGGAAAAGTGGCAGTTACAATATTCCCACTTACACCTCTATGGGGCCAGCGAGGATATGAGATTTCTATATTTTGAAAATGACCGGGGGGAATCCTTCAAGGTTCCTGCCCATTGTCAATAACGAAGGAGCCTCCATGTTAACACCAACCACACGAATCCAACAATTACAAATTGAGTCCGGACGCCGTATTCTGGTGACAAGCGATATCCACGGGTACCTTTCCTATCTCCAGGGGGTGCTGGAAAAAGCAAACTTTTCGGAGAAGGATATTCTTATCATCGTGGGGGATATGCTGGAAAAGGGTCCTGACAGCCTGGGTACTCTGCGCTACGTCATGGAGCTTTGCAAAAAGGGAAACGTCGTTCCACTCCTTGGCAACGTGGATGCCTATCGCCTGCAGGTGATTGACGAATTGAATGAGGAAAACGCACTGGGGTTTTACGATTATCTGGTAGCCCTTCGGGAATGGTGTGGTTCCAGCTTTTATGATGAGCTTGCGGCGGAGTGCGGGTACACCATTGCCAGTCCGGCGGACCTTTTAAGTACCAAACCGGATGTGTTGGCCCATTTTGCCCCGGAGTTTGATTTTCTCCTGTCACTTCCCACCATTGTGGAGACGCAAAACTACGTGTTCGTTCACGGGGGTCTTCGGGAAAAGAGGGTGGAAGACAACCGGAACCGCCCCTTCTACGACCTGACCAAATACGATGCCTTTATGACCAATACGCCCCACCGTTTCGATAAGTACGTAGTGGTGGGACACTGGCCGGTACCTCTCTATGACGATAAAAAGGAACAACTGAATCCGGTGATGAACCGGGAAAAGCGAATCATTTCCATTGACGGCGGCTGTGGCGTGAAGGATGAGCGCCAGCTGAATCTTCTGATTCTGCCGGATATCAACTGCGATGTGGAGGATATCACTCACCTTTACTACGAAGATTTCCCAACCATCCGGGCATTAGAGGACCAGGCAGCAAGCGAGGATTCGGTCTACGTTTCCTGGATGACCCGGGAGATTCGTTTGTTGGAACGGGGAGAAGAATGGAGTGAAATCCAGCATATCGCAAGTGGGAAAAAGCTCCGCGTGCCCAATGCCTATATTCGGCGGGACAACGAATGCCGGGACTATACCGACTACGTTCTCCCGGTGAAGGCGGGGGATATGCTTTCGGTATTTTTCAAAACAGAGACGGGTTGTATTGCCAAAAAGGACGGGGTTGTGGGCTGGTATTACGGCCCCTACGAAGACGTGAAATAAAATGACGGGAGGTTGCCGCAATGACGGAACTGGAAACCATGCAGAGAGCCAAAATGTACATGGAAAAACTGGCCCAGGGGATTGACCCTACCACCGGGGAAGTGAGTGCGCTGGATAATCCCCGGCTGGTAAAGTGCTTTGCCTACGTGGCGGACGTGCTGGACCGGGTGATTCAAAATGGAGGTATGGTGGGGGATCGGTCGAATTTACCGCCATTTACCATTACTGTGGAAGAAATTTCACGGATAGAGCTTTCTCAGGAACCTGTTCGTATGACCGAGCTTCTCGACCGCATCAATCGGGTGGTTAATACGGCGAGAATGAAAAAACTGAGTGCAGGGGTGGTATCCGGGTGGCTGCTGGCAGACGGTCTTTTGGAAAAGCAACAGAAAGCGGATGGTTCCACATCCCGTTTGCCCACCGGACGCGGGAGACAGATGGGGCTTTTTACCGAACTTCGGCAGGGGCAGGCCGGCGAATATACGGCAGTTTACTACGATAGTCGGGCGCAGCGCTACGTGGTGGATCACCTTCCTGAAATTTTGGCTGGGAGGACAAGGGAAAAATGAAGGAACGGATGATAGCGATTGTGGCTCCCCTTGCAGACGAGAAGAGGGTGGCAGATAAATATATCAGCCACTTGCAGGAGCTTTTTGACGCCGTGGAGCCGACGGCCATCGGAAGGGAATATGAGCTTGCCCTCCAAAATAAGGATTGTGCCGCTATGATCAGGACGTTAGCTGCTTACTATCGAAGCAAACCTGACGTGACTCTGGCGGGACTTCTGGGGGATGGGGAATATGATCCCGCTGTGGCAGAGAATGCCCTGTATGGGAAATTTCGGGAAGTCAGCGTGGATTGGACCTTCCCGGATGGAAAGGTGGATTTTCTCTTTGATCCTACCCTGGTGAAGGGACCTCGCAACCACGAATGGCTTTGGCAGTTCAATCGCCATGGATATTGGCGACACATGGCCCGGGCCTTTTCCCAGACCGGAGATGAGAGGTATGCTAAAGAGTTTGAAAAACAGCTGTTGGCTTGGATTGCCCAAACCGAGGCTCCGGCGGAGTGGAATGCCCCAGGCAGTGCCTGGCGCACCATTGAATGTGGCATCCGGTTACTTGGGAGCTGGCCTTTGGCCTTCAACGTATTCCGGAAATCCCGATCGGTTACCGATGTGACCCTCCTTTTGATGATTGCCTCCATGCATCGACAAACGCTACATTTGGTGGCTCATCCCACCAGCGCTAACTGGCTCATGATGGAGGCTAACGGGATCTACACCTTTGCCTCTCTTTTCCCGGAATTTGTCGATGGAATGAAAAACCGTAAATTTGCCGCAGATCATCTGATTGCCGAACTTTCAGGACAAATTTTGCCGGATGGCATGCAGTATGAGCTTTCACCCGATTATCAGGGAGTGGTATTTAATTGTGCCGCCAACTTTTATGATTTGGCATTGAATCTGGGTTACGGGGAAGAAATTCCCGAAAGCTTTGTGGAGCTGATGCGTAGCACCGTGAATGCGGCAGTATTGCTTTCAACTCCGGCCCTGACGCAGCCTCGTACCAACGATACCTATACCATTCGGACCGATGTATTTACCGGGCGTGCAGAAAAGCTGATGGGGGATAATCCCTCCTGGCGTTACATCAATTCCGGGCGCATGGAGGGGAACCCGCCTGCAGGAGAAACCGCCTCGGCGTTCCTGCCTTATGCAGGTTTTGCAGTCATGCGATCCGATTGGGGGAAGGATGCCGCCTACCTCTGTTTCGACGTAGGGCCTCTGGGTATGGCCCATATGCATCAGGACAAGCTGAATATCAATCTCTATAAGGGAAGTCAGGAATTGATTTATGACGATGGCGGCGGGCAGTACGAGATTTCCAAGGCCAGAGAGTATGGTGTTTCCGGCTATGGGCACAATACCGTGCTGGTGGATGGCATGGCCCAGAACCGTAAGGAACCCCGAATGGTGACCCAACCCATTGATGCAGAATGGGTAACAAATGACAGCTTTGATTATGCGGTTGCCACCTACGAGGACACATTTGGTCCCGGTTTCACCAAGCCCGCCACCCACAAGCGGGAGGTTTGCTTCGCAAAACCGGATCTCTTTTTTGTAACCGACACTCTGACCTCGGCGGACGGGCTGGAGCATGATTACGAAGTGCTGTTCCATCTGGATACCACCCGGGTGAAACCGCTTCCGGGGATTTCCAACGGGATGATTTCGGATTATGGCAAGGAGTACGAAGTAGCTATGATTCCGCTGGATGGAGAAGGAGAGGTGGAACTCAGAACCGTTTCCGCCGCCACCGAGCCCCAAACCCAGGGGTGGTACGTGGGACGTAACGAAGCCACCCTGCACGAAGCCATCACGGTGAGTAGGAGAGTACGGGGGGTGAAGGAGTTCCGGTTTGCGACCCTTCTGATCCCGGTGAGGGTAGGTGCCCCCCTGCCGACGGTGACCCGAGAGAATGATGGAGAGGTGACCGTTGTGTTTGGAAACAAGACCTATCGGGTGAATCCGGACGCATTGAACCGCTAAAGATATATCACGCCACCTGGTGAAACACCCGGGTGGCGGAAACTTTTTTGTGGCGTCGAATTGACAGGAAATCCCTGCTGTGCTACAATGGGAACCCATTCCAAACAGAATAAAGGAGGCGAAAGTTATGGAATTCCGACGCATTTTTGACACCATTCCCGAACAGTTCGACCGCTATCGGCCCCGTTACAGCCGGGAGCTTTTCGACCATCTGATTGCCTATGCTGGGGTTGGGCCGGGGAAGGCGGTATTGGAGCTTGGTCCGGGTACCGGACAGGCCACCGATCCCATTCTGGATACAGGGTGTGACTACCATGCCATTGAGCTGGGGGAACACTTGGCGGCAAAACTCCGGGAAAAGTACGGAAATCGGAACAATTTCACCCTGGTACAGGACGACTTTATCACCCATGATTTTGGAGAGAAACGATTCGATCTGATCTATTCGGCGGCCACCATCCAGTGGATCCCGGAAGATATCGCCTTTTCCAAAACCTTTTCCCTTCTGAAACCCGGCGGGGTTCTGGCCATGATGCTGACCAGGGGAGACTATAAAAGCCCCAATGAAGCCCTTTACGAAAAGATTCAGCGGGTCTACACCGCCCACTTCAAGCCGGAAACACCCTACCGCCACGGCTCCTTCGGTTACGCCAATGCCACCGATTATGGATACGTAGATTTTGAACGCCGGGAGTTTTACGGAAAACGAGAAATGAACGCCGATGAATACGCGGCCTTCTGTGGCACCCATTGTGACCACCTGGTGATTCCCGAGCCGGACAAGACACTGTTTTTTGACGGGCTACGGAAGGCGGTGCTGGATGCGGGGAACAGAATTGAATTTTGGGATACCTACGTGTTGTATCTTACAAGAAAACCGTTGTAGAAAGAGAAGCAATATGGAAACGAAACTTTTCATGCTTACCGAGCATTCCCCCTTTATGATGGGATTTGTGTTTCATACCGCCGGGGGCAAGGCCATTGTGGTGGATGGGGGTCGACCGGAGGATATGCCGTACCTTTTGGAATTGGTGGGGGATCGGGAAATCGCCCTGTGGCTCCTGACTCATCCTCATTTTGATCACTTTTCGGGTTTTAATCAGGTTATTCGGGATCCGGCCATTCGGGAACGTGTAAAGCTGGTTTGTCACCATTTCCCTTCGGTGGAGTTTGTCCGAAAATGCGAACCCCAATGGGAGGAGGATATTTTAACTTTTGCCGAAAATCGCGTCCTGTTTTTGTCAAAGGAAGCTCTGGGAGAACCCGGTATGAAGTTTTTTGTGGACGAGCTTATGGTGGAAATTCTCTATTACGGTGGGGAACGGCACTACCTGCCAAAACCCAATTTGGCGGTAAACGAAAGCTCCATGGCTTTCAAGGTCACCGGGGAGGGGCTACGGAGCGTCCTTTTCCTGGGGGACCTGGGCCCCGAAGGGGGACGGGAGCTCCTGGCGCTTTGCCCGGAAAAACTGCCAAGCGACATTGTACAAATGGCTCATCACGGTCACTCCGGTGTGACCGAGGAGGTGTACCAGAAGATCCATCCCACCGCCTGCCTGTGGTGTGCCCCGGAATGGCTTTGGAACGAAGCCGATGTGGAATTTGAACCCGAGCTGTGGGGAACTCTGCACACCCGGGGATGGATGGAAAAAATGGGCGTTACTGAGCATTACGTGACCAAGGACGGTACCCTGGAAATTCCTCTGAAATAATCCGAAAAGTATGGTATAATAGAGCCAGGAGGGGATGGCATGGAAAAACTTTTGACCTTCATCCGGGAGGAGCTTCCGGAGGCTGATCAGCAGGTGGCGGAGGGGTTGGTTTTATTTCTCCACCAACGGGGAGCGACCTTCACCCGGGATCTGGGGTACTGGAAGAACAAGATTTACTACTGGATCGAGTATCGGGGAGAGTGCATTTGTTTCATAGCCATCCGGGATCCGGAGGAACCAGAAAACCGTTGGACCGTGTGGTCGGAGGATATGGGAAGCCAATGGCTTGCCAACCATACGGTTTCGGAGTCGGTCCGGGAAGTCGCCTGGGATCACGTGGATCATTGCGGCAACTGCGGGTCCTGTGGCGGCGGACGGGAAAAGGTGATCTTTGGCAAGACGTTTGACGACGTTTGCGGCTGCACCTTCCGTTTTGACAATCCCACCCGGGAGATGCTCCCGGTGATGGAAACACTGGTGGATATTCGAATCCAGGAAATTGAGGATATGAAAAAGGGGGACAATCAAGAATGAACAGTACCGAGCGGGTGAAAAATACAATTTTGGGGCTTCCGGTGGACCGTCAGCCCATTTATGGATGGGTCTCCGCCAACCTAAGCGAAGAGATTACCGAAAAATGGGGCTCGGTGGCGGCCTTTGAAGACCACTATGAATTCGACATGGCTCACATTTTCGGTGGCCCCGGCTCCTTCCGACAGGAGGTTTTAGATCGGATCCAAGCAGAAAACGAGGAAATGACTCCCGATCTCCTTTTGGAGGAAGACATCTTTACCAATCCCGACCGGATGGAAGACTATGCCGACCTGAAAGCGTCTATTGATTTCCACAAGGAGCGGGGCAGATTCTGCTACGTGCAGACGCCGGGCTTTTTTGAACAGTTCAATGGGGTGTTCGGTATTGAAAATCAGCTTTTGTACCTGGCCATGTACCCCGATGAATTGGACGAGCTTTACCGCCGCCAGGCGGAATGGACGGTTCGGTTCGCCGACAAGTGCATCGAGCTGGGGGCCGATATGATCCATATTTCCGACGACTGGGGAGCCCAAAAGGACCTGATGTTTAACCCCAGACTTTGGTGGGAGATCATTTATCCCCACATGAAGCGGGTGGTGGATCACGTGCACAGTAGAGGTGTATTCGTTAGCCTCCATTCGGATGGGTGTATTTTGAAGGTGCTGGATGGGGTGGAAGCGCTGGGGCTTGACCTGGTGCATCCCTGGCAGGAAAGTGCCGGTATGGACTACGATCTGTACCTGAAAAAATATAGTAACAAATTTGCCATTCTGGGGGGCATCTGCATCCAAACCGCCCTGGGCATTTTGGATCAGAAGGAATTGGAAGCGGAGATTCGCCGGGTGTTTGGCAAGCTTCGGGGCAAGCGATGGGCTTGCTGCACCACCCATTTTGTCCAGGACCACTGCAGTATGGAGGACCTGGAGTTTGCTTTTGACCTGATCTACAAGCTGGCCCGGGAAAATTAGGAGGGAAAATACGATGTCATATATGATTGCTTCGATTTTGTTTTACTTGATTCCTGTTCTGATCTTGGTGACCTTTGTGGTCAGCCTGACTCTCTTTTTGGTGGAGAATGGGAAAAAGAAGAGGGAGGATCCTGCCTATCAACCCCAAAAGCAAAAGACCGCAAAGGTCCTGATGATTGCCTCCGGTGTGGTCTTGGGGGTCATGTTCCTGGTGGTGATCGGCTTTATCCTTCTTTTGATGACGGCGGTTGCCTTTATGTGAGGTGGCCCATGAAAACCAAAACCTTTTTGTGGGTGCTTGGCATTCTCTTGGGAGTGTGCCTGGTCTTGACAGTGGCCCATTTTGCTTATGCCGCCGATGCCTACACCCGGGCATCCATCATCCAATTTGTGGCAAAGGAGCTGTGGTGACGTGAAAAGGAAACTGCTTTGCCAAATTGCCGTCTTGCTTGCGGTAGTACTGGTATTTGCCGCATTCAACGGGAGTATGTATGCCCTTCTCACCGGGCGGCTCCATAACAATTTCAGCGACACCAGCCAAGCAAAAATGGTGGACGTTGGAAAATATCTGCCTTTTGAAGCCGAAAGCGACCTGGTACGGCTGGATGGGGTGGAAAAGATGACCGGGGACCTGCCGGTTCTGGATGGAGCGGCGGCGCTTGTGCCGGTGTATGCCTCGATTGTGGAAAACCTCTACCCGGAAGGGTCGGTGATCTACGAAGGCGGCAGCTTTTCGGATGACAACTATTACGGGGAAAACTTTGCCCCCGACAGCAAAATGCAATACAAAAACACCGTCCGGGGCTACAAGGCCATTGTGGACGGGGATACCGATATTCTCTTCTGCGCCGCCCCCTCGGCAGAGCAAAAGGCTTACGCCGCCGATGCCGGGGTGGAGCTGGTGTATCAGCCGGTGGGACGGGAAGCCTTTGTTTTCTTCACCAACCACAAGAATCCGGTGGATAGCCTGACGGTGGAGGAAGTTCGGGATATTTATGCCGGGGAGATCACCAACTGGCGAGAGGTGGGCGGACCCAACCGCATCATCAATCCGGTGACCCGCCTGGCGGGGAGCGGTAGCCAGTCCGCCATGGATAGCTTCATGAAGGGGCGGGAGATCGCACCCAAATCCCCCTTTGCCCTGACCGGGGGTTCCATCGGCTTCTCCTTCCGTTATTACATGGACGGTATGGTGGGGGAGGATGGGGTGAAGATGCTCTCCCTGAATGGAGTCTACCCCAGCACGGAAAACATCAAAAACGGAAGCTACCCGGTGACGGTGGAATTCTACGCCATTTACCGGGCGGATAACAAGAACGAAAACATCCCGGTCCTTCTGGATTGGCTCCTTTCGGAAGAGGGACAGCAGTTGATTGAAGAAAGCGGGTACGTGGGACTCAAATGAATCATAAATGGATAAGGGAAACCGAACGATTGGTGATTCGGGAAATGACTCCGGCCGATTTGAATGCCCTGTGTCATATCATGTGCGATGAAGAGGGAATGCGCCCGGCATACGCAAGGGCCTTTAGCCCGGACGAGGTACAAGGCTGGTTGAACAGGCATTTGAACCGCTACCGAAACGATGGGTATGGCCTTTGGGCTGTGGTGCTGAAAGAGACAGGCGAGATGATTGGCCAATGTGGTTTGACAAGGCAGACGTGGAAAGAGAAAGAGATTTTGGAAATTGGTTATCTCTTCCAAAAGGAACATTGGCACAGGGGCTATGCCACCGAAGCGGCAATTGCCTGCAAAGAATACGCCTTCTCCGCCCTGGATGCAGAATGGGTCTATTCCATCATTCGGGACACCCACGTGGCATCCCAGAAGGTGGCACTTCGAAATGGTATGCGGCTTCTGGACCGGGATACCAAAAATTTTAGAAACGTGGATATGAACTTTTATCTCTACGGCGTAGAGAGGGACCGGGAGAAACACAAACAGGCCTTGTCGGATGATAGCAGTTCTCCGTTTCCACAGAAAGCAAAATAACGACAGAAAAAACCTCCGTATGGCATGGTGTCATACGGAGATTTTGCTTATTTATAATGTCAGAGTAAGGGTTTCCCCAAACACCCGGAAGCCAATGGTTTCGGCAAGCCTTTGGGAGGGGAGGTTGTCGATGCCGGTAGCCCAGATGGGGCATTTGCCGCTTTTGAGGATTTGAGAAATCGCCAAAAGGCAGGCATCGGCAGCGTAGCCCTTTTTCCGGTAGGCGGGAAGGGTATTGATACCGATCTCCTGGATGGTGTCTGACATGTAGGGCATACCGGGGGCATCGGTACAGCTGACAAGAATGCCATCTTCGATGACGCCGCAGCAGTAGCCCATGGCGGAAATTTCGTTGAAATATTCCAGAGCCCAGGAATTTTCTTCCTCGTTCTCGGGGGGATAAAGAACATTCTGGAAAGCCAGGAAGAGGGCTCCGTCCTCCGGGGGAAGAACCACCGCCCGGGTGGATGTGTTTTGACTTCCGGCGTAAACGTATTTGACTCCGTGGTAGGGTGCCTTGCCCAAAACGTCAGTCAAAACAGGAACCATTTCGGCGGCAGTCATGCCGGGACGGAGGGCAGACCGTAAGGCTTCCATTTTCCCTTTGACCTTTTTGCCGAAGGAAACGAAGGTGCGGTCTCCGGTTTGAAGAAGCCAAAGGTCTATGGGGTCGGAATAGCCATACTGGGTTTTGTTCCGCTCCTCCGATTCCACAAAGATGATGCCCGCTGGGCTATCGGAGATGACGTTTTCCCGGCCGATCCAGGCGGAGTAGTAGGCCTGTGTCAGAGATAAATAGTCCATTTTGTTTCCTTTCTTAACTAAGGGTGTAAATGAATTTATAAACGTGTTGCTCCCTCCCGTGATAGGAGCTCATACCGTCGAAGACCTTGGTGAAGCCGCATCGCTCCAGAACCTTGACCGAGGCCAGGTTTTTTGCCAGGCAGATTCCGATGATCCGGGAAATACCAAGCCTGGGCAGAATCACCGGCAGAAAGGCGTTTACCGCTTCGGTGGCATAGCCTCTTTTGGTGAAGGTGCTTCCTACATGGTACCCTATCTCATAGGTGCCATCCTCCAGGGGAACCACCTGCACGTAGCCCACGTAGGTACCCTCCTTCAGGAGGATGGGATACACCAGGGGACCGTCGCCGGTTTGGTAGACTCCCATTAGGAAATCAATGGTTTCGGTGGCAGCCTCCACCGTTTCAAATACTTCGTCCGGCAGAAAACGGCGGGTGTCATCGTCCAGGGAATGGAGGTGCACGGCTTCCGCCATTTCAGGGGTAAATTCGGTGATGATCAGTCGCTGGGTTTCAATTCTCATTTGTTTTCTTTCTTTTCTACCTCATACCGTACCATAAGGGTGTGGGAGGTAGCCTTTTCGGTTTTGTAGTAGATATGGAACTGGGGCGGCATGGTCACGTGGTAGGCTTCGGGTTCCCCTTCGTTCAGATCGACATCGTAGTTGTCGGTGATCCGATCCAGGGACATGGCCGGATCGGGGAGAATTTGCAGGGTAGCGCTTTCCCGTTCCACCAAAACCTTGCCATCCGCTTCCCTGGGCATCACCAGGGTGTGGAGGGGATAGGTGACCTCCACCGGGGTGACCGCTTCGATTTTGTCGGTGACCGTCATGCCGCCTTTGTCCAGGGAAATGGTGCGGAGATAGCTTTTGACTCTGCCCTCGTAGGCGGGGGTCAGATCCATGGTAAAGCATTTGTTTTCTCCATCGAATTCGGTAATGCGGCAGGCGGTATTCTGGTTGGTCCCCTGACCCAACCCGTCTATGAGAGCTACGTTGTGGGCAATGGTGGTTTTGGTCCAGCCGAAGTGGTGTTTGCTGCCGTATTGCCGTCCGAAATAGCCGGAGGGGGAAATCAGTGCCTTGCCGCCGCAGAAAAGGGCGAAGGAACCCTGGTCGGCGTGGCGGTGGCTGTCGGCGGTGTAGCGGGAGGCCCGGGCCATAACGCAAATATCATCCGGGGCAGACATGTCGGTGTGGAGTACGCCATATCCCCCGTAGGGGAAAAGGGCGGCGTTTTCCGCATCCCCGGTGATGGTATTTTCGAAGGGAACGGGGCTTTTGGGCAGGAAAATATCCAAAAGGTGAAGCCGGAAATAGTCAGGGGCAGGGAGGGACTTCCGACGCGCTTCCAGAAGGGGAGGGCCAAAGCGCTCTGCATAGACCCGGTAGGGATCCTGGGCAAAAAAGCCCGGCCATTCCGCATCCTCCGGGTGGCACCAGTAGCCGTCTCCGAAGGGATGCACTTCGTAGGCTTCGTTGCAGAAATGCAGGAGGTAGTGGGAATACCGCAGGTAGAAGGGACGGCGGAACAGGCTGATTCCCGAAAAGCGTTCCACAGCGGAGAAGAAGGGCAGATACCACTTGGTGTAGCTGGTGGAGTAGAAGGCACCCTCCGCCCAGGACCCATCGGGGCAGCCGTAGAAGGGGAAGATACCGTTGTAAATGTCCAGGGTCAGCTCCAACCAATTCACCAGGGTTTCGTCATCCTCCACACCGGTATCCTTCAAAACCAGGGCCGCTTCCCCAAGGTAAGCCGGGAGCCGACCCACGTGGGAATCGGAGGGGTTATGGATGTAATCGATCCCCCGGATGCGCTCTTCGCATTGTTTTGCGTAGACCGCCACGGTGGAGGCCACGTAACGCATCTGCTTGCCATCCAACAGAGGATAAAGCAGGTCCAGAACCGCCGGCAGGCACCGGGCGTTGCTGAGACCCACCTCGTCACCAAATTCTCCGTGCAGGGAGCAGGGCCCCAGGGGGTTCATGTCGCAAATGGTCAAAAGGAGTTCCTTGGCGTGGTCTCCCGCCTTTTCATCCCCGGTCAGGGTGTAACACAGGGCGCAGGCCACCAGGTCCCGGTCGCAATAATCCCGGTATGCCCCAAAGTATTCCCGGTAGGGGAGCTCGTCCCCATCGTGGGCGTAGCGGGGGGGCGTGGGCATGCCGTGACGGTAGGCAAGCTCCACGTTGCGCTTCAGGGTTTCCAGTTCTCCGGCGTGATCAAGGAGCAGGGTAGGAATATCCTGGGTGAAAAAGAGGTGCCGGGGTCGGCAATCGGGAATGCTGTCGAATACCTCCCGGGCGTTGGGTCGAATGAAGGGGATGGCGTTGTCACTGATTTGAAACGCCTGCCAGCCTCGTTCTTCGCCCTGGTGGGTGACCACATTCCAACTGTAACTGCCCGGAGCCCAGGGGATGGTGGGATAGATATAATTCTTTTCGGTGGATTCGGAAAAGATCACGTCGCCTGCTTGACTTTTCACAGTAACGGTATAGCCCGTAGCCCCATCCACAGGAATCCAGATCAGGCAGGGGGTGGTTTCATCAATCACTGCACCGGGGGCGGGAAAGGGAAAGTTTTCGCGGGTGCTTCGCCGGGTCAAAGGAAAGCTCATAATTTAACTTCCTTTCGGGTTATTTTTGGCGGGAAAACCAGGTGTATTCCCCGCTGGCAGGGTCAATGGAACCCACCTGTTTGGCGGGGACCCCCGCCATGATGGCGTAGTCGGGGGTGCTTTTGGTGACCACCGACCCGGCACACACCAGGTTGGCTTTGCCGAGCTTGACCCCCGGGGTGATGGTGACGTTGCTTGCAAGCCAGGAACCATCGCCAATTACTACGCTGTCGTCCCCATCCTGTTCGGTGCGGGCCGAAAACCAACCTGTGGCGGCGTCAAATTTGTGGTTCCCTGCCACCACCGAGCAATGAGGGCCGATCAGGACGTTGTCCCCGATGGTGACGTTGCCGTTCAGGTAGCTATACAGGCCGATAAAGATGTTATTGCCGATTTGATGGAGGGGAATCCGGACGCAGGCCCCCGGGGCTACCTCCACGTTGTCGCTTTCAATGCCCATGATCCTTCCCCGCTTCACATTGTGGGGATTGTCGTTGGTCAGGTGGATGTATTCAGTCAGAAGCTCAAAGAGCTCGTCATTTTGGTCAATCTTCAATTCCCGTGGCATAATCTTCTCCTTTTTTCATTCCACAAAGCTGACCAGGTCGGTCATGTCCTTGCGCTTTTTGGGGCGAATGGGATCCCCCTCCTTGGGATAGCCCAGGGTGATGATGAGACGCACCGGGGCGTCCAGGTGGCA
>SVKS01000051.1 GCA_015068345.1 Oscillospiraceae bacterium
TCCAGCATGGACCACAAGCGGGCCCTGGACAATGACGAAGGGCTCAATACCGGCGGTATGGGTACGGTTGCCCCCAATCCCTACTACACCGAAGAAATTGCCAAGTCCTGCATGGAAGAAATCTTCCTGCCCACCATCAACGCCATGAATGCCGAGGGCAGACCCTTCAAAGGATGCCTCTACTTTGGGCTGATGATTACCCCCAAGGGCGTGAAGGTGATTGAATATAACTGCCGTTTTGGGGATCCCGAAACCCAGGTGGTCCTGCCCCTTTTGGAAAGCGACCTTCTGGAGATCATGCAAGCGGTTGCCGAAGAACGGCTTGCCGAACTGGATATCAAGTGGAAAAAGGGACACGCCTGTTGCGTCATTATGGCGTCGGCGGGTTATCCCCAAAGCTACCAAAAGGGCTTCCGGCTGGATATTCCCCAGGAGATTGCCGGGGACGTTTTCGTTGCCGGTGCCAAGATCGAGGACGGCATTCTGAAGACCAACGGGGGTCGTGTGCTGGGTGTCACCTCGGTGGAGGAAAGCCTGGAAAAAGCCATCGCCGCCTCCTACGCAAAGGTGGAAAAAATTTCCTTTGAAAATGCCTTCTGGCGCAAGGACATTGGCCAGCGGGCCCTGAAAGCAGGGGAGAAGAAGTAATATGGTTTATCGAATTTTTGTAGAAAAGCGCCCCGGCCTGGACAACGAAGCCCGGGCTCTTCTGAACGACGCAAAAACCCTTCTTGGTATAGAAAAACTGGAAAAGGTTCGCCTTTTCAATCGTTATGATACCGAAAACGTCACCAAAGAACTCTTTGACTACGCCATCACCACCGTGTTCTCCGAGCCCCAGCTGGATCTGGTGACCGAAGAACCCCAGGTGGATGGTGCCGTTGTGTTTGCCGTGGAATACCTGCCCGGTCAATTTGACCAGCGGGCCGACTCGGCTGCTCAGTGCATCCAGATTATTTCCCAGGGAGACCGTCCCACTGTACGCAGTGCCAAGCTCTATGCCCTGTATGGAGACCTCACCGAAGCCGACGTGGCGGAGATCAAAAAATACGTGATTAACCCGGTGGAAGCCCGGGAAGCTACCCTGGAACTGCCGGAGACCCTGGCGGTCAATTACGAAATTCCCACCACCGTGGAGACCCTTACCGGCTTCACCGCCCTGGATCGGGATGCCCTGGCCGCCTTCATCAAAACCTACGGTCTTGCCATGGACCTGGATGACATCACCTTCCTGCAGGCCTATTTCAAAAAGGAAGACCGGGACCCCACCATCACCGAGATCCGCATGGTGGACACCTACTGGTCGGACCACTGCCGCCACACCACCTTCTCCACCATCATCGATGATGTGAAGTTTGAAGATCCCCTTCTGGAAGCCGCTTATAAGGAATATGTGGCAACCAGAAAAGAACTGGGCCGCACCAAGCCCATCTGCCTGATGGATATTGCCACCCTGGCGGTGCGCTGGCTCAAGAAGGAAGGCAAGCTGGAAAAGCTGGACGAATCGGAAGAGATCAACGCCTGTACCGTGAAGATCCAGGTGGAAGCCGATGGAAAGCCGGAGGATTGGCTCCTGCTCTTCAAGAACGAAACCCATAACCATCCCACCGAAATCGAACCCTTCGGCGGAGCCGCCACCTGCATCGGCGGCGCCATCCGTGACCCTCTGTCCGGCCGAAGCTACGTATACGGCGCCATGCGCGTCACCGGTGCCGCCGACCCCCTGAAGCCGGTTTCCGAAACCATCAAGGGTAAGCTGCCTCAGCGCAAGATCGTCACCACCGCTGCCGCCGGGTATTCCTCCTACGGCAACCAGATCGGTCTCGCCACCGGTATCGTGGACGAACTCTATCACCCCGGCTACGCTGCCAAGCGCATGGAGATCGGCGCGGTCATCGCCGCCGCTCCTGCCGAGAACGTACGTCGTGAACGCCCCGCCCCCGGGGATGTGGTCATTCTTCTGGGTGGCAGCACCGGCCGCGATGGTTGCGGCGGTGCCACCGGTTCCTCCAAGTCCCACACCACCGAATCGCTGGAAAGCTGCGGTGCCGAAGTGCAAAAGGGCAATGCCCCCGAAGAACGCAAGCTCCAGCGCCTCTTCCGCAACGGGGAAGCCTCCCGGCTGATCAAGCGCTGCAACGACTTTGGCGCCGGCGGCGTATCGGTTGCCATCGGCGAACTGGCCGACGGTCTGAAGATCGACCTGAATGCCGTGCCCAAAAAGTACGAGGGTCTGGATGGCACCGAACTGGCCATCAGTGAATCCCAGGAACGCATGGCGGTGGTGGTGGAAGAAAAGGATGTGGCCCGTTTCCTGGAACTGGCAGGGGAGGAGAACCTGCAGGCATGCCCCGTGGCGGTGGTCACCGAAGAACCCCGTCTGGTCATGTACTGGAACGGCGTGAAGATCTGCGACATCGACCGGGAATTCCTCAATTCCAACGGTGCCGAAAAACACATCACCATTACCCCCGCCGCTCCCGCTGTAACCGAAAAGGCATACACCGGAAGCTTTGGCGAAAACTATAAAGCCCTTGCCGCCGACCTGAACGTCTGCTCCAAGCGGGGCCTCTCGGAACGCTTCGACTCCACCATCGGTGCCGGTACCGTTCTGATGCCCTTCGGCGGCAAATATCAGCACACCCCCATCCAGGCCATGGTGCAAAAGGTCAGCATGGAAAAGAAGCACACCGATGACGTGTCCTTCATGTCCTGGGGCTACAACCCCTACCTGACCAGCATGAGCCCCTACCACGGTGCCTATACCGCCGTGGTGGAATCGGTGGCCAAGCTCATTGCCACCGGTGCTTCCTTCAAGGATGTTTACCTGACCTTCCAGGAATACTTCGAATCCCCGGGCAAGGACGGCAAACGCTGGGGCAAGCCCCTGTCGGCTCTCCTGGGTGCCTTTATGGCCCAGAAGAATCTGGGTATCGGTGCCATCGGTGGCAAGGACTCCATGTCCGGCTCCTTCGAGAATCTGGACGTGCCGCCCACCCTGGTATCCTTCGCCGTCACCACCGGCAAAACCGCCCACGTGGTGTCCCCCGAATTCAAGGAAGCTGGTCACCGGGTGGTATGGCTCCGTCCCGAAACCGACGAAAATGGCCTGCCTGTAACCGAATCCTTCCTGGCTCTCATGGAAAAGGTCACCGACTATCTGCGCTCCGGCAAGGCGGTTGCCGCCTACACCCCCGGTATCGGCGGTGTGGCCGAAGCGGTTATGAAGATGTCCTTCGGTAACCACCTGGGCTTTGCCTATTCGGATAAGTTCTGTGAAAAGGAACTCTTTGGATATGCCTACGGATCCTTCCTCCTGGAAATGACCGGGGCTGAAGAAGCCGACGCCACCCTGGGTGTCATCACCGAAAAGGGCGAAATCGAAGGCTATGGTGAAACCCTTTGCCTCAAGGAAATGCTGTCGATTTACGAAAACAAGCTGGAAAGCGTCTATTCCTGCAACATTCCCGACATAACCTCCACCATGGAAACCTTTACCTATACCGCTGAAAGCCACCCGGCTCCCGCCGTGAAGGTGGCAAAGCCCAAGGTATTGATCCCCGCCTTCCCGGGCACCAACTGCGAATACGACTCTGCCCGTGCCATGCGGGACGCCGGTGCCGATCCCGAAATCCTTGTGATCAACAACCTTTCCGCCTCCGGTATCCAGCGTAGCGTGGAAACCTTCGCCGAAAAGCTCAAGTCTGCCCAGATGATCTTCATCCCCGGCGGCTTCTCCGGCGGCGACGAGCCCGACGGAAGCGGTAAGTTCATCACCGCCTTCTTCCGCAACGCCGCCATCAAGGAAGGGGTTACCAGCCTTCTGGAAGAACGGGACGGCCTCATGTGCGGTATCTGCAACGGCTTCCAGGCTCTTATCAAGCTGGGTCTGGTACCCTACGGCAAGATCATCGACACCGACGAATCCTGCCCCACCCTGACCTTCAACACCATTGCCCGCCACCAGTCCCGTCTGGTTCGCACCCGGGTGGCCTCCAACAAGTCCCCCTGGCTGGCGCTCACCAACCCCGGTGAGGTTTACACTGTGCCCATCTCCCACGGGGAAGGTAAGTTCCTGGCGGACGAAGCCCTGATCCGGAAGCTGGCTGAAAATGGCCAGATCGCCACCCAGTACGTGGATATGGATGGCAATGCCACCGGCAACGTGGCCTTCAACCCCAACGGATCCCTCTTCGCCATCGAAGGCATCACCTCTCCCGATGGTCGTGTCATCGGTAAGATGGGCCACAGCGAACGCATCGGTAATGGTCTTTACAAAAACGTCCCCGGCGAATTCGACATCCGCATGTTTGAAGCCGCCGTCCGTTACTTCAAATAAGGAGGAATACCCAAATGGCATATCTTTCCGACATTGAGATCGCCCAGAGCTGTCAAATGCGCCCCATTGGGGAAATCGCTGCTGCCGCTCACGTGGACGAAAAGTATATTGAACAGTATGGCCGCTACAAGGCCAAGATTGACCTGGATCTGCTCAAGGAAACCGACCGCAAGGACGGCAAGCTGATCCTGGTTACCGCCATCACCCCCACCCCCGCCGGGGAAGGGAAGACCACCACCACCATCGGTCTTGCTGACGGCCTCAAGCGCATCGGCAAGGACGTTACCGTAGCCCTGCGTGAACCCTCCCTGGGCCCCGTATTTGGGGTCAAGGGCGGCGCCGCCGGCGGCGGTTACGCCCAGGTGGTTCCCATGGAAGACATCAACCTCCACTTCACCGGTGACTTCCACGCCATCGGTGCCGCCAACAACCTGTTGGCCGCCATGCTGGATAACCACATTCAGCAGGGCAATGCCCTGGGCATCGACGTGCGTAAGATCACCTGGAAGAGATGCGTGGATATGAACGACCGTCAGCTCCGCTTCGTGGTGGATGGCATGGGCGGTAAAGCCAACGGCACCCCCCGTGAAGATGGCTTCGATATTACCGTTGCCTCCGAAATTATGGCGGTGCTCTGCCTGGCTTCCTCCCTCAAAGACCTGAAGGAACGTCTTTCCCGCATCATCGTGGGTTACACCTATGACGATCAGCCGGTCACCTGCGGTCAGCTGAAGGCTGCCGGTGCCATGACCGCCCTTCTGAAGGACGCTCTGAAACCCAACCTGGTGCAGACCCTGGAAGGGACTCCCGCCTTCGTTCACGGCGGCCCCTTCGCCAACATTGCCCACGGTTGTAACTCGGTTATGGCCACCCGTCTTGCCCTCAAGATGGGGGACTACACCGTCACCGAAGCCGGTTTTGGTGCCGACCTGGGTGCCGAAAAGTTCCTGGATATCAAGTGCCGCATGGCTGGACTGACCCCCGACGCTGTCGTGGTGGTCGCCACCGTCCGTGCCCTCAAGATGCACGGCGGCCTGCCCAAGACCGCCCTGGGTAGCGAGGATCTGGAAGCTCTCGAAAAGGGTATCCCCAACCTCCTGCGCCATGTTTCCAACATCAAGAACGTTTACAAGCTTCCCTGCGTGGTGGCCGTCAATCGTTTCCCCACCGATACCGATGCGGAAATCGACTTCATCATTGCAAAATGCCGTGAACTGGGTGTCAATACTGTGCTTTCCACCGTTTGGGCCGAAGGCGGTAAGGGCGGCGAGGATCTGGCCCGGGAAGTGGTTCGCCTGTGCGAAGAGGAAAAGGGAGATTTCACCTTCTCCTACGAGCTGGAAGGCGGCATTGCCGACAAGATCGAAGCGGTTGTCAAGAAGGTTTACGGCGGCGACGGCATTGCCATCCTGCCTGCGGCAAAAAAGCAGATTGCACAGCTGGAAGCCCTGGGCTTCGGTAACTGCCCGGTCTGCATTGCAAAGACCCAGTACAGCTTCTCGGACGATCCCACCAAGCTGGGGGCTCCCGAAGGCTTCACCGTCACTATCAAGAATGTGAAGGTGTCTGCCGGTGCCGGTTTTGTGGTGGTTCTCACCGGTGATATTCTCACCATGCCCGGCCTGCCCAAGGTTCCGGCGGCGGAGAGAATTGACGTGGACGAGGACGGCAAGATCGTTGGCCTGTTTTAAGATATGACGTAAAAGGGGTTTCCCTGAAATGCCGGAGGGCATTTGGGGAGACCCCTTTTTGGGTGAATGGGTATCTTTTTTCTTTCCGGTTCATAAAGTAGGGGACGATGCCTACATCGTCCCGTAACCTGGTGATCTGTATCAACCTTCCGGGCCGCTGTGGGCAGCAGCCCCTACAAAGAACAACCCCGCCGTTGCGGCAGAATGCCACTCCCCCAGAGAGAGCCAGGAGGAAGATGCAGGACCATTGCGGTAAAGAATTCCCTTTTTCGCTTGAAAAAGAATCGTGGATGTGATATACTTTTTGGGAATGGGGGAGTGGACGTAATTTACCCGGTCCCCGACGGAAGAATAGAATCACAACCAAGGAGACAACATGGAAAACTTTCGCAAAATGGTTGCTCAAAATTTGATCACCCTTCGCACCGCCAAGGGCTGGACCCAGGCACAGCTGGGGGAACAGATCAATTATTCCGATAAATCCATATCCAAGTGGGAACGGGGAGATGGTCTCCCTGACGCCTTTGTTTTGAAACAGCTTTCGGAGCTTTTCGGGGTCACGGTGGATTACCTGCTTACCTACCATCCGGAGGGGGAGGTCCACAGCGATACCATCCGGGAAAATGCCGCCTACAGCCATCGGGTGATCACCTGCATTGCCCTTTTGGGGGTTTTGGGCGTGGCCCTTCTGGCCTTCATCATTCTCTGGCTCATGGGGGATATCGTGTGGGAGACCTTCATCTACGCCATCCCCGCCGCTATGGTGGTCTGGCTGGTACTCAACAGCATCTGGGGCAAGCCCATGGCAAACCTCTACATCATTTCAATCCTGGGGTGGAGCATTTTGCTTTGCGTCTACCTGACCTTCTTTGACCTGAACTGGTGGCAGTTGTTTTTGGTGGGAATTCCCATGGAACTCATCATTATTCTCTGCTTCAACATCAAAAAACGCCGGGCCTGAGAGCATTCTACCATTCGTAGAGTCAAAAATCTCAACGAGTAGAGTCGGTTTCACCGATTTTACTCGTTTTATCTTTTTGGTAGAGTGGGGGAGAGAAGAAGAGTAGCTTGCATTTTTTAGGCTTTGGGCATACAATAAGGCAACGACGAAAAGTATGAATATGAAGGAGACGCTATATGCAGGATTACATTGTCAGCTGTTGTTCCACCGTGGATTTGACCCAGGAACGGGTAGATGCCCTGGGTCTTCCGGTTTTGAATTATATCTACACCCTGGACGGAAAGCCCATGAAGGACGATTTCGGCCAGACCCTTTCCATGAAGGACTTTTATCAGGCCATGCGGGATGGGGCGGATACCGCCACCTCCGCAAACTCAGTCGGTGCCTACGAGGAATTTTTCCGCACCCAGCTGGCGGGAGGCAAGGACCTTTTGCATGTGGCCATGTCCTCCGGTATTTCGGGCTCCTACCAGGCGGCCTGCATCGCCGCCGAAACCATCCGGGAAGAATTCCCCAATCAGAAGCTTCTGGTTGCCGACTCCCTGGCCATTGCCTCGGGCTACGGTCTTTTCATGGAGGAGATACTGGACAAAAAGAAGGAAGGCCTTTCCATTGAGGAGCTTTTCAATTGGATCGAAGGGGTCAAAAAGAAGGTTCAACACCTCTTCTTCTCCACCGACCTGACCTTCTACGTGAAGGGTGGCCGGGTTTCCAAGGTCAGCGGCGTCATTGGCGGTATTTTTGAAATCTGCCCCCTGCTCCACGTGGATGGGGAGGGGAAGCTGGTACCCCTGGAACGGGTTCGCACCAAGCGCAAGGTCCGGGAACGTATCGTCACCCGCATGGGTGAATTGGCCGAAAATCGTCACGATTACACCGGTCGTGTCCTCATCAGCCATTCCGACTGCCTGGAGGATGCCGAAGTGGTTCGTGATTTGATCTTTGCCCAGTTCCCTGGGGTGAAAAAGATCGATATTTACGACATTGGTACCACCATCGGTTGTCACACCGGCCCGGGTACGGTTGCCCTCTTCTTTATGGGTGACGAAAGATAAGGTTTAGCGCATGCTTCATACTCCTCTTTCAAAACGCAAGCTCCCCGATTATACCCGGGGGGAAGAAATATTCAATATGGTCACCCACATCGTGGGCGGCGGTCTTTCTGTAATCGCCATGGCACTTACCGTTGTTTGGAGTGCCCTCTATCACGACGCCTGGGCAATCGTTTCCATGGTGATTTACGGCGTGGGTCTTCTGATGGTCTATTCGGTTTCCGGGGTCTATCACGGCCTCAAGGGTGAAAAGGCGAAAAAGGTCATGCAAGTCATCGACCATTGCGATATCTATTTCCTCATTGCCGCCACCTACACTCCGCTTTTGCTGATTGGGATGCGTCCTGTCTATCCTGGGCTTGCCTGGACCCTCTTTGGCCTGGAATGGGGCCTTGGCATTCTGGCCGCCACTCTCAACGCCATTGATCTCAAAAAGTTTTCCGCCTTTTCCATGGTTTGCTACATTCTCATGGGATGGGGAATCATCTTCTTTCCCCATGCAGCCCTGTCGGCTTTTGGCCTGGAATGCTGTGCCTGGCTTTTAGCCGGAGGAATCTCTTACACGGTGGGAGCCATTCTCTATGGTGTGGGAGTCAAGGTACGGTATATGCACTCGGTGTTCCACATTTTCGTGGTGCTTGGCAGTATGCTCCAGTTTATCGCCGTGTTTTCCCTGGTTCTGTAACCTGAATCAAAAGATGAATCCGACCTATGTTTCATAGGTCGGATTTTTTTGCGGATATTGTCGGTATTGAGGGCGGTAGAGAAAAAATTAGCACGAAGGTGGATGGTATCTTGTAGGGGCCGCTGCCCACAGAGGCCCGAAAATTTTGCTATCGTAAAACCGGGTCAAAGGAGCGCATACCCTTCGGTAAAAGCCTTTTCCAGGGCTTTTGGGAACTCGCTTTCATGGCGGGCCTTTTTGGCTTCCGGGTCAAACATGGTCCAATCAAAAAGATCATAGTTTTTGACCTGCAGGGTGTCTCCGTGTACCAGAATTTTGGTGGGGCCAATGATCCACTCCAGGGTGCCCTTGTATTTTTCCAGCATGGTGTCATAGCCGGTATTGGGATATGCCGCTTCGGGGCAGTTGCTGGTGGTGATCAGGAGTACCGGGGTCTTCTTTTTCCGGTAGCTTCGGGGGTCGGTCTTGTAGGAAAGGGATTGGAAGATTAACCGCTCGTAAAGGGCTCGGAAACCGGCAGTCAGATCCCCAAGATAGTTGGGGGAGCCGATGATCAGCCCGTCAGCTTTTTCAATGGCTTCCAGAATGGGGGACAGACCGTCCTTGTGGATACATCTGCCCAGATGTCCCTCGCGTTTACAGCCAAAACAGGAGATACATCCGGTGAAGGCTTCGGATTGATAAAGATCAAAATAGTCCACCTGTGCCCCGGCTGCTTCGGCGCCCTCTGCCGCCTTCTTCACCAGCATGGCAGTGTTCCAGCCGGTACGGGGACTTGCGTTGATGGCAACCACATATTTCATGAAAAGGATCCTTTCTTAGAAGAAATGAAGTCATAAAGATTATAACATACCCCGGGATATGGGGCAAGGACTTTTCAAAGTGGGCATGAGAATGGGGGAGGGCGCATAAGGATAAGAATCAAATTTACGGAAACAGTTGAAAAATTCTTCCGAATATGATATGATATAAGGTATAGCGGTGGGCTATTCCAAAATACACCGCATCCTTACAATTTGGGAGGCTTGTATGAGCTATTTATATGCCATTCTGATGGGTGTGATCCAGGGTTTGACCGAGTTTTTGCCGGTATCCAGCTCGGGACACCTGGTGATTTTCCGGATGCTGTTCGGGGAAACCGAAAGCGGAAACCTGTTCTTTGAAATCCTTCTGCACCTTGGGACCCTGATTGCGGTATTCGTGGCCTTCTGGCCGGATATCTGGGCCCTGATCAAGGCATTCTTCGGCCTTTTCCCGCCCCTTTTCCGCCGGGAAAAGTTGGAAATGACTCCCGATCGAAACATGATCCGTCTTGTGATCCTGTCCCTGCTGCCCCTGGTGATCGTGCTTCCCATCGAGGGAATGGTGGAGGATCTCTTTTCCACCCCGGTGGTGGTAGGAATTGCCCTTCTGGTTACTGCGACCCTCCTCTATATTGCCGACCGGTTGCCCCGGGGGAAGAAGGACCCTGCCCATGGAGCCGGTTGGAAGGATGCCCTCTTTGTTGGCTTTATGCAGCTGATCGCCATTACCCCGGGTCTTTCCCGCTCCGGGACCACCATCACCGCCGGATTATTCCGGGGGTACACCCGTGAATTTGCGGTGAAGTTTTCCTTCATTCTTTCGATTCCCACCATTCTCGCCGCTTTTTTCATGGAACTCATTAAAAACTTCGACACCATCGATACCAGCCTCTTCGGCCAATACGTGGTTGGCATGATTACCGCCGCTCTGGTGGGCTATCTTGCCATCTGGATGGTCCGCTACATTTCCAGTAAGGGCCGTTTCTCTATCTTCTCCCTCTATTGCGCCGCCATGGGTATCTTCGCCATCGTTTGGTCGCTGGTTGTCGCCTGATCTTTCAACAAAGGAGAGAGTTATGCCAGAGCAAAAGAAAAAGAAATCCAACGGAACCCGTGCCTCCTCCCGGTCAAACAGCAAAAGCAGAGCTAAAACCAAGCCGGTCAAGGAGCAATCCGGCTGGGAAATGAGCGTTTCGGGGATCGCAGCCGCCGTTATGGTGGCTTCGGCTCTGCTGTTCCTGTTGGATATTTTTGGGGTGGACGCCGTTTTGATTGGCGCCTATGCCAACCTGATGAAGGGTCTTCTTGGGGTGGGGTATTTTGTCCTGCCTTTCTGCCTTCTGTGGTGTGCCTGGGAATTGGTGGTTACCAGTGACCAACACCGCAGAAAGAGCCAATGGATCTCCCTGCTTCTCTTCCCGATGCTAATCGGGGCCTGGGGACATCTGTTCACCGTGTTCCAGTCTGCCTATGTGGATGGAAATATCGGGAAGCTTTATGCCGATGGAACCAAACTAAAAGCCGGCGGCATTTTGGCAGGCTTGGTTGCCGATGGGATTTCCTACCTGATTTCTCCCTATGGGCTTGCGGTGCTCCTGCTGATTTGTACCTTTATAATGGCAGTTTACATGGTGAAGCTTCGTCTGCGGGACGTGGTGGGTCATCTTTTTGATACTGTTCGGGACAAATCCTCCTGGCGGGAAGACCGCCGGGCCGTCCGGGAAGAGGAACGCCGTGCCGAATGGGAAGAAACCCGCCGCAAACGTCAAGAGGAGTGGGAAAAAAAGCAGGAATATGCTCCTGTTCCCGCCGAATCCAACCCTGTGAATCCCAGTGATTTCAATCTGCCTTTGGACAAGGAGCGTCCCCGCCCCAAGGGCGTGTTCAAAAATCACGAAGAACCTGCCGAAGAACCCGGAGGTGAATTCCCCTTCCCCATGGCACCGGAGGAAGAACCCATTCCGGTGGAATTCCAGGTGGATCCCACCACCGGCGAGGTGGTGGAAGAACCTACCCGCAAAAAGGTGGAACCCATCACCCTGGTGGACGAGCCCTTTGTGGTGCCTGAATTGGACATGGAGGAGCCGGTCATCGAACCCGCTCCCGCTCCCATTTTGGAACCTGACCCCGAACCCACCCCGGAACCGGTGGAGGAAGGGGAGGAGGACGAGATCACCGATGATATGATCTACGAATACAAGGAAGGGGATGAGGGTATCATGCTGGACGAGGTTGGCATCAACCAGGCCGATATCGAGCATGATGAAACCAAAGTATCCTCCAATCTGCGTCCCAGCGAAGCCGAAAAGCTTCGCCAGGCGGCTGAACGGGCAAAAAACGCCCCGCCGCCCTATCAAATGCCCCCCATCGACCTTTTGAAAAAGGAAGATTCTACTCCCTCACCCGCATCGGAGGAGGAGATCAAGTTCAATGCCCGTCGCCTGGTGGAAACCCTGGCAAGCTTCAATATTGACGCCAAGATCACCAACGTCATCCGGGGCCCCTCCATCACCCG
The DNA here is from genome assembly GCA_015068345.1 of Oscillospiraceae bacterium. GTDB lineage: Bacteria > Bacillota > Clostridia > Oscillospirales > QAMX01 > RUG11797. Next base: position 12,047 of record SVKS01000051.1, read on the forward strand.
CTACGAGGTCCAGCTGAAGCAGGGAATCCGTTTTTCCAAGCTGACCAGCCTGTCGGACGATATCGCCCTGGCCCTGGCGGCCCAGTCGGTACGTATTGCCGCCATTCCCGACAAGGTCTCCATTGGCATCGAGGTACCCAACAAGAACGTCAGCACGGTCTACATCCGTGACTGCATCGAAAGCAACGAATTTGCCCAGAATCCCAGCAAGGTGGCCTTCGCCCTGGGCAAGGACATCACCGGCAAGGTGATCGCCTGGGACATTGCCAAACTGCCCCACATGCTGGTGGCCGGCACCACCGGCTCCGGCAAGTCGGTTTGTGTCAACTCTCTTTTGATCAGCCTTCTCTACAAAGCTACCCCCGATGAAGTCAAATTCATCATGATCGACCCCAAAATCATCGAGCTGGGGGTCTATAACGGCATTCCTCACCTGATGACGCCGGTGGTTACCGACCCGAAAAAGGCCGCCGGTGCCCTGCAATGGGCGGTGTATGAAATGATGCGCCGCTACAAGCAGATGGCCGACCTGGGGGTTCGCTCGGTATTTGAATACAATGCCGAGGTGGAACGCCGCCACGCCGATCCCCAAAATGAGTACGATCCTGAACTGAAAAAGCTGCCCCAGATCGTCATCGTGGTGGACGAGCTGGCCGACCTGATGCTTTCCAGTCCCAAGGAGGTAGAAGAAGCCATCTGTCGTATTGCCCAGATGGCCCGTGCCGCCGGTATGCACCTGATCATTGCCACCCAGCGTCCCTCCGCCGACGTGATCACCGGCTTGATGAAGGCCAATATCCCAAGCCGTATCGCCTTCTCGGTTTCCAGCGCACTGGATTCCCGTATCATTCTGGATACCCAGGGCGCCGAAAAGCTCATCGGCAAGGGCGATATGCTTTTCTCTCCCATTGGAGCCACCAAGGCCATTCGTATCCAGGGCTGTTTCATCAGCTCTTCGGAAATCGAGGCGGTATGTAACCATGCCAAACGCTTTGGTTCGCCGGAATACGATGCAGGGGTTTTGGAACACATCGAGAAAGCCAGCGAAGCCATCGGCCGCACCGGCAAAAAGAACGTGGATCACGACGACGATGGAGATTCCTCTCCGGATGCGGAAGATCCCATGCTCTACGAAGCCATTGACGTGGTGATGGAAAGCCAGATGGCCTCCGCCTCCGGCCTCCAGCGTCGGCTGAAGTTGGGGTACACCCGTGCCGCCCGCTTGATTGACATCATGGAGGAAAAGGGCATCGTTGGCCCCTTCCAGGGAAGTAAGCCCCGTGAAATCCTCATGTCCAAGGACCGTTGGATGGAAATGAAGGCCAATCGAGGAGAATAACCAAAAATCAAAAGGGGCGCATACTGCGCCCCTTTCCGCATCAAAAAAGGAAGGTATTTTATGAAACTGCATTTTAAGCAGCGCATGTTCAGCTGGTTGGATAGTTATGATATCTGGAACGAGGCAGGGGAGACCCAATACACCGTGAAAGGACAGCTTGCTTGGGGGCATTGTCTGAAGATCTACGATGCCGCAGGAAGCGAGCTTACCACCGTCCGGGAGAAGGTGTTTTCCTTCATGCCCCGGTTTGAGTTGTACCTTGGGGAGCGCTATGTGGGATGCATCAGTAAGGAATGGACCTTTTTCAAGCCTAAGTTTGACATCGATTTTAACGGTTGGCACGTGGAGGGGGACTCCTTCTTTGAATGGGATTACACCATTGTGAACCCCATGGGGGAGCTGGTGGCCACCATTTCCAAGGAACCCTTCAACTGGACCGATACCTACGCCATTGACGTGGTGAACCCTGCGGATGCCCTCTATGCCCTGATGCTGGTGATTGCCATCGATGCTGAAAAATGCTCCCGGCAGAACAATTGACAGAATCTGCCCGGAAAAAGTCGGGCAGGGAAGGCCCTTGCCGTGATATACTGATACCGGAAAGGGAGGTAGAAGGATATGCTGAAGGGAATACACAATGCCATCGGGTATATCGAGAGTCATTTGCGCGCGGAATTGGATCTGGAGGAAGCCTGTCGTCTGGCCTATATGACCGAGGATAGCTTCGCCCGCTTTTTCTCCTACATGACCGGTATGAGCCTGAAGGAGTATATTCGCCGCCGGCGATTGAGCCTTGCGGCGGAGGAAATCCTTTTGGGTCGGGAGAAAATCATTGACATTGCCTTGAGCCTTGGTTACGAAAGCGCCGACGCTTTTACCAGAGCCTTTACAAAGCAGCATGGCATTACCCCGTCCCGGCTTCGAAAAGAGGGCGGCGGGGCAAAGCTTTTTCCGCCTGTCTCCTTTCACATTATCATGCAAGGAGCAACCGAAATGAATTATCGCATTCTGGATATACCGGAAACGAAACTGTATGGCTATGCCAAGCCCTACGATGGCATGGGGTATCGGAATCGGGAAGAACTGCGCCACGTGATGTGGGCAAGCGACAATGAGGACATACCGGGTAAGCTTTGTGAGGGTACCTGGAATCAACCGGGAAACACCGCCTACGATGGGGTGTGGTACGGGGTGTGGCAGGATGGCTGCTACATGATCGCCCGGGAAGAAAAGGACATCCAAAAGGAAGCCCCGGAAAGCATTGCCCTCCCTGCCGGGAAATACGCCGCCTTCACCACCGAATGCGGGGGACTTGCCTGGGAGGAATTCCCAAAGCTCTTTTCCCTGATCTTCGAATCCTGGCTGCCCACCTCCCCGTATCAGCAGAGGGGAGATCTTGCCATTGAAGTGTTGCACCTGTGGACCGACCACGATATTCGCCAGAAAAAAAGGTATTACGAGGTTTGGATCCCGGTGGAACTTAAGGAATAATTGATACCATTGAGGTGAAAACCAACTGAAAAACAAAACTCCGGCCTATGGTGCATAGGTCGGAGTTGTTTTGGTTCAAGTAGATTTATTCTCCACGAAGGAGCTTGTCATAGATCTCACAGCACTGAATGGTGGCTTCCGGGGGCATGGTGTTTGATGTAATGCGGCCGGAATGGATGCAATCGATCACTTCCCGGAGCTCGTAAACAAAGCCGTTTTTCCAGTTATCGGTGAATTCCTCCACCAATTCCCGTTTTTCGCCGTAGAGACGGATGGTGTGACCGTTGCTGACGAAGGGAAGTTCAATGGTGCCCTTGTCACCCACGATGGTGACGTATTCCTTGGTGGGGGCCGAAACCAGGCATTGGAGAGCTGCATCACAGCTTTCAAAACGCAGGATCATGGTGACCCTCTCGTCCACCCCGGTGACAGGGTGGGGTCTCCAGACACCGATCACATCGGTAACCGGTTCGCCAATCAGCCATGTCAGGGGTTCGATGGCGTAGACCCCAATGTCGTATAGAGCGCCCCCCGCAAGATCGGGGTTGATGATGCGGTTTTTGGGGTCGGAAGAACCCTTGAAGCCAATCAAAGAGCTTACCAGTTGAATTTTGCCGATCCTTCCGGTGTCGATCCACTCCTTGGCCTTTTGGTATTGGGGCAGGAAGCGGGACCACATGGCTTCCATCAGGAAGCAATTCTGCTCCTTTGCCAGCCGGAATGCCTCTCGGGCGTCGTCAGCGGTGAGTACCATGGCTTTTTCGCAGAGAATATGCTTTTTGTATTGGAGGCACAGACGGATATTGTCCATGTGGAAATTGTGGGTGGTGGCAATGTAGACTGCATCTATATCGGCCTTTTGGAGCATTTCCTCGTAGCTTCCGAAGGCCTGGGGAATCTGGTGACGGGCGGCAAAGACGGCGGCCCGGTCCATGGAGCTGCTGGCTACGGCGGTGACCACCGCACCTTCGGTCATGCTTGCGGCCTCCGCAAAGGTGTTGGCAATGCCTCCGGCACCGATGATGCCGAAACGAATATCAGACATAAAGAATCCTCCCGGTGTGTTTTTTCTTTTATTGTACCACAACCGGGAGGAAAATGCTATTGCTTTATTTCACGCCCCGGATCACCATGGTGACCGAGGTGTGGGTGTCCCATTGACGAAGTCCCTGGTCGTAAAGGGAAAGGCGGGTGTTGTAGCGGGCGTTCACCAGCTCCTTTTGCCGGGCTACCTTTTCGGGAGTGGCAAGGCTGGGGTAGGAAAGGGCTGCCGAATCCAGGGCTTCCAGATCGTTGGCCCGGCCTGCGTTGATCATATCATGGGCCAGGGCGGGGGAGAAGCGGGGATGATCGGGGGTCAGATCAATCAGGGCATAGCCGGTGGTGACCTGGATGAAGCCGTACTGCTCCATGGCTTGGGGAAGTTCCATCTCGCTCATGGGATAACGGCAAACCTGGTAGCGTTCCATGGAGTCGTCAACCTCCCCGATGGATTTCCAAAAGGTGTTTTCCTCCTGGGTGGGGGACAGACAGGGGGCATCCTGGTTGAAGCCCCGTCTCGCGGAAAGCACCAGGCAGATTCCACCGGGCTTCAGCACCCGGTATTGCTCCCCGTAAAAGGCGGATGGCTCCACGTGCTCGCTGACGGTGTTGGAAATGGTGACGTCAAAGGTGTTGTCCGGGAAAGGCAGGGCGGTGGCGTCCCCCTCCAGGAAGGTGACCCCTGGGACTTCCTCTTTGGCAAAGGCGATGAATTCGCTGTCCCGATCCATGCCGGTGATTTCGGCTTTGGGGTACCAACGGTGAAGAGCGGCAGCCAATGCACCGGGACCACAGCCGATTTCCAGAATTTTCAGGGGCTTGTCCCGATCCAGGGCAAAAAGGGAGAGGTACTGGGTGGTAAATAGGTCGTTAAAGCGGAGTTTTCGGGAATCGTACAGGGTGTGGATCCCCTGCACGTAGCGGGACCAGTTGGTGTTTGGCATATTCTGACCTCCTTTGATATGATAATCGATGGAGGTGTATTATACATCACAACCGGTTAACTGTCAACAAAAAACGACAGCCTTTGCTGTCGTTTTGGGGAAATCAGTATACAAGATCCCGGAAGTTCTTCACTTCGTGCAGGGAGATCATGTTGGTGTTGTGGGGGGTGGCGGCGTCCTTGTCGCCGGTGCGGCTGAGGATGTAAAGGTTGTCCCCCG
>SVKS01000192.1 GCA_015068345.1 Oscillospiraceae bacterium
AGGATGCTCCCCAGACGGAAGAGCCCCGAGCCCAAAAGATTCAGGATCATATAGCGGGTGGCCGCCAGGGTGGTACGGCCGATTTCCCGGATCATCAGGATCCCGCCGGAGGTCAGGGTGAGGATTTCCAGGAAAACGTAACCGGTGAAGATGTCGTTGGTGTAGATCAGGGCCATCAGGGCCGCCCCCAAAAGGTTGATCAAAACGTAATAAAGATTGATCTTCTGGGGGAAAATGTCCCGGTTTACAAACTTGCTTCCCCCCAGTACCGAGCAAAGCAGGATCAGGGAGAACACGGTAGCCATCACCGCCTCCAGGGTACCGAAGCGGATCTCGTTGCCCCAGGGAGCCGGGAAGTGGCCCATCATGAAGGTCACCGGTTTTTGGAGCAGGTGCACGTACCACAGGGTGGCAAAGGAGAGGATCGCCAGGATCGATTCGGCTGCAATGGTGCAGATTTTAGCGCCCCGTCCCCGCAAAATGGAACAGATCACCGCCGAAAACAGGCAAAGAATGATGGAAAAGAAGGGAAAATTCGCAATAAAGTCCATGAACGTTCCCCCTTATCTTTCGTTGATCTTGTTTCTGGCCACAAGATAGATCTCGTCCAGATTCAAGGTTCCATAGCGCTTATAAAGCCGGATGGAAAGGGAGAGCATAATGGCGGTAACGCTTACCGACACCACGATCCCGGTGAGCACCAGCCCCGCCGGCACCGGATTGATGTAAAAGCCTGCGTTTTCAGCGTAGATGGGGGCATCCCCGCCGTAGATGTAGCCCATGGAGGCCAGGAAAAGGTAGAGTCCGGTATCCATGATGTTCAGGCCGATGATTTTTTTGATGAGATTCTGGTGAAATAACAGGGTAACGAAGCCAATGCCGAACAGGACGATGGCAAAGACCTCTTCGTAATTGTTGATGAGGTTTCTCATTTGAAACTCCCCTTTCGGAACATCCGGTAGATCCCGTACATGGTCAAGGTCACCACAAAGCCCACCGCCACGTTCAGGGGCAGGATCAGGCCGCTTGAAAAAATACTGCCAGGAGTACCCAGGGATATCCCGCTTTCCAGGTGGTTGGCACCGGTGAAGAAGGAATAGCCCTTGGCCAGACAATAGAAGCCCAAAGCCACGGCAGCTACCCCTTTGAAAAGCTTTTCGCTGACCAACCGGGCGGCAAAGTCATCCCCAAATGCCAGGGACAGAAAGATCAGCCCTGCGCCGAAGATGGCGCCGCCGGAAAAGCCGCCGCCGGGGGAAAGGTGGCCATTGAGCATCACGTATACCCCAAAGGATACCACGCAGGGTATCACCACCATGCCCACTCGACGCAGAATGGGGTCCCGGGTCAGGTCATAATAATCGCTCAGCCGGTATTCCTCCTGGAAGTCCCGGCGAAGCAGGATCAGTACACAGTTCAATGCGGTAAAGAGCACAAAGGATTCCCCCAGGGTATCGAAGGCCCGGTAATCCAGAATCATACCTGCCACAATATTCATCGCCCCGGTTTCCTCCAGAGCTTTGTCGATGTAATATTGGGCCACGGTATCCATATGCTCGTGGTGTTCCCCAAAACCGGGAAGGTTAGCCACGGTCACCAAAAGCACCGTAATCAGGGTGAGGGCCGAAATGGCCGCCAGCACCAGGTAGAGCCGCCGCCATTTCAAAAGGCCCATGTGACCCGCCTTCTCTTCCAGAATGCGTTCCACCATGTGTTCTTCTTTTCGGACCCGTTCCCGGGGCAGGTCCCGCTTTTCGGACATATCGGAAAAGGATTCGGTCCATTCCCGGCTTTGGGACACAAATTCCTTGATTTTAGTCTTGATCTTCATCTTCGGTATCGATTTCCGTTCTGTGTAATTTTTTCAGGGTCATCAGGAACAGGATGCCGCTGACGCCGGCACCCACCGCCGCCTCGGTAATGGCAAGGTCGGGGGATTCCAAAAGAATCCAGACGATGGACATAACCAGGCTGTAGGCCATGAAAATGATGACCGAGGCCAGAAGGCGCTTGGAAAGGGTGGCCGAAATAGCACAGATCACCAAAAGCGACAAGAGAATCAGTTTGAATACTTCCATGGAAATAGCCCCTCCCCTTTTAGATTTCGTCTTCGTCGTTTTCCAGCGACTCCACTTCCCGGGAGGTATAAGCCTCCACTTCGGAAAGCAGATGGGCCGAAACCGGCGAAGTAAACCACATGAATGCCACGATAAACACGATCTTCAGAAGCGCCCACCAGGACCCCACCGCAATGGCGATGCCGATTGCCACCAGAAGAAGGCCCATGGTATCCCCCAGGCTTGCGGCATGGATGCGATTGAGCACCACGTGGAAGCACTTTTTATTCACGCCCACAGCCGCCAAAAGGAAAAACACCAGTCCGACAAGAAGACACAGGGCACAAAGGCCAAAACGAATCCATTCCCAGGTCATTTGTCCTCCTCCTTCTTTCCCTTTTGATGACGGCGGATGTAAACGGTGGCCAACACCGCCACCGCCAGGAAGCTGATCAGCACGTAAACCAGGCAGATGTCCAAAAGCCAGGTTTCCTCCAGAAGGCCGGTCAGCACCATAATCGCCGAAATCACCACCGTACCGATCATATTGATAGCCAGGATCCGGTCGGCAATTTCGGGCCCACGCACCGAACGGGACAGGGCAACCACGATGCAAAGCCCCATCACGATCAGGCAGAAGGTATATAAATATTGATAGGCAGTCTCTATTTGTACCATATTTCCTCCATTTTCGAAAGAAGCTTTACAAAGCTGCTCTCTCCCATGCCTTCCCCATATTCCCGGCGCAGGCAATGTACCGCAAACCGGTCCTCCTGCAAAAGAATGGTAATAGTACCGGGGGTCAGGGTAATGCTGTTGGCCAGAATGACGTTGGCGCTCTCACTCCGAAGTCCCGAGGAGAAGTGAACCACCATGGGATCCGGTTCCTTCCTGGAGCAGATCAAGCCCGCCACGGTTTTGTTGGCCTTCAAAATCTCCCACAAAAGAACACCGATATAGGCAAAAACCAGGTTTT
>SVKS01000052.1 GCA_015068345.1 Oscillospiraceae bacterium
AGGACCCACGTGCCCCGAACCCGAAACCGACATGCTGCCGGCCTTTACTGCCTTTGCCACGTGTCCGCTGCCGGAAATTTTGAAATCGTTTTTGCAATCGATGCCGTCCTCAGCGTGCATGGAGCCCGAAACGTGGACGTTATCGCACCGTACCGGGCCAACGATCCTGCCGCTGCCGCTGATGTGAACGCCTTCGTATTCCCCGGCGGGGATACTGCCGCTGCCCGAAATTTTCATATCCATAAGTAATCCTCCTTATTTCCTATTCAAAATATCCAGAATTTCCTGGGTTACATCCCTGGAATCCAAAAGAATGGCTTGAATATCCCCCAATTCGAAGGAACGGTCCCCGAAGGGGGTGCGTATCGTGAGATAGCGCTTTTCCTCCTCTGCCTTGCCCAGGGTTTTGGCAAGGTCCTCCAGAGAAGCCTCGTCCTTGCGGGACATGATCCATTCCACTCGCTCCAAAATCAAACTGCGGGGGAAAAAGGTCTCCTGCCCGGTGACGGTGGATTTTTTGATGAACCAATCCTCCGGAATCAGCCCCATCCGTTTCCAACGATAGAGCGCCCCGTAGGAAATGGCGAAGCGTTCCAAAAGCTCCTTTTTGGAAATCAGATCTTCCGGCATAACGCCCCTCCTTTCTTGCGTAACAATGTTATGTCGATATGATAGCATAACATTGTTACGATGTCAAGCAAAAAGTTTCCCCTTCCAAAAAAAACTTCGGAAGGGGAGGAGTATTAAGCTTACAGGGCTTTCAGGAAGGATACCGCCTTTTGGATGTCGGCAATGGGGTCTTCGCCGAGTTCACGTTCGATGGTGACGAAGCCTTCGTAGCCAATGTCTTCCAGGGCCTTCAGCCAGCCGGGCAGGTCCACCGCACCTTCGCCCAGGGGAACCTCACGGAAGTATTCCACCTTGGCAATGGTTTCCAGGATATCGGGGGCGTCGGGGCCGTAGATGATGTCGGGATCACAGGGGACCAGATTCAATCCATCCTTGGCGTGGGTGTGGACGATGTAATCCTTCAGGGTGTAAACCCCCTTCACCGGGTCGGAGCCTGTGACCATCACCAGGTTGGCCGGGTCGTAGTTGACCCCCATACCCTTGCTTCCCACGTCGTCCAGGAATTGCTTCAGCCGTTCGGGTTCTTCCGGGCCGGTTTCAATGGCAAATACCCCGCCGTAGGATTCGCCGATGGCACCCAGCTTGGTGGCGGCTTCATGTAAAATGGCGTAGCGTTCGCTGTTGCGGTCGTGGGGGATCGCACCGATGTGGGTGGTGACCACCTTGCAGTCCAGGGATACCGCCAGGTCCATGACCTTCCGGCTTTCCCGCAGGCGCTTGGGGTTGTCGGCGGGGATCTGGAAACCGTGACCGCCAAAGTCGCCGCACAGGGCGGAAATGGAGATGCCCAGGTCACCCAGCAACGATTTATATTGGCTGCGCTTGGTGTCGGGAATGTTTTCAAAGCAGAATTCGCCACCCACGGCGTAAATCTGTACACCGTTGGCACCAAGCTCGGCGGATTTGATCACTGCGTCCCAAATGGGAAGACGCAGGGAATCGGCCATAATACCAAGGGGAAATTTCATGAGCGTTACTTCCTTTCTTTATTTGCGGTATACTTCCCGGCCTTCCTTCAGGACCAGGGTCACGTCGTTGTTTTCGTCCCACACGCAAAGGTCCGCCAGGTAACCTTCCTGAATGCGGCCAAAATCGGTGGCGCCGATGATGCGGGCGGGGGTGGCGGTGAGCATTTTGACCACGTCCACCAGGGGGATCCCGGCGGCAAGACCCTTCTTCAGGAGTACGTCGCCGGTGGCAATGGAGCCTGCGATGGCGGAACGGTCCAGGAGCTTGGCAATGCCGTCTTCGATCCAAACCTCCCGGCTGGCCAGAATGGACTTGCCCGATTCGGGAACCGGGCAACCCGAAACGGCGGTGCCGTCGGTGATCAGGGCCATCCGGTCGCTTCCCTTCACTCGCCAGGCAATGTTCAGGATTTCCAGGGGCTGGTGGATGCCGTCGGCAACCACTTCCACGTCGTAGGCTTCGTTGGAAAGCATACCCTCAGCGGCACCCGACAGGCGGAAGATGCCTTCCTTGTGCATGGCGGTCATGGCATTGTAAAGGTGAGTGGCCAGGGTGAAGCCATGCTTTGCGGCTTCAGCCAGAATTTCCGGGGAGGCGGTGGTGTGACCGGCGGAGGCCACGATGCCGCGCTTTTGGAGCAGGTTTGCCAGTTCAAAAGCACCCTTACGCTCCGGAGCAATGGTCCAGCGGGAAATGATGTCGCCGCCGGCTTCCAGAATGGGCATGTAGTATTCCGGCAGGGCGTCGGTGAGCAGATGCTCCTCCATGGCCCCCTTCATTTTGACGCTCAGGTAGGGACCTTCCAGGTGGATGCCGTAAAGCCGGGCGCCTTCGGTGTTGCGGGCGTCTGCCTTGCGGTAACCGTCAAACATATCAAACAGAGCTTCATTGGTGCTGGCACAGGAGGTGGGCAGCAGGGTAGTGGTACCGTGTTCCAGGTGGGCTCTGGCAGCGGCCAGAATGCCATCCGGGTCGTTTTGCATAAAGTCAATTCCGGCACCGCCGTGAACGTGCAGGTCGATGAAGCCGGGGGTCATCATCTTGCCGCCAAGGTTTTCCACCTGGCAATCGGCGGGGGCTTCGGCGCGGCCGAAGGTCTTGATGCGGCCATCCTCCACCAGGATGGAAGCACCTTCCAGCACTTCACCCGGCAGAATGAGGGTTACGTTGGTGTAAAGCTTTTTCATGGGGATCTCCCTTCTGTATTCATGGTATGTGACTCCGTTTTGAAACGGATAAAATTGCTATATACACATTATATAAAGAAAATGAAGTCCTGTCAATCTTAATTTCCTTGCATCCTTTGGCAGTTTATTGTATAATATAGAGTGAAGTAGTATGATGGAGAAGGTGTTTCGATCGAGGGTTCGGGCACCTGCCCCGGTGAAAATTGCCGATCGGAGGAATCCATGAACCAACCTGAATATATCAATGAAACCAACCAACCCGAAGAAAAGCCGATCCGTCTTTCCCCCTCCTTCCTGGAGTGGGTGGAGGCTATGGTCAGTGCCCTGGTGGTTGTGGTTTTGATTTTTACCTTTTTTCTGCATACAAACACCGTCATGGGCCGCTCCATGCTGCCCACCCTGGTGGAAAACGACCAGCTTCTGGTGTCCCGTCTTTTCTACAAGCCGGAGCAGGGGGATATCGTCATTATCAGCAAATCCTCCTTCCGGGAGTATCCCATTGTCAAGCGGATCATTGCAGTGGCGGGTCAAACGGTGGATATTGATGAGGTCACCGGGGAGGTGACGGTGGATGGTAAGGTTTTGGATGAACCTTACCTGAATCCCGGCATCACCCAGGTGAAAAATATGGAATTCCCTGCAACCGTTCCCGACGGATGTGTATTCGTCATGGGGGACAACCGCATGGAAAGCGACGACAGCCGCAACACCCAGCTGGGTTTTGTGGAGGAGGGGTATATCCAGGGAAAGGTGCTCTTCCGTTACCGTCCCCTGAGCCGCTTCGGCCTGGTAGAATAAGATAAACAGGAGTACAGATATGGAACATACCTTAAATATCAACTGGTATCCGGGACATATGGCCCGAACCAAGCGGGAGATCATCGAAAAGCTTTCCAGTGTGGATGCGGTGGCGGAAATTGTGGATGCCCGCATTCCCGGCGCCAGCCGCAACGCCATGATTGACGAAATCGTCAAGGGCAAGCCCCGTCTCCTGGTGCTTAACCGGGTGGATCTGGCTGACCCCAACGCCACAGCGGCCTGGAAAAGCTATTATGAAGCCCGGGGTTATACCGTCATCACCACCGATGCCAAAAGCGGTAGCGGTACCAACCGATTTCTGCCGGCCATCCGGGCGATCCTGAAGGACAAGCTTGCCCGGTTGGAAGAAAAGGGTCAGACCGGCCGCCGGCTCACAGTAATGGTCTACGGCATTCCCAACGTGGGCAAATCCTCCTTCATCAACCGCATCGCGGGGCGCAAAGCCGCCAAAACCGAGGATCGCCCCGGTGTTACCCGCAACCTGAGCCTGATTGCCCTGGATACCAACATTTCCATGCTGGATACCCCGGGGATGCTCATGCCTAAAATTGAAAGTGACCATCAGGGCTTTTTGCTGGCATTCACCGGCGCCCTGAAGGACGATATTATGGATATTGAAACCCTTTCCGCCAACCTGATCATGGTTCTGGCCGACCGGATGCCGGAAGGACTGAAGGCCCGGTACAAGGTGTCCAAGGGAGATGCGGAAAACGGCTACGAGCTTCTGGAACTGGCCGCCAGAAAACGGGGATTCCTGATTTCCGGTGGGGAAGGGGATACCGAACGGGCCGCCAAGATTTTGTTGGACGAATTTCGTTCCGGAAAGCTTGGCCGGGTGACCCTGGAAATGCCGGAGGCATCCCATGAGTGAGCTTCTGGATCTTTGGAAATACGAAAAGGAAGCTATGGAACAGGGGTATTGCAGGATTGCTGGTACCGATGAAGCCGGACGGGGTCCCCTGGCGGGACCGGTTTGTGCCGCGGCGGTGATCCTTCCCTTTGGAGTGGAGATTCCCGGCTTGACCGATTCCAAAAAGCTGACCGAAAAAAAGCGGGAAGCCCTGTTTCCCATTATTCAGGAAAAAGCCCTGGCTTATGCCATTGAGTTCGCCTGGGTGGAGGAAATCGAGGAATACAACATCCTCCATGCCTCCCAAAATGCCATGTGCCGGGCGGTGGAGACCCTGAACCCCGCCGCCGATTTTGTGCTGGTGGACGGGAACCGCAGCGACGGCTTCCCGGTGCCCGACCGTACCATTGTGAAGGGGGACGCCCTTTCCCTGTCGATTGCGGCGGCGTCGGTGCTTGCCAAGGTATCCCGTGACCGGCTGATGATGGAATATGCCAAAGCCTACCCGGGTTACGGCTTTGAAGTACATAAAGGATACCCCACCAAAGCCCACTACGAGGCACTCCGGGCCCTGGGCCCCTGCGAAATCCACCGTCCCTCCTTCCTGCGGAAAAAGCATTGACCTATGGAACGGAAGCTTTTGGGACGATGGGGAGAGGAATTGGCTGCCTCTGCCTATAAAAAGAAGGGCTACAAGCTGCTGGATGCCAACTATCACAGCCGTTTTGGAGAGATTGATCTAATTTTGGGAAAGGGGAAGCTGGTGGTGTTTTCTGAAGTGAAGCTTCGGAAAAGTGCCCGCTTTGCCGCCGCCCGGGAATTTGTTACCCGGGACAAGCAGGAGAAAATCATGAAAACCGCTCTCCTGTGGCTTGCCGACAGGAAGCCCATGCCAGAGGTTCGGTTTGACGTGGTGGAAATTTATGCCCCCCTGGGGATGGAAAGCCCCAAAAACGATATTAAGCTGGAAATTTACGAAAATGCCTTCTGGCTGACTGGAGAATAAACTATGCGTTTTTTTGACCTGCATACCGATACCGCATCGGTGATTTTTGACGAAAAGAAGAGCCTGCTGCAAAACGATCTGCACGTGGACCTGACCCGTGCCGGGAAAAATTTTGAATATACAGCCTTCCTGACCCTCTTTTCCGACAGCCGCTATACCAACATGGTGGGTCGCTTCGAAGCCCTGATGGAAAACCTGCTTGGGGAGTGCCAGGGACGGGTGGCCTTTGTGAAAAATGTCGCCGAATACGAAGCCACCAAAGACCAGGGCCTTATGCCCATGCTGTTGGCGGTGGAGGGGGCAGAAATGCTCCGGAGCGATCCGGAGATGTTGTTGATGGCCCACCGGGAGCACAACCTGGTCATGTCGGGCATCACCTGGAACAATCCCAATCCCCTTTACGACGAAAACGGCCTGACTTCCAAGGGGTTTGAATATGTGAAAACCTGCATGGAAAATGATATCGTGGTAGACGTTTCCCACCTTCACGATAAGGGAACCTTCGATGTGCTCCGGACCGGAGCCAAGACCGTGGCCTCCCACTCCAATGCCCGGGCCCTCACCAACGTCAGCCGTAACCTGCCGGACGAGCTGATTCGGGAGATGGGCAAGCAGGGAGGACTGATCGGGCTGAATTTCTGCAGACCCTTCCTGAATCCAGAACCCTCTGCGGCTTGTGTGGACGATATCGTCCGCCACGCCAAATACATTGCCGACCTTGCGGGGGTGGAGACCCTTGCCATTGGCAGTGACTTTGACGGTGCCGGTATGCCTCATGGCATCACCGGGGTGGAAAGTCTGCCCAGCCTGCGGGAAGCCCTGATAAACGGGGGCTTTACGGCGGCGGAAACCGAACAAATTTGCTACGAAAACGCCTTCCGGTTCTTCCTGGAAGGAAAGAAAGGATAAATCAGTATGAAATATGTCAGCACCCGCGGCGGAGAGTCGGTTTCGCCCTCCCTGGCCATTCTGCGCGGCATTGCCCCAAACGGCGGCTTATACGTACCCGAATCGATTCCCTCCCTTTCGGGTGAGGATTTCCTGGCACTGCTTCCCTTGAGTTATGCAGAGCGTGCCGCAAAGATCCTGGGAATCTTTTTGACCGATTTTACCCAGGAGGAACTCCTTTCCTACACTACTGCAGCCTATTCGGCGGAAAAATTCCCCGGCGGTGCCGCCCCTCTGGTGAAGGCGGCGGAGGATACCTATATTTTGGAGCTTTTCCACGGACCCACCTGTGCCTTCAAGGACATGGCGCTCCTGATCCTGCCCTACCTCATGACCGCCAGCGCCAAAAAGAATAACGAAACCGAAAATATCTGCATTTTGGTGGCCACCTCCGGGGACACCGGAAAGGCCGCCCTGGAAGGCTTTGCCGACGTGCCGGGTACTTCTATCTTCGTTTATTATCCCGCCGATGGGGTCAGCACTGCCCAAAAACTCCAAATGATCACCCAAAAGGGGCAGAACGTGGGAGTTTCGGCGGTTTACGGCAACTTTGACGATGCCCAGACCGGGGTGAAGAAGATCTTTGCCGATGCCGATTTCGCCGCCCTCCTGAAAGAAAATCACGTTCGGCTTTCCAGTGCCAACTCCATCAACTGGGGCCGTTTGGTTCCCCAGGTGGTATATTACATTTCTGCCTATCTGGATGCTGTGAAGGAAGGTTGGATCACCTACGGCGAAGGGGTGGACGTTGCGGTTCCCACCGGCAACTTCGGTAACATTCTGGCCTGTCTGATTGCCAAGAAGATGGGACTTCCGGTGGATCGGCTGATCTGCGCCAGCAACAAAAACAACGTCCTTTCGGACTTTATCGGAACCGGTGTTTACAACAAGAACCGTGAATTCCATACCACCTCCTCTCCCTCCATGGATATTCTGATCTCCTCCAACGTGGAGAGACTTCTGTGGTTCCTGGCGGGGGGCAACAGCGCCGATACCGCCGATAAAATGCAAAAATTGAATTCCACCGGCGTTTACGAACTGGATGAGGGGATGCTTGCCGCTCTGCAGGCCGATTTTGAAGGGGGTTGGGCCTCCGAGGAAGCGGGGGCGGAGATCATCCGCCGCTACTTTGTGGAGCATGGCTACCTCTCCGATACCCACACCGCCGTGGCCTTGAGCCTGTTGGATGCCAAACGGCAGAAGGAAGGCAAACGAAAAAAGACCATCGTGGCCTCCACTGCAAGTCCCTTCAAGTTTGCCTCTTCGGTGCTTTACGCCCTGGACGGGGTGGAACGGGAAAGCACCCCGGGCCTCATCGATGAGCTGGCCGCCAAAACCGGCGTAGAAGCTCCTGCTCCCCTGGTGGGACTGGACAAGCGGGAAATCCGCTTCGCCGGCACCGTGGAAAAGGATGCCATGCGTCCCCCGGTGCTTCAAATGTTGGGTATTGAACAATAAAAAAAGAGGAAGGGGCGTCAGCCCCTTCCCATCCGGTTATTTTGCCTTGTAGGTGGAACAGCAGGTTTCGCTCTTGCCGGGGACCTTTTCGTCCCGGACGTTGATGACCGAAGCGTTGCAACTCTGCTCACCGCAATGGTGTACGCAGGAACATACACTGCAGGTAACACCGTGGTTGATGGTATTGCACTTGTCGTTAGTCATGGTGAATCTCCTTTTTGAAATCCAAAATGTTGTTGCCTCTTGGGCAAGGTTAGTTTGGCCTGTGGCAGGTCGGAATATTCCGGGAACAAAATCCAAAATTTACCGTCGAAAGGAAGGAATGGGATATGGCGTTATTCACAATGGGGGATTTGCATCTTTCATTGAGTGCGAAAAAACCCATGGACGTGTTTGGGGGAGCCTGGCAGAATTATGTGGAAAAAATTCTGGATCAATGGCACCAAACCGTGGGACCTGACGACGTGGTGGTGGTTTTGGGGGACATTTCCTGGGGAATGTCGCTTGCCGAATGCCGGGAGGACTTCCTATTTATTCATAACCTGCCGGGAAAAAAGTACATCATCAAGGGGAATCACGATTATTACTGGACAACCGTGAAGAAAATGAATGCCTATCTGGAAGAAATTGGAGCCAGTAGCATGAGCTTCATTTTCAACAGCGCCGTGGAGTACGAGGAGGATGGCAAAAAGGTTGCCCTCTGCGGAACCCGAGGCTGGTTTTACGAGGATAGGGGGGAGGACAAGATTTACAACCGGGAACTTGGACGGCTGGAAAGTTCGTTAAAATGTGCCGCTCCGGACCTGACCCGTATTGCATTCCTTCACTATCCTCCCTTCGGACTTGGGGGAGGGTCCAGCCAGGTCACCGACCTGATGGAGCGCTACCAGGTAAAATCCTGCTATTACGGTCATCTGCATGGTGCCGCTTTGCGGGGTGTACGGGGAGAAACCAATCTCCGGGGAATCACTTACCGGCTTGCTAGTGCAGATTATCTGGGGTTCCGACCGATGAAAATCGAAATTTAATGGAAGTTTGTGAAAATAACAGTAGATTTTATCCAAAAGTTGTGGTATAATATCTCTTCGGAGATTGCCTCAATTTGGCAATGCACGTGATATTGCTAATGAATATAGAAAGGTAAGAAAAAACACCATGAGCCTGAAGAACGTTGAAAAACTCGAAAAAAGCATGGCTATGCTGGAAATCAGCGTAGATAAGGAAACCTTTGAAGCCGCCGTACAGGCCGCTTACCGTAAGAACGTCGGTAAGATCCAGATTAAGGGCTTCCGCAAGGGCAAGGCCCCCCGTCAGATGATCGAAAAAATCTATGGCAAGGACGTTTTCTACGAAGACGCCATTGAAGCCACCTATCCCGCCGCCCTGGAAGCTGCTTACGAAGAAGCCAAGCTGGACGTCGTGTCCCGCCCCGAACTTTCCATCAAGGAAATCGGCGAAGACGGCTACACCTTCACCGCTAAGGTTGCCCTGAAGCCCGAAATCACCGTGGCCCAGTACAAGGGTCTGGAAGCTGAATACACCGAACCCGCCATCACCGACGAAGAAGTAGACGCCGAAATCGAAGCCAGAAGACAGAGAAGTGCCCGCCTGGAAGACAAGGAAGGCGCCGCTGAACTGGGCGACACCGTCATCATCGACTACGAAGGCTTTGTGGATGGCAAGGCTTTTGACGGCGGCAAGGCCGAAAAGCACAACCTGAAGCTTGGCTCCGGCCAGTTCATCCCCGGCTTTGAGGATCAGCTGGTTGGCAAGGTTGCCGGTGAAGAATACGAACTGGTTGTTACCTTCCCCACCGAATACCATGCTGAAGAGCTGGCCGGCAAGGAAGCTACCTTCAAGGGTATTGTTCACAGCGTTAAGGTTGAAATCCTGCCCGAACTGGATGACGATTTTGCAAGCGAAGTTTCCGAATTCGACACCATGGAAGAATACAAGAAGGACACCGCTGACAAGCTTCTGGAAAGCAAGAAGAGAAGCGCCGAAGACGCTTTCGAAAACGCTCTCCTGGAAAAGATGATCGCCACCATCGAAGGCGACATCCCCGAAGCCATGTACGAATCCCAGGCCGAATCCATCATGCAGGATTACGCCTACCGGATGCAGGCTCAGGGCATCACCCTGGAAAACTACCTGAAGATCACCGGCATGGACATGGCTGCCTTCCGGGATTCCATGAAGCCCCAGGCCGAGCGTCAGGTAAAGACCACTCTGGCTCTGGAATACGTAGCCAAGGTTGAAGGTCTGACCGTTTCCGCCGAAGAAATCGACGCCGAATTCGCCAAGATGGCCGAACAGTACGGCATGGAAGTGGAACGCATCAAGGAACTCCTGCCCACCGAAAGCATGGAACACGACCTGCTCATGCAGAAGACCGTGAAGCTCATCGCCGAAGCCGGTGTGAAGGTTGCTCCCAAGGCTGAAGAAGCTCCTGCTGCCGACGCCGAGTAATTGTATAAGTTTCCCAAATAGGGCGTATAATGAAACCATGTCCACTCCGCGTTTGGGGTGGACATGGTTTAACAATATTCCATCCAAAATTTGGTAAAGATCCTTTGAAATGCTCATGTGAGTAAGGAGGTTTGTTTATGAGTCTTGTACCAATGGTAATTGAACAGACAAGTCGCGGGGAACGCTCCTACGACATCTATTCCCGTCTTCTCAACGACCGGATTATTTTCCTGGGGGAAGAAGTTAACGACGTGACCGCAAGCCTGGTGGTTGCCCAGCTTCTCTACCTGGAATCCCAGGATCCCGATAAGGAGATCCAGTTCTACATCAATAGCCCCGGCGGATCCATTACCGCGGGTATGGCCATTTACGACACCATGCAGTACATCAAGTGCGACGTGTCCACCCTGTGCATCGGCATGGCTGCCAGCATGGGTGCCTTCCTGCTTTCCGCGGGCACCAAGGGCAAGCGGTTTGCCCTTCCCAACAGCGAGATCATGATCCATCAGCCCCTTGGCGGCTACCAGGGTCAGGCCACCGATATTGCCATCCATGCCGCCCGTATGGAAAAGATTAAGTTGAACCTGAACACCATCCTGGCCGAAAATACCGGTAAGCCCCTGGAAATTATCCAGCGGGATACCGAGCGGGATAACTTCATGACCGCCGACGAAGCCATGGAATATGGCCTGATCGACAAGGTCCTTCGCAATCGGCAGGATAAGTAATCACCCACAAGGATCGAGAGGACAAATTCTGTGAGAAAATGCTTTATGTGCGGTCGGGATGAGGAACACGTGGACCTCGTTCGCGGCGTAAATGGGTACATCTGTACCGAATGCGTCCTGGCCTGCTACGAAACCATCGAAGCGGAGTATTTCCCGGAACGGGCTGCCCATCGCGCAAGCGAAAAGGTAGCGGGAAAGGGGAAAACTGCATCTCCCGATGGCGGCGGACGTTTCATGACCCCCAAGCAGATCAAGGAGGGATTGGATCAGTTCGTCATTGGGCAGGACGAAGCCAAAATTGCCCTCAGCGTTGCGGTGCATAATCACTACAAACGCATTTATTATCAGGACAAAAAGGAAGACGACGTGGAGCTCCAGAAGAGCAACATTCTTCTTCTGGGCCCCACCGGCTGTGGCAAGACCTATCTGGCCCAGAC
The DNA here is from genome assembly GCA_015068345.1 of Oscillospiraceae bacterium. Classification (GTDB taxonomy): domain Bacteria; phylum Bacillota; class Clostridia; order Oscillospirales; family QAMX01; genus RUG11797. The sequence continues at coordinate 11,502 of SVKS01000052.1, forward strand.
CTTGGCCAAGCTCCTGAACGTACCCTTTGCCATTTCGGATGCCACTACCCTGACCGAAGCGGGCTATGTGGGGGAGGACGTGGAAAACATCCTCCTGCGACTGATCCAGTCGGCGGATTATGACATAGAAATGGCCGAATGGGGTATCATATATATCGATGAAATCGATAAGATCTCCCGTAAGTCGGAAAATACCTCCATTACCCGTGACGTCAGCGGCGAGGGCGTACAGCAGGCCCTGCTGAAGCTTCTGGAAGGTACGGTTGCCAACGTTCCTCCCCAGGGGGGAAGAAAGCACCCCCAGCAGGAATTCATTCAAATCGACACCAAGAACATTCTGTTCATCTGCGGCGGTGCCTTCGACGGATTGGAAAAGGTTATTGAAAACCGCATGAACCAGAAGGTGGTGGGCTTCACTGCCGAAGTGAAGGGCAAGAGCGAGCTGAAGGAAGTCAATCTGCTCCAGCACGCCGAACCCCACGATATCGTCAAGTACGGCCTGATTCCCGAATTGGTGGGTCGTTTGCCGGTGATGGTATCGGTGGAAAACCTTGGAGAGGATGCTCTTCTCCGGGTGCTCCAGGAGCCTAAAAATTCCCTGACCAAGCAGTATCACAAGCTTTTTGAGCTGGATGGCGTGGAACTGGAGTTTGAGGAAGCTGCCCTGCGGGCGGTGGCAAGGGAAGCGGTGGAACGCCATACCGGTGCCCGCGGCCTACGCTCCATCCTGGAACGGGCCATGACCAACATCATGTTCGAAACCCCCTCGGCCGATGACATTGAAAAGGTCATCGTTACGGAGGAATGTATCACCCAAAAAGCGCCGCCTAAGATCATCCACGGCAAGGGCGGACAGAAGGCCCTGGAAGCATAACTTCCTGGGAAAATGAAAAAGCAAAGGTGCCACATGGTCACCCAAGCAAGGCAAAACCAAAGGAATTTGATTTCTGTCCGCTGGGCGGCAATGGCACCTTCTTTTTATAATAAATGCACCCCCATAGGGTGGAAAGGAAACAAAATGAAAAAAGTAATTGCTCTCATGCTGGTTCTTAGCATGGTATTTGCCCTGGTGGCCTGCTCTTCCGAAGGGGAAGCCGAGGAAGAAAAGGTGGATCGTCCCGATACCCTGGGTAACGCCCTGCTCACCGATTTTGAGGAACAGAAGAAAGCTAACCCCGAAATCACCGCCCAGGAACTGGCGGATGCGCTCATCACCAACGAAAAAATTCTCTTTGCCCCTGCCACCATGCCGGTGGAACCGGGCTTCCTGTCTGGATTCTCCAATGAAATCACTGGCTTTCGTGAAGGCGTGATGTTTGCCCCCATGATCGGCTCCATCGCCTTTGTGGGCTACGTGTTTGAAGTGGATGGGGACGTGGATGCCTTTATGGAAACCCTGAAAACCAATGCCGACCCCAGATGGAACATTTGCGTGGAAGCCGAAGAAACCGTTGTCGGCAACGTGGACAACACCGTTTTCTTTGTTATGTGCCCCACCGCTCTGGAAGCTGAGTAAATCCCAAAAGCAGCGGACACACGGAAACGCGTGTCCGCTTTTTTACTACTTTGCATGGAGGTTGGGAAATGCTCTTTTCCGGAATTCCTTTTTTGTATTACTTTTTGCCCATCGTTCTGATTCTCTATTTTTTGGCTCCGAAAAAACTCAAAAATGGCGTGCTTTTGGCGTTCAGCTTGGTGTTTTATGCCTGGGGAGAACCGATTTATGTGATTTTGATGGTGATCTCCATCCTGCAGGGGTACCTGTTTGGGCTTTTGATCGGGCGTGACAAGGAAAAAAGACCCCGTCGGGCCAAACTTTGGATGTGGTGCTCGGTGGTGTTCAGCCTGGGTATGCTTGGCTATTTCAAATATGCCGACTTTTTCCTCTCGAACTTCAACGCCGCCACTGGGCTTTCGTTGCCTCTTCTGCGGGTGGCTCTGCCCATTGGCATCAGCTTCTATACCTTCCAGATTTTAAGCTACGTCATCGACGTGTACCGCGGGGACGTGGCACCCCAAAAGAATCCCATCACTCTGGGGGCTTATATCGCCATGTTCCCCCAGTTGATCGCAGGCCCCATTGTTCGTTACAGCGACGTGGAGCGGGAACTTCGGGAACGGAAGCACACCCTGGCAGATATGGCCTATGGTGTTCGCCGGTTTGTATTGGGCCTTGGGAAAAAGGTATTGATTGCAAACTCCCTTGGGGAGCTTTGCGCCGCATTTGGTACGGCCACTGACCCTTCTACCCTGTTTTTCTGGTTGAATGCGGTGGCCTATTCCCTGCAGATTTATTTCGACTTTTCGGGCTATAGCGACATGGCCATCGGCCTGGGGCGTTTCTTTGGCTTCCATTTCATGGAAAACTTCAACTACCCCTATATTTCCAAATCCATCACCGAATTCTGGCGGCGCTGGCATATTTCCCTTGGGGTTTGGTTCCGGGACTATCTCTACATCCCCCTGGGGGGCAACCGGGTGTCCAAGCCCCGGTGGTTCTTCAACCTGTTTGTGGTGTGGTTTGCCACCGGCTTTTGGCATGGGGCGGCCTGGAACTTCATTCTGTGGGGGCTTTACTTTGCGGTGTTCCTGGTGATTGAAAAGTTTTGGCTTCTGCCCTGGCTACAGAAAAAGGAAGGATTAGACTTCCTGCGGCATCTTTACGTACTGAGCCTGGTTTTGGTGAGCTTTGTGATTTTCAATGCCCCCGATTTTGCAACGGTTGGAACCCAGCTTGGGGGACTTCTTGGCATCGGTGCCGGGCATGATGCTACCGAAGCCATATACTATGCCAAAAGCTACGCCGGTATCCTGGTGACGGCGGTGGTGGGGGCTACCCCTCTGCCCAAAAAAGTGGTTTCCTGGGTGGAAAAGACCAAGGTGGGCAGCCGCATCCTGACGGTGGCAGAACCGGTATTTCTGGGTCTGCTGCTTTTGGTGGTCACCGCTTATCTGGTGGATGGGTCCTTTAATCCCTTCCTCTATTTCCGGTTCTGATGGGGGGTATGAGAATGAAAAAAGTGAAAATGATTGCAACCCTCCTGGCCTTTGGTATCATAATCTTCGGCTTTGCCTTTTGGACCTGGTTTGGACCTGATCGGGAGTTCTCTTCGGATGAACGGCGCTACCTGGCAGAATTTCCGGAGCTTTCGACGGAAACTCTTCTTTCCGGGGACTTTATGGCGGATTTTGAGGGCTACACCCAGGATCAGTTCCCTCTGCGGGATTCCTTCCGGGGAATCAAAGCTTTCTTTGCTACAAAGGTTGCCGGGAAGAAGGATAACAACGGTCTGTACAGCGTGGATGGGCATCTTTCCAAAATCGAGTACCCCATGTCGGAGAGCATGATCGACCATGCCGCCGACCGCTTCACGGCGGTGTATGACCGCTATCTCAAGGACAGCGGGGGAGAGGTATTCCTGACCGTGGTACCCGACAAGGGGGCATATCTTGCGGAAGAAAACGGCTGCCTTTCCATGGATTATCCTGCCTTTTACGAAAAAGTGCAGGAGACCCTGCCCTACATGACATACCTTCCGGTGGAGGACCTGCTTGGGGCGGAGGATTACTACAAAACCGACTCCCATTGGCGACAGGAGAGCATCCTGGACGTAGCCCAGCGGCTTGCCGAAAAGCTTGGCGGTGATCCCTTGCCGGAATTTGAAAGAGAAACCCTGACGGAACCCTTCTACGGGGTGTATGCAGGGCAATCGGCAACCGGTGCGGAACCCGACCAAATCACCTACCTGACAAACGATATTTTGGAGGGCGTGAAGGTAACGGGGCTTTCCGACCTGGGGGTCTGGGAAGAAAAGGCCCTTTATGACCGGAAAGAGCTTTCCGGGGTGGATCCCTACAACTTCTTCCTTTCGGGGACCGAAGCCCTTTTGAAAATTGAAAATCCTATGGCGGAGGGCGGAAAAAGGCTCATCATCTTCCGGGATTCCTTCGGAAGCAGCCTGATTCCCCTGATGGTGCCCGGATTTGCCGAGATCACCGTGGTGGACCTGCGCTATATCCGGGGGGATCAGCTGGGAAACTACGTGGAGTTTGATGGGCAGGACGTGCTCTTCCTTTACAGTACCACCCTCTTCAACAACAGCCTGGCCATTGGCTGATAAAAATAAGGAGAAAAATATGAAAAAAGTAATTGCCTTTTTGATGGTCCTTTCGGTGCTTTTGGGCCTGGCTTCCTGCGGGAAAGCTGAAAAAGCCGAGGGTATCGGCACCTACTACGCCGAGATCGAAATCGAAAACTACGGCACCATCAAGCTGGAATTGGATGGTGACACTGCCCCCATCACGGTGGAAAACTTCGTATCCCTGGCCAAAAGCGGCTTCTACGATGGACTCACCTTCCATCGGATCATGGCGGGCTTCATGATGCAGGGGGGCGACCCCCAGGGCAATGGTATGGGCGGCTCCGGCAAGAAGATCACCGGGGAATTCAAGGCCAACGGCATTGAAAACGACATCTCCCATAAGCGGGGTGTCATCTCCATGGCCCGGTCCAAGGCCAACAACTCCGCCTCCAGCCAGTTCTTCATTATGCATCAGGATTATCCTGCCCTGGACGGACAGTACGCCGCCTTTGGTCACGTGATTGAAGGGATCGAGGTTGTGGATGCGGTCTGCATGGCAGCCAAACCGGTGGATAACAATGGCACCATTCCCGCCAGCGCCCAGCCGGTGATCAAGTCGATTACCATCACCAAGTAAAAATAGGAGAAACGGCACTTCGGTGCCGTTTCTTGCTTTTGAAGTTGCTTTTTATAAAAGAATGTGTTACAATAACCCCAATGGCTGTGACGAGAAAGAGTAGATGCCGGAAGCTTTTGCAGAGAATCCCATCTTGTGCTGTGAATGGGTAAAGCGGATGACACCGAACATGGTCTCTGAGCCGCGGACCGAGCCCTTGGGTTAGGCTCCGCCGGGATCGCCCGTGATCGCGATAGAGTTTCGACAGATCATTTCCTGTCCGAACTTGATAAGGCCTGTCATCGTGAGAGGCAGGTGAAGTAGGGTGGTAACACGTGAGTATAACGCTCTCGTCCCTTGTATTGCTGCAAGGGGGTGAGAGCGTTTTTGTTTTGTAAATCGGCGAAAATTTGTCGAGATCATGTTATCATCAAATAAGAAATGAGGATCCAAAATGCAGAATATTGTTATCGGGGGAGCCTGGCCCTATGCCAACGGTTCCCTGCACATCGGCCATATTGCAGCCCTGCTTCCCGGGGATGTGCTGGCCCGCTATCACCGGGCAAAGGGGGACCGGGTATTTTATATTTCGGGAAGCGATTGCCACGGAACCCCCATCACCATTCGGGCCCGGCAGGAGGGAAAATCCCCGGCGGAAATCAGCGAAGCCTACCAT
>SVKS01000053.1 GCA_015068345.1 Oscillospiraceae bacterium
TTTGTGATTTGTCTCTATTATACAATAAGATGGGGGCATCGGGCAAGAGGGAATTGCAAAGGAAAGAAGTTCGTGCTATAATCAAATGGTCAGTTGACGAAGAGGAGGGTAAGTATGGCCTGGTTGTTGTATTTTCTGATTTGCCTTGTGGCAACCACCCTGGGAGCCATTTCCGGCATTGGTGGTGGTGTTATCATCAAGCCGGTGATGGATGCGGTGGCAAATATGCAGGTTTCTACCATCAGCTTCCTTTCGGGGTGTACCGTTTTGGGAATGAGCGTGGTTTCTGTGCTTCGGGGACGGAGCGGGGACGCAAAGCTCGACCCCAAAAAAGGGACCTGGATGGCCCTTGGAGGTGCAACGGGAGGAATTGCCGGAAAGTGGATTTTTGACTGGATTCGGTCTTCCTTCGGTAACGACAGCCTGGTGGGTGTGATCCAAAGCGGAATCATGATCCTTCTCACCCTGGGCGTTCTGGTTTACGTGCTGAACAAGGAAAAAATCCGTACGCTTCGGGTGGAAAACGGCCTGGCTTGCCTGGCAATCGGGATAGGGCTTGGTGTTTTGAGCTCCTTTTTGGGAATCGGTGGCGGCCCCATCAATTTGGTGATACTTTACTTCTTCTTTTCCATGAATACCAAAACAGCGGCACTTCACTCCCTCTATATCATACTGTTCAGTCAGACGGCTTCCTTCCTGACGACCCTGGTGGGGGGCAAGGTGCTGGAATTTGATCCTGCTATCCTGCTCGTCATGGTCATCGGCGGGGTTACGGGTGGCTTTGTTGGACGATGGTTTAGCAAGAAAATGACGGGGAATCAGGTGGATATTCTTTTCCGGTGGATGCTGATTTTGATTGCCGCCATCAGTTGTTACAATCTGTGCCGTTATGCAGGCTGGTTATAAAAAGGAGAATGAAAAATGATCAATTATGCCCATCGGGGTGCCAGCGAATACGCACCCGAAAATACTATGTCATCCTTCTATCTGGGCCTTTTACAAGGGGCCAACGGTATTGAAACCGACGTACAGCGCACCCGGGATGGGGAACTGGTGTTGTTCCACGATGACACGCTGGATCGGGTCACCGACGGACGTGGGGCTGTTTCGGACTACACCCTGGCGGAGCTTCGGGAGTTGAAGGTCACCGGTAACGCCACCACCGGATTTTTTGATCGAATCGTCACCTTCCGGGAATTTTTGGAGGTCTTTTCGGCGTACAACATTCACTTCGCCATCGAGCTGAAGGTGCCGGGGGTGGAGGAAGATACGGTGGCCCTGGCGAAGGAGTTTGGCATTATGAACCGGACTACCTTTACAAGCTTCAGGTTTGAATGCATACAAAAGACCAAGGAGGTTTGCCCGGAAGCCCGGGTGGGATGGTTGGTGGTAAAGCCCACCGAGGAAACGCTGGAGACCCTGAAAGCCATCGGAGGAGAAGAGCTTGCTCCCAAAGCCACCGAAATCACCGAAGAAACCATTGCCCACTGGCGCTCCCGGGGATTCGGTGTTCGTGCCTGGGGGATTTCCGGGGTGGAGATCATGAAGAAAATGTGCCGCCTTGGGGTGGAGGGCATGACGGTGAATTTCCCCGATCGGCTTTTTCAATATCTTTCCCGGTAAGAAGAAGGAATAAAAAAACTGCAGCGATTGCTCGCTGCAGTTTTGCTTTTGAAAGGGGTTAATTAGAGCTGGGGACCAGCGGCTACGAGAGCCTTGCCTTCTTCATTGCCGGTGTACTTGGCAAAGTTCTTGATGAAGCGGGCGGACAGATCCTTGGCCTTGGTTTCCCATTCTTCGGCGTTGGCGTAGGTATCTCTGGGATCCAGGATAGCGGGGTTGACGCCGGGCAGGGAGGTGGGGACTTCGAAGCCGAAGTAGGGGATGGTCTTGGTTTCAGCCTTCAGGATGGAGCCATCCAGAATGGCGTCGATGATACCACGGGTATCCTTGATGGAGATGCGCTTGCCGGTGCCATTCCAGCCGGTGTTGACCAGGTAAGCCTTGGCGCCGCTCTTTTCCATCTTCTTGACCAGTTCTTCACCGTACTTGGTGGGGTGCAGTTCCAGGAAGGCTGCGCCGAAGCAAGCGGAGAAGGTCGGGGTGGGCTCGGTGATACCACGTTCGGTGCCGGCCAGCTTGGAGGTGAAGCCGGACAGGAAGTAGTACTGGGTCTGTTCCGGAGTCAGGATGGAAACCGGGGGCAGAACGCCGAAAGCGTCGGCGGACAGGAAGATAACGTTCTTGGCATCGGGACCCTTGGAAACAGGGCGAACGATCTTTTCGATGTGGTTGATGGGGTAGGAAACGCGGGTGTTTTCGGTGACGGAACCGTCAGCGAAGTCGCAGACACCGTTTTCGTCAACGGTAACGTTTTCAAGCAGAGCGTTGCGCTTGATGGCGTTGTAGATGTCGGGTTCGGAATCCTTGTCCAGGTTGATAACCTTGGCGTAGCAGCCGCCTTCGAAGTTGAAGACACCTTCATCGTCCCAGCCGTGTTCGTCGTCGCCGATGAGCAGACGCTTCGGGTCGGTGGACAGGGTGGTCTTACCGGTGCCGGACAGACCGAAGAACAGAGCGGTGTTTTCGCCGTTCATGTCGGTGTTGGCAGAGCAGTGCATGGAAGCCATGCCGTTGAGGGGCAGATAGTAGTTCATCATGGAGAACATGCCCTTCTTCATTTCGCCGCCGTACCAGGTATTCAGGATAACCTGTTCACGGGAGGTGATGTTGAAGATGGCGGCGGTTTCGGAGTTCAGGCCCAGTTCCTTGTAGTTGGTAACCTTAGCCTTGGCAGCGTTGTAGGAAACGAAGTCGGGCTCGAAGTTTTCCAGCTCTTCAGCGGTGGGGGCGATAAACATGTTCTTGACGAAGTGAGCCTGCCAGGCAACTTCCATGATGAAGCGGATGGCCATACGGCTGTCCTTGTTGGTGCCGCAGAAAACGTCCACGACGTAGAGCTTCTTGTTGCTCAGCTGTTCAACAGCCAGACGCTTGCATTCATTCCAGGCTTCCTGGGAAGCAGGCTTGTTGTCGTTGGCATATTCGGGGGAGGTCCACCACACGGTGTCCTTGGAGTTTTCATCCATAACGATGAACTTATCTTTGGGGGAACGGCCGGTGTAGATACCGGTCATAACGTTGACGGCACCCAGTTCGGTTACCTGGCCCTTTTCGTAGCCTTCCAGGGAAGGATCGGTTTCGGCGGCAAACAGCTCTTCATAAGAAGGGTTGTAGACGATCTCGGTAACGCCAGTAATGCCGTACTTGGTCAGATCTAAAGCTTTCATAATTTTTTTACCTCTTTATTCATAAATTGGTTGAATACATTATAGCATAAAAATTGGCAGTTGTAAAGAAAAATACCGCAGGGAAGGGATGGCAACTTTGACAGGAATAGACGGTTTCAGTATCAAGAGAAACACCAAAATGCACATTTTTGATTGAACGGAGGCATGGCATTTTCTATTATGTCCCGATGGCTATTCTTTTATGCGTTCCCCCATGTACTTCAGAGCTTCCACCTGAGCAGGATCAAAATTGCCGTGCTGATCCACGAAAATATCTACCGTAATGACGGCACCGGCTTCGTTGTTTTTACGGATATATTCAGCCATATATTCCTTGCTGCGACGGACGCCGGTGTTACGCCAGGCGGCGGTAACGTTGCCGTTTCGATAGTCGCCCATGGGGATCAGAAGGTGATTCTGGGCACCGTTTGTGAAACGGCTGGTGAAGATGTAGGTAAAATCGTTGTCTTCCCCACAGGTAAAGCCTTCCTTTTCGTACCACTTAATGGGAGTATCGTCTCCGTTGCCGCTGACGAAGCTTGCGGTACCGCTGTTGAAGGCCGAAAGGACGTTGGGGTTTCCCTTGATCATGGCATTGTAGTAAATGGAAAGCAATTCGTTGTTGTAACCGAGGTGGGCATAACAACCGTCCACCCACCAGCCCTTGACCAGATCTCCATAGCGAAGAGCGTATTCCTCCAAAACGGCACCCCAGTTTTCCACAAAATTCCGGTCAACCTTGCCGTGGATCCCGGCTTCGTAGTCCTCGTAAAGGCCCATTCTGGGGCCGGCAACCTTGTCAAAGTGGGGACCGTCACCGGTGTAGTAAAGATACAGGTCAATGTCATACTTTTGAAGGGACTTGGCAATGTCCATGATCAGGTCCCGTTTGGCACAGCCGTCTCCCGGTGCAATTCCGGTGATACGGGTATAAGCCGCGTTGGGGGCGATCAGGAAGCGGGTTCCCTGCATGACGGTAATCACATAATAACCGCACCCAATTTCATGGAGGGTTTCGGCAAGTTTTTCGGTATCGAAGGAATCGACCTGCTCGTTCCATTCCCGAGCCATTTTCAGAATAACGCTTTCTTCGTCGGCTCCATGGGCCAATTCCTCATGGTACCCTTTTTCGCTGCCATAAAGAAAGTGATTGAAAATGCCCCATTTTCGTTGCATCATGCGATCCTGTGGATTCATAATCATTCTCCTTTATACGTTAATGTGTAACTTTTCAAAAATCAAAGCGGCGGATCCAGCAAAAGGCTTCTTCTACGGCGGGGGTAATCTCAATTTCTTCCCCATTCAAGCGGGGGATCCCGCTTGGATTTTTTACAAGGGGCCTCACCAGCTGGGGCTCGTGTCCTCCATGGGGGAAGGGGCGGAGATGAGCCTCGCCTCCGTTTTGGGTGATCCTTTCCACAAAACGCCGGGTCACGTCGAAAGAAACCACCTCGTCATCCTCACATTGCCAGAATTTGACCGGGACAGGGTAACGAAGAGCTTTGGGATTTTGTGCCGGGTTGCATTCTGCGATCCTTTCCTCGGCATAGATATATTCTCCGTTGCCGTCCATCTCCAGCCCGTAAAATTTGCCCAGGGCAATTTTCGGAAGACCGTCGCTCCAGGGATGCAGAAAGATTTCTTCATAGGTGTCAAGCACCGGACAGTACGCTGAGTGGGCGATCACAGGAATTTTGCCGCTTAATACCAGATTGGTACTGCTGATTCCTCCCATAGATCCGCCGTGAACGAAAACCTCCGGTTTCAGGTTGAAGTGTTCCATACAGTAATGGTAGGCGGTGACGTAGCTTCGGATGGCGATGGGGCTTCCAATGTTATTCCGGATATCGATTTCCTGCTCTGCGGCCAACCGGGCGGGGAGCCCGTTTACGTCCATGATAGCATAGCCGTTGGCTACCAAATATTGGGTTAAAGCCTGATGTTCTACCTGGGAGTCGTCGGTGGTGACGGTGCCGCCTGCCCCGTGGCAGTTGATGACCAGGCGGGTGGCTTCTCCGGTTTCACGGTAGTTTTCGGGAAGAACCAAAAAACCGTGATCTTCGTAAGTGCCATCAGGAATTCCGGGAAGGGAACAGTCCACAAAAACCGAAAAACGGTGTATGAAAGGAACCAAAGGGGTGCCTCCTTATTTGTAATATCTCACGATACGATCAATATCATAGAGAAGTTGTTTGAAAAAGCCCCACAGGAGACCCGCAGGGCGCAGGGTCAGGAAATGGTAACGGTGTTGGTGGCGGGATCCAGGGAGACGGTACGGTAGCGGACCCATTTGTAATCGTAGCGGTCGGACTCTCCATCGCAGTTGGGGTAGTTGTCAATTTCTTCCACAGCACCGAAATGAACCAAAAGCATTTCCGGTTTCCACTCGATCCGGGCTTCCCGGTAAGAATTGCCGCCATTATCTGCCCTGGCAATTTCGGTGCTGGTGTGATCGAAAAACACCACGCCGCCCGCCGGGGAAACGATCATACTGCATCCCGCAAAGGAAGAACTGCGCAAAACCTCCCCGGAAAGGGTCAGGGAAAAATCATGGGGCTCCAGGATGAGCTTCATGGGCTCATTATTTTCGAATTTGGTGCTGTCTTGGGTTTGGTAGCCACCCAGGGTCTGATAGATATAACGGATTTCTTTCATGATACAGATTCCTCTTCAATAACAGGGTATCTTTTGGCTTGTTCTTTAAAACCGGTTCTTGATTTTCGATTCATCGTCGATTACGGTTTTGAGACCCCTGGTGTGGATACTTTCCAGAACAAGATTTTGAACTTCACCCTTCTTTGCAAAGTGGACAAGGGTTCCGTTTTCCTTCTGATTTTTGACCACCACAACGTTCTTCAAAATAAGGGTTTCTACCTTATCATAAACCGAAATATAGTTCGTGTCCTCCGGTTCCCCCTCTTCCTCGGTGATGGTAAGTCCATCGATGATGATGGTTTGCAGCTTCTGCTGGGTATCGAGCTCCATATTGTCAATCGTTTCGGGGTGGGTGTTGTAAAAGGGCAAGCCGATTTCGATCAAGGTGCGGTTGTCCACGCTGTTATGGTGCCGGATATTTTTCAGAGTCAGACATTCCATGTTGCCGCCCACGTTAAACAGGATGGGGGGATGGTAGGTGTAGGTATTCTTGTTTGCCTTCAGGTCAACGTTTTCGATCAGGATATTTCCAAAGTTTCCCATGGTGTCATCCACAAACCAGGGGTCGATGTAAAAACCGTAGCTTCTGTAAGAACCGATGACGTTGCGAATGGTAACCCGGTCGAGTCTGCCGGTCCCACGGCTCAAAAGGCGTACCGCCTGCTCCCCGTCGTCCATAAAGATGCCGTCAATCAAAACGTCTGTGATGGAGGATTCTTTGTCGCCTTCGTCGGGCCCCACGTTGATCACGTCATCTCCCACCTTGCCGCCGCTATGCAGGATGTTAAGGAATTGTCCGGGTCCCCAAAAATGGAAGCCGTCCTGGTTTCCCCTTGTCCCATAGGGCAGATCAAGCCACACCTGATCGATGGTTACGTTTTTGAAGCAGCCAATCATGACGGCGAAGCATCGGAAATCCCGCACCGTCAGATCCCGTAAAAGCACGTTTTCCACCCCGTAAAACTCGATTGCGTGGGTGTAATGCTCGTTGTATTCGTTCAGCTTATCTCGTTTTGTCACGTGCAAAGGGGAAAGATAATCGTGTTCCTGGTTTTGCCCGTTTTGATGGTACGTACCACCCAAAAGGGTGATGTTTCTTGTCTGGATCTCATGGTAATTCCACAGGGCAGTTGTGATCAAGGGACGGTTCATCCATTCTGTTTGGTAAAAGCCGCAATCCTTGTTCATGCACTCAATGGTGGTGTTGGAATGGAGCTTCAGCTGGCTGATTCGTGCCGCTCCGTCCATGATGAGATAAATACCGACGTTTTCATCCTTTGCCTCGTCCAAAACCGCTTGGATTGCCGCAGTATCGTCTTCCCCGCCACCGGTATATACGTTTGAGGTCAGAGTTGCAATGTTGCTTGCATAAATCTTCTTGGTTTTCATAATCTTTCTTCCTGTTTGCGATTTTTGGGGATTAACTAAGGAGTATCTATGCTCATTATATAATATTTTTGCCGGTTGTCAAGTGATTTGCACCCCAAAAAAACAGTCCCCGCCGATTTCTCGGCGAGGACTGCAGTAACGATTGTGAAATTACTTGGAAGCGCGGATCGCGGCCTGCGCGGCGGAGAGGCGGGCGATGGGTACACGGTAGGGGCTGCAGGAAACGTAGTCCAGACCGATCTTGTGGCAGAATTCGATGGAGCTGGGGTCGCCGCCGTGCTCACCGCAGATACCGCAGTGGAGGCTGGAGCGGACAGCCTTGCCCTTCGAAACGGCCATTTCCATCAGCATGCCAACGCCGGTGGTGTCCAGACGGGCAAACGGATCGGATTCGTAGATCTTGTTGGCGTAGTAGCTGGGAAGGAACTTGCCAGCGTCGTCACGGCTGAAGCCGAAGGTCATCTGGGTCAGGTCGTTGGTGCCGAAGCAGAAGAATTCAGCTTCTTCAGCCAGAACGTCGGCGGTCAGGCAGGCACGGGGGATTTCCACCATGGTGCCAACTTCGTAGTGGAGTTCAACACCGGCTTCGGCGATGAGAGCATCAGCGGCCTTAACAACAACGTTCTTGACGAACTTGAGCTCACGGGCTTCGCCGGTCAGCGGGATCATGATTTCGGGAACGATGTTCCAGTCGGCATGACGGGCCTTCACAGCCAGGGCGGCCTTGATGACGGCACGGGTCTGCATGGCGGCGATTTCGGGGTAGGTAACAGCCAGACGGCAGCCACGATGGCCCAGCATGGGGTTGAATTCGTGGAGGTCGGCAATGACCTGCTTGATGTATTCAACCGACTTGCCCTGAGCGGCGGCAAGAGCGGCGATGTCTTCTTCGGCGGTGGGAACGAACTCATGGAGGGGAGGATCCAGGAAGCGAATGGTTACGGGGTAACCGCCGAGGGCTTCGAAGAGACCTTCGAAGTCGGCCTGCTGCATGGGTTCGATCTTGGCAAGAGCGGTTTCGCGTTCTTCAACGGTTTCGGCGCAGATCATTTCGCGGAAAGCACCGATTCTGGCAGGATCAAAGAACATGTGCTCGGTACGGCACAGACCGATGCCCTGGGCGCCGAAGGCGGCAGCCTGCTTGGCATCAGCGGGGGTATCGGCATTGGTGCGAACGCCCAGCTTCTTGTATTTGTCAGCCAGTTCCATGATACGGCCAAAGTAGCCGGAGTTGGGATCGGCGGGAATGGTGGGAATCAGTTCACCGTAGATGTTACCGGTGGAGCCGTCCAGGGAGATTTCATCGTTTTCCTGGTAGAGCTTGCCAGCCAGGGTGAAGCACTTGTTTTCTTCGTCCATCTTGATGTCGCCACAACCGGAAACACAGCAGGTACCCATACCACGGGCCACAACGGCGGCGTGGGAGGTCTGGCCGCCACGGACGGTCAGGATGCCCTGGGCATACTTCATGCCTTCGATGTCTTCGGGAGAGGTTTCGAGACGAACCAGAACGACCTTTTCGCCAGCCTTGCCGCGTTCGGCAGCGTCTTCAGCGGTGAAGACGATCTTACCGGCAGCAGCGCCCGGGGAAGCGGCGATGCCCTTGCCAACGGCTTCAGCCTTCTTCAGGGCGGCGGGGTCGAAGGTGGGGTGCAGGAGCATATCCAGCGACTTGGCGTCGATCTGCATCAAAGCTTCTTCTTCGCTGATCATGCCTTCGTCGATCAGATCGCAGGCGATCTTGATGGCGGCGGTGGCGGTACGCTTGCCGTTACGGGTCTGGAGCATGTAGAGCTTCTTGTCTTCAATGGTGAATTCCATGTCCTGCATATCCCGGTAATGGTTTTCCAGGGTGTTGCAGATGCCCAGGAACTGTTCGTAAACTTCGGGCAGGATTTCAGCCATCTTCTGGATGGGCATGGGGGTACGGACGCCGGCTACGACGTCTTCGCCCTGGGCGTTCATCAGGAATTCGCCCATGAGGCCCTTTTCACCGGTGGCGGGGTTGCGGGTGAAGGCAACGCCGGTACCGGAGGTATCGCCCATGTTACCGAAGGCCATCATCTGTACGTTAACAGCGGTGCCCCAGGAGTAGGGGATATCGTGGTCCATGCGGTAGATGTTTGCACGGGGGTTGTCCCAGGAACGGAAAACAGCTTCCACAGCCTTGAAGAGCTGTTCCTTCGGGTCGGAGGGGAAGTCGGTGCCGAGCTGAGCCTTGTATTCGGCCTTGAACTGGTTGGCCAGTTCCTTCAGGTCTTCGGCGGTCAGGTCGACGTCGTTGGAAACGCCCTTGGCTTCCTTCATTTCGTCGATGAGCTTTTCGAAGTATTTCTTACCGACTTCCATAACGACGTCGGAGAACATCTGGATAAAGCGGCGATAGCAGTCATAAGCCCAGCGGGGGTTACCCGACTTGGTGGCCATAACTTCCACAACTTCTTCGTTCAGACCCAGATTCAGGATGGTATCCATCATACCGGGCATGGAAGCGCGGGCACCGGAGCGAACCGATACCAGCAGGGGATTTTCAAGGTCACCGAATTTCTTGCCGGTGATGACTTCCATCTTGGCGATATTTTCCATGATTTCGGCCTTGATGGCGTCGTTGATTTTACGACCGTCTTCGTAATACTGGGTGCAAGCTTCGGTGGAGATGGTGAAGCCCTGGGGTACCGGCAGACCGATCTTGGTCATTTCGGCCAGGTTGGCACCCTTGCCACCGAGAAGTTCCCGCATGGAACCATTGCCTTCGGAGAAAAGGTAGACATACTTTTTCATGTGGTGTGAACCTTCCTTTTTCGTATTTTTTGCAGGGGAATCTGCAACTTTCATTTTTTCGTTACAACTATGAAATTTTAACACAGATTTGGCAAAATTGCAATGGGGAAAATCGAATTTTTGACGGAATTTAACCGAAATTTTTGGAACAATTCGACAAAAAAGAAGGAACGACCGCCAAATTCCGAAGAAATCAGCGGCCATTTTTGAAAAAGGGCTATATCACAAGCCCCAGAAGGTGTCCCCGGAAGGAGGCACCAAGGGCTCTTAGAATCAGAACGGTTTTGAAAAGCAGTTCCTTCAACGCCTTCTGATCCTCGTGGGAAATGGGTTGACCGCCATACGATGCAGCATAGGCAACCTTTACGTGGGGAGTAAGATGAAGCGAAGCGGGGAGAACGGCATCCAACCGCTGGGCGTAGGAGAGAATACCCTCTCCCTTTTCCCGATGGAAGCCGGCGAAGGAAAGAACCTTCAAAAGATATAGCAAGGTCCAACGGTATCCACGGTAGTTGTGGGGGAGACAGAACAGAATGCCCCGGCGCAGGTGGCACAGAATAACCAGGATCAAAAAGAGCCAGAACCCGCCAATCAGCATGTAACGCAGGGTCTCCAACAGAGCAATCACTCCGCTTAACATGGCATCGGCAATGGCTTCCAGGGTCAATTCGTGCCAGAAGGAGGACTTCTCCGGGGGATTGTCGTAGGTGGGAGAAAGCAACTCGGTGGCAAGAATGCCCTTTCCGGGGGTGGCTTCCAGGGGGAGCCAGCCGAACCCTTCCAGGTAGATTTCAGCCCATGCATGTTCGGCACGCTGGCGAACCTCCACCAATCCGATATCTCCGCCAGCCTGGGTCAGATAACCTTCTGCATAGCGGGCGGGAATACCGGCGGCGCGCATCATCAGGGTGGTGGCAGAGGCAAAGTGAACGGCACTGCCGGTTTTGGTTTCAAAAAGGAAAGTTTCCACAAAGTCAGATCGGTCTTCCGGCAGGTAGACGGTGGCATCGTAATGGCAATTTTCGTTCAGATAAGCAACAATGGCCAATGCTTTATCGGCCTGGGTAGGTTCGTTTTCGGTGAGGGAACGGGCCAGGGCGATGATTTGGGGGCTGATGCCGTAGAGATCGGTGTATTGGCGCTGGATGCGTTCGGCGTGTTCCTGGCAGATCGCCAGCTTTTCACCATAAATGGACTCGATTTCCCGGGCTGTCAGGGAATCGTAGAAACCCTCGCCGAAGTAGCGGTATAAAAGAATGGTATACTGGTTTTTTGTCAGAACGTAATGATCGGCGGTGTAGCTGGTGCCGGTGGAAAGGGCACCGGACTCGGAAAAGAGCCCACTGCCGTTGATATTATCCCGGATATTCAGCTTGGTACTGGAAAACAGGGAGTAGTTGGTGGCAAGGGGAACCTCGAAAACCGCCTGGGTAGAGATGTCCTGGTAGGACAGGGCTACGCTGGCCTTCTTGAGCAAACGATAGAGGTAGAATTCCTGACTCTTGTCCCGGTTTGAATATCCATTGAGAGAACGGTTCAAAAGGAGACGGCGGGCACAGGAAAGCTCGGTTTCGGCGGCGCCGAAATAGCCCCGGGAATCATAGGGGTCCACTCCGGAAAGGGTACTGGGAACCCATCCGTTGTTGTATGTGCGGTAGCTGTAAGCCCGCAAATAGAGGGGAGTGATCTCTGTGGAATAACTTTTGGCATTCAGGGTATTGACACGGGAAGAATTCAGAAACCGTCCCTCTTTATCATCTACACCAATGCGGTCGGTGTCAAAGTCAATATCCTTGCGGCTTTCGAAAAAGTTATCTTCGATACGGACCAGGGTTTCCTTGATCCTGTTACCAAGATGCAGCTCTTCTCCCTGACTGATGAACATACCGGCAGGAAGATGCGTTACGATAAAGGTCAGGGCAATAGCCAAAAGCATGGCGGGAAGCATGACGAGTTGGGAAGCCTTGGTGTAACGAACTTCATCCCGCTCAGTGAGGCGGTAATCCAGATAAACCGACTGACGAAGCCGCATATAGTATAAGGTAAAGCCAAAAAGCAGAATGGGGAAGTAAATACTGCCGCTGCCACCGGAGGTGATGTCGTAGTAGATGGCTGTTGGGAGAATCAGAATGAACACGAGTCCCGCATTGGAATGACGGGAGGAAAACAGGGTCATCAAAAGCACCAGCATGACGGTGATAGCGATGACGGTGATATACTCGTAGAGATCATTCCCTGCGTTGACTGGTAGGAAAAGGGTGGAAATCCAGCGGAAGTAAGCGTCCAGCCAGGCGTTTACTCCATCGTTGAGCAGGTAGAGAAGTAGCCCGCCAACCATGGAAATGAATAAAACGCCGATAGTCAAAACCGAGATGATACCGCTGGAAAGAAGAATGTTCCATACCAGGGTGAAAAACAGGGCATATTCCGAAAGCAACTCGGCGGAATAGTGTTCTGCAATGTGAGGAATGGCACTGCAGACCGAAATCAAAGCAAACCAGGAGAAAATATAAGTCAGGATGCAATCCATGAAGAGCTTGATCAGTCCGTTACCAAAGGTACGAAAATGGTCCCGGGTAAATGCACGCTTAAACATATCGTTTCTCCTTTCGCAGTGTATTTTATGGTGGGGGTCAGACTAAATTCCAGACAGGATCCCCTTCCTCATCCCCGGCAATGTACAACTCGATGCCCAGGGAAGTAAGAGCGTCCTGAGAACAAGGGGGCTTTCGAGTAGTCAAAACCACCGGGGCATGGCCGGTTTCACTGGCCAGGGAGGCAAAGGCGAGCAGGGCTGGGTCGGCTTTTGCGGAAAAAATGATCAATTTACCTTCCAGAATGGCGTTGCTGTGAAGCGACAGGGAGGGGAAAGAACAGGGCAGTCTTTCCATACAAGCCTTGGAAATTTTCAAAAAGGCTTTTTGGAAGGAAAACGTGTCGTAATCGGTATATTCGGCAGGGGACGTTTTTTGACTGCAACCGGTAATTAGGCGGACTTTTTTCCCGGCTTCGGTGGCGTCAAAAAGCAGGGCGGAGGTAAGATGGGCTAAAAGATCCAACTCATCCCGGTTGGCGTCGGCGGAATGGTAGATGACCGTCAGGTAATCGCTTCCTTCCCGAACCCGTTCCCTGGCGTAAAGACCGAATCCACGGGAGGACAGACTGTGATGAATGCGGTTCATAGGGTCGCCGGGGCGGTAGGGGCGAATTTCCTGGGTGTCGGGGGTTTCGGCACCCTCTCTGCCGGCGATTTCACTTCCGCCATATTCGGAGGGGACCCCTTCCAATAACATACCGCCGCCCGCCTGCAGAGCAGGGTAGACCAGGATACGATTGGGCTTTATCGGAACGTAAATCCGGAATAACCGCAGATAGTCCACCACCGAAAAACCGGTGGCGCCTGCGGTAAAATAACCGTGCTTCCGGCACAGCACGTCCAGCTCGATCTTCCGTTTCTCGCGGGGGAGCAGGGCGATCTGGGGCGCCATGAATTCTTCCTCGGGAATATAGGAGATGTCCCGGTCCACCGTGGTATACAGAGTCAGGTAAGGGATGGGCAGGATGAAACGGTTCCGGATGTAGACCTTGACCATGATAACGTCACCCTTTTCCGGGGATTCCTGGGTGGTGACTGCTGTGATCTCCACAAAAAGAGCGGTGATAATGGTATAAAGCAGGGTCAAAATGGGCAGGCCAACCAAGCCGTATACCAAAAGCTCGGCATCCCGGCTTTGCACAATGGCGGCATACAGCAATACGGTGGCCAATAATACGGCGTATAGGATTCTGGAACGAATCAGTCTCATGCTTTTTCCAGGGTGGGAATTGTCACGTCGGAAACAATCCCGGCAAGGATGGCGGTAGCACTACGTCCCGCAATGATGGCTTCCTTTTTCAGAACCAGCCGGTGGGCCAAAACGTAGGGAATCATGCGAGTGATATCATCGGGGCAGACGAAACTGCGTCCGTCCATGTAAGCTACTGCCTGTGCCGCCTGCATCAGGGCGATGGTTCCACGGGGGCTGATACCCAGGGAAAGATCCCGGTGATAACGGGTGGCGGAGACGATTTCCACCATATAACGCAAAAGTTCGGGTTTGATGGATACCTGGCGGACCTCTGCCTGCAATTCGGCAAGCTCGGCAGCGGAAAGAACGGGTGACAGCTGATCAAGAGCCCGCTCGGAGGTCATATGCATACGGAGAATCATTTCTTCTTCGTCTTTCTCGGGGTAACCGACTCGGACCTTCAGCATGAAACGGTCCAACTGGGCTTCCGGAAGGGGATAGGTACCCTGCAGATCGATGGGGTTTTGGGTGGCAAGCAGCATGAAGGGTTCGGGGATTTTGTAGGATTTGCCGTCTACGGTAACCGAACGCTCCTCCATGGCTTCCAGCAGACTGGATTGGGTTTTGGGAGAAGCACGGTTAATCTCGTCTGCCAATACAATCTGACTCATAACCAGACCCAGATGATAACTGTATTCTCCTTTTTTCTGGTCAAACATGGTATAACCGGTGATATCGGAAGGCATAACGTCGGGGGTGAACTGGATTCGACGGAAGGTTAATCCCACCGACCGAGCCAGCGAAAGTGCCAGGCTGGTTTTGCCGACACCGGGAACGTCTTCCACAAGAACGTGTCCCCGGCAAAGCAGGGCACAGGTCAAAAGCTCCGCCACGTCCCGCTTGCCGATGACGACCTGGCTCATGCTATGGATCAATGCCTGTAGTTTATCTCTGTTTGCCATTTGTGTTACTCCTTTTATATGCCAAGAATCGTTTTCGTTCCGCTTGATATGCCTTTATCATATCATATATGGAAAGAAAACGCAACCTTTCTTTATGACGAAACAGGAAAGCGTTTTGCTCCCCTGTTTCGCAAATTATTTGGAATAATTTTTGTCAATCTTGACGACAGCGTAGTAATTTTCATCCAAAGCCCGAATCATTTGCGTGATCTTCTGGATTATGGCAGTGTCATTCCAGGGAAGACCATAAGGAACCACGGCATCGAAAATCAAGTTGGTATGGGAAGGCCCCCGTACCACACGAAAATCGTGGATGGTGATTCGTTCATCGATGGAGGATACCAAAAGAAGAACCTTTTCCCGCAGGTCCAGGGTAAAACTGTCTTCGTCTTCCACCGGATCCATATGGATTACTGCCTCACAACCAAAACGGGATGCCAGCTTTCGTTCCACATTGTCGATGATATCATGAATGGCAATGAAGTCGGAGTGGCAGGAAACTTCCGCATGCAGGGATACCATCATACGGCCCACACCATAATCGTGTACGACCAGGTCGTGGATACGAAGGATCTCGGGGGTTTCCAGAACCGTACTCTCGATCTTATCCACCAATTCCGGGGAGGGAGGCTGACCCAAAAGGGGATACAGTGTTTCCCGGGCGGCCTGAAGCCCGGCCCAGAAGACCAGAACAGAAACCAACGCACCGCACCAACCGTCCACCTGCCAGGAAAACAAGTCGGCAAGCAGGGTGGAAATCAAAACCACCAGGGTGGCGGCCGAGTCGCTCAAGCAATCGGCGGCCACTGCACGGATAGCGGCAGAATCGATTTTCCGCCCGAAACGGTTATTGTAGTGCGCCATATAAAGCTTTACCAGAATCGAAACCACCAAAATGCCGTATACCAAACCGTTTGCCCGGGGAAGGACAGGGTGCAGGATCTTATCCACGGCGTCGGTGAAAAGCTCGATACCCATAAGCAGGATAGCCAGGGATACGATCATACCACTGATGTATTCAAACCGCCCGTGGCCAAAGGGATGTTCCGGGTCGGGCTTTTTGCCAGCCAGACGGAATCCGATGATGGTCACAAGGGAGGAGGCACCATCCGAAAGGTTATTGATGGCGTCGGCGGTGATGGCCACCGATGCGCTGACGATACCGGCGAAAAGCTTGATGGCGAAGAGGATCAGGTTGAAAATAATCCCCAAAACCCCACAGAATACGCCGTATTTGCGGCGCACTTCCGGATCCTGGGGATCCAGATGGGGAGAAATCCAAAGGGATACAATGCGGTTTAGCAAGCGGCCTCCTTGTTATACCCGGTGCAGATCCCGGTAATCCATGTAATAATTCCAGTCGGTGCGTAAGAGGTAGTGGCCGCCGGAACGCATATGGTAACCAATCATGCCTTCCTGGAAAGCTTTGTCGCAAACAGGGGCTTCCACATCACAAACGAAACCGGTTTTGCCGAAGGCGCTCCATGCGGGGGAGACGGCGTGGCAGGCCAAAAGTTCGCTTGTGGGGTCAGCCCATTCGTCATCGATGGCACTGCCGACCAGGAGGTGGCGGGGAGCAATGGTGGCGAAAAGGAAGTGGGAATCAAAAACCAGCTCTTCTGCGGGAACACCCCGGAGTTTCGACATGTTGGGGCAGAACCAGTAGGGGAATACGTCGGTCATACCCGACAGGGATTCACCGATTTTTCCTCGATTCAAAGCGGCACCACCGCAACCGGACTCATTGGAGATCGTGACGATAAAGCGCTCGTCGCTGGCACCGGCCCACAGGGCGGTCTTACCCAGACGGGAAAGGCCGATAACGGCAACCCGATTGGCGTCCACTTCGGGCAGGGTCAAAATAGCATCCAGAACACGGCTTGCGGCAAAGGCCCACACGCAAAGCTTACCCCAGGCGTTGCCCTGGGTGGCCCGGCTGGTGGAATACATAGCCATCAAACCGTC
>SVKS01000054.1 GCA_015068345.1 Oscillospiraceae bacterium
AACGGAAGAAAATCTCAGGGCGTGTTTGCTGCTTTCAACTTCGACCATCCTGATGGTTTCCAGGGGCGTTCTATGTCGGTATCGGACATCGCGGTCATCGAAGCAGAGGACGGAACGACATCCGCCCATTTCTGCGACACCATCGGTTTTCAGCAGGTGGAATTTGACACGGAGGCGGCACACCCCCTGAAGGAAGCCATCACGGTGGTAATCCTGGAGCCCGGTAAGATGGCACGGGTCGGGACCATCGAGGCCACCCTTGCTGGGATGCAGAACTTCGTTGGTGGCTACATTGAAGCCTGTTACCCCTTTGAAGAAGAGGTTTGCATTGTATGCAATGAGGAGGGGAAAATCAATGGCTTGCCCCTTAATCGTGCCATATATGCAGAGGATGATGTGGGAAAAAGACCCGAAGAGAAACAGGTCCTTGACATCATTGCCGGTCCCTGTTTTATCTGCGATTGCAGTGGTGAGAACTTCGGGAACCTGACCGATGAGCAGGCCCGAAAATATATGGAAATGTTCCAGTATCCTGAGATGTTTTTCAGAATAGATGGCGAGATCAAAGCCATTCCTTTCCGTCCGGAGAAGGAACAAGAGAGATAACCCCAAGTATCCTGCGAACGAGGACGTTTTTGATACGCTGAAGTATCCCAAAGCATGAACAACAATCCTATTGCATATTGCGACCATGTTGTGTATAATATAGATGGGTGATAATAATGAATATGATCCTGACCACAATAACACAGGAAAAGAAACGTATTGAGTACATGCTTACAAAATACAAAGAAGAGCAAGCCCGTCTCCCTAAAGGTTCAATTTCTGTGAAAAATGTAGGAGACCGAACATACTATTATTTGAAATACCGGGATGGAAAGAAAGTTATCTCACAATACATTAGCAAATCTCAGATCAACGAAATACGGGAGCAGCTTGAAAAACGAAAGCATATTGAAGCGATGATGAAGTCCCTTCGGGAAGAACTGTCCATTGCGAATAAAGTATTGGAGGATGCATTATGATTATATATCACGGAAGTAATCTGACCGTGTCAGAACCGAAGTTGGTTGTGCAAAACCGCTTTCTTGATTTTGGTTACGGCTTTTATACTACTACAAATAAAGCACAGGCAATCGGTTTTGCTGACAAAGTGACAAAACGCCGTAAGGAAGGAATTCCTACAGTCAGTGTTTATGAAATTGATGATGCAAAGGCTTTTGCGGCGTGCTCTGTTTTGCGATTTGATTCCCCCGATGAAGCGTGGCTAGATTTCGTATCCGATAACAGAGCGGGAAAGTATGTTGGAGAAACATACGATTTTATATACGGTCCAGTCGCCAATGATGATGTTTATACAACCTTTACTCTTTATACCGCAGGTGTTCTTTCCAAAGAACAGACCATTGAAGCATTGAAAGTAAAAAAACTGTATAATCAGTTGGTACTCACCTCGAAAAAGGCACTTGCCTTTCTGAATTTTGTCGGAACAGTCCCAGAGGAGGATTTTAATGGAACAGAAAAAATTTGAGGCTATGCTTGTTTTGATTGTTCCAATGGTGATTGGTATGATCACTCAAGAATACAGGCTGGACGAAGTAACTGCAGCAAAAGCTTTTTATGAGTCAAAGGTATACTCTCTGCTGGAGCAAGAAGATACAAAGTTGTGGCAGCTTAGCCCGCTGACTCTTTTCAATATGTATGACGAGGAAAGAAAGACGGGCAGTATTACGTTTCCGGAGGGATGAACATGAGCAGACAAGGCCAATTTATGATCTATTGTACCGAGCAGTATAAATCTGCAAAGAAACTGACCGGCAAACAGGTATCCGAGTTGTTCAGCTATTATCGTGTGTGGGACTATATATATTCCTGCTTCGAGGCTTTGCATACAACGGGTGCAAACTATATCGTGGAGGATATTGACCTGTATATCGAGGCACGGCAACCTGCTACTGTGTAACTGAATACGTACCAAATGCGACAGTTTGGAGAGATTCCTTGCTGTCGCATTTTCCTTTGTTCCACATAAACTGTTGTGAGGTGTCTAACCAGCGTTATTTTCTTAGCAAGCATCGCCTTTTGACGGCATCTATAGCTTTTGGGGGTAGCCCCAAACCCTTATACCAACTGAGAGGAGGAAATATGGCAAAGCGAAACCACAAAATTGACCTGCGCCTGAACGATGAAGAATTAGCAAAGCTTAAAAGTGATGTTGAAAAGTCAGGCTGGTCGAGAGAAAAATATTTGAGAGCGCTCATTATGAACAGCCCCTTGAGAGCAAAGCCTCAGTTGGAACTGGTGCAAATGCTAAAGCAGATCCAACAGCTCAATAACAACATGAATCAGATTGCGAGGAAAGCTCAGCCCCGTTCCTCAAATCGCTCAGCAAATTCGCAGATGTGATAGAGGTTGTTGCTCCATTCACCGTTGGTTTCCATGTGGTAGTCATCAATATAGCGGACCTGCATATCCCGGTGGTTGCCACCGGCAGTGATCAGGCGAACCGTGTCACCATCCGCCACCCGGAACTTTTCGTTATAGTGACTGTCGCTGAAGCGGATGCCCCTTTCGGCACTTTCCAGGTGTCGAGCTAAGCTTTCTCGCAGATAACAGTAGCAGTAAAGATTGTAGAACCCCCGATTAGGGTTCAGACGAAGCAGGTAGCTGTAGGTTTCGGTATCCAGACGGAACCCATAGTCGTCATCACCCGGACGGATCCTGGCTTCCTGGTGATCCCAACAGTAGTTGGCGAGTGCTCTGCGGTTCGAAAGGAAGCTGCCAGGTTGGTCGAGGCGCAGATTGTTGATGATAGCATCCAACTCGTCCGCAAATTCCGGGGTTTTCAGGTTACGCATATGGTCATCCCAGGAGGAAAAGAACTGTTCTCCGCTGCTTCCCATCTCTCCCCGAAGATGGCCAATGCATCCGGTTTGTGCCATGATTTGTTGAGATTGGGTGTAGCAATACATTCTTTCCGGAATCGTCATGGGTCGGATGGTGAATTCCATAGAATCACCGTCCTTCCCTGTCGGTGCGGGACTTTGTGGGAACGGCGTGGAAGCAGTCCTCTCCGGGAATCAAGCCCAGTCGTCTGCCATTGTCAAAATCGCAGTGAACGGTGCCCATGTCATCCACCACCCGAACGGTTCCCCGGGTACCGGGAGGAATGGGACGGGGATCATCTCCCATAAAATCCAGTTCAATGCGGGTGCCGGGAGGGTATTGATCCTTCAGTCGGTCGATCAGGGGTTGAGTAAATTGCATAGTGTGTCTCCTTTTTATCGGTCATCCCGGTCTCTGCGCTCGCGGGACAAAAATTGTTGGTAGTACTCTAAGGCTTTGTAAACGTAGTCTTCCGTCTTGTTGGGAGGGACGGAGTCAGGAATATATCTGCGCAGTCGGTCGGCCCGGAAACTAATCTTCTCACGTTGATTGGGTTTTTCTTCGGCAAGCAAGGTCTCGATCACGTTGGGACCCAGAGTGTGATCTTTGGAGAAGGCTCGAAGTTGAATTGCCTGTCCAAGGGAGGGAGTAGCGTCGGAATACTCCATTGCTTCGTGGAGCCAACGCTGTTCCACCTCACTCAGATAGGATACAGGCAATTATGCTCTGTATCCTCGTTTTTGTATTAGCATTTTACATTATCACCGTCTCCTCGCTGCCATTCGTGAAGGTGAACACAAGCCGTCCATCGTTGTGGACGGTGATGTGCTCGACGGTAGCTCGGAATCGGCTGACCGATTTCGTAATGATCAAGTCGATCCTTCCGGCAAGGGCATCCTCGACCATTTGGTTGAAGCACTTACGCTTCTTGGTGTTCGTGTCTGAAATACCCACGTCGGCATAGACCCTTACAAACTCCCATTCGGGGTTTGCCTTGATATACTGTGTGTAATAATCAACCTGCGCTTCATAGGAGGTTATCTGCTCCTCACGGTCGGTGGACACACGGGCGTAGCCTGCCACTCGGTGTCTGTTCTGTGCTTGTGCTGATTTTCGTGTCCGCTGACTTATTGCTGTACGAATCGAAAACGGTCGCTTTGGGGTGAATCTGATGCTGGTAAAGAATAATTGTAGAACAAGCTTTCAACTCTAAAAATGGGTGTCATTAGTAGCTCGATTTCATTCTATGTTGATTGTACCTGTTCACCAAATCTTTGATAATGCACGATCTCCCGGGCACGCAGGAATTTGATGGGCTCCCGCACGTCGGGGTCGGAAATCAGGCGCAGAATATTGTCGTAGGTGGTGCGTGCTTTTTGTTCTGCAGCCAAATCCTCGTGAAGATCGGTGATGGGGTCGCCCTTGGAGGCGATGGCCATGGCATTAAAGGGAACACCGGCGGCGGCCTGGGGGTAGACTCCAAGACCGTGGTCCACGAAGTAGGCATCCAATCCGGCGGCCTTGATCTGCTCCTCGCTCAGGTTGCGGGTGAGCTGGTAAATAATGCTACCCACCATTTCCAGGTGGGCTAATTCCTCGGTACCCACGTCGTTCAGGATGCCAACCGCCTCGGGGCAGGGCATGGCAAACCGCTGGGACAGGTAACGAAGGGATGCACCCAGCTCCCCATCGGGGCCGCCGTATTGGGAAATGATGATCTTAGCCGCCCGGGCATCGGGACATTTGATCTTTACCGGGAATTCAAGGGATTTGATATAGCTCCACATGGGTTACACCTCCATTTGCCAGGGCCAGGGGGCCGCGATCCAGGTCCAGCAGTCCTTGCCTACCCCATCGCACAGGGTCAGGGGGCCGCAGTATTCGGCATAAGCGGCTTTGGCCTCCTCAAATTCGCGGCAGGCGTCTTCCATGTAAGAGAGGGCTTTTTGGTCGGCGGGGTGGGTGTCCAGGAAAAGGGATGCCTCGGTGACCTTGAAAAATGCCACCCGTACCCGATTCAGTAAGCGTTCCTTATCGTTCAAACTGGCCACCTCCCCGGTTCAGATTTCCCAGAGGGAAATAAAGCCCGGCAAAAATGGTACCCCGGGCAAGACCGCACTCACCGGTATAGATATCCTCGAAACACTGGTCAGCCACCCGGGCGATGGCCAGGGGCTGGTCGCACCGGTCGGGAATCCGTTCCGGGGAGGGCTGGCGGATGCTGTTGCGGAAAAACTCGGCAGAATAGCCGCGGGAGTAATTTGGCATAAATTTCTCCAAGATGAATAGCTCCTTTCGGGGGATGAACTCCCTCGTTACCAGTGTATGCCCGGGAAGGGATAAGGTGCAAAAAATACCGAAAAAGGTGGGTTGCAATCGGGGGAAATGTCTGCTATAATGCTTGTAAAATACACAATACGGAGGACTCAATATGCGTTTTATTGACGACAAGATTCGGGTCATTTGCGAAGAGCTGGCGCTTCACATGAAGAAGAAGCTTTTCGACATCACCGACCTTCTCTACCAGCCCACCGGCTACAAGGAGGGGGATGCTCTGCCCACCGGGGAGGGGATGGACCCCTTTGATACCCACCTGACCATTGGTGGCCGTGACGCCCACTACTGGTTCAAATTCCACTTCAAGACCCCCGAAAAGAAGGAAGGACATGAAGTCTACTTCTCCCTGACCACCGGCCGGGAGGGTATGTGGGACGCCTCCAACCCCCAGGCGATTCTCTACCTCAATGGTAAGATGATCCAGGGCATGGACGTGAACCACACCGAAGTGCTGGTGGATTATGATACCGAATACGACGCCGTGGTCTACTTCTACGTTGGCATGCACGATGACCTGGTGGCCTTCCGCCCCGCTGTGGTGGAGATCGACAAGGAAGTGGAAGCCCTTTATTATGATATGAAGGTTCCCCTGGATGCCGCCATGGTGCTCAGCCCCAAGTCCAACGACTACGTACAGATCCTGAAACGCCTGGAAACCGCCGAGGGCTTCCTGGATATGCGCAATCCCGGTAGTGATGCCTACTATGCCGGCGTGAAGGACGCAAGAGAATACCTGAAGAAGGAGCTTTACGAAGGCATTTGCGGCAAACACGAAGCGGTGGTTTCCTGCATCGGTCACACCCATATCGACGTGGCGTGGCTTTGGACCCTGGCCCAGACCCGGGAAAAGGCCCAGCGTAGCTTCTCCACCGTGATTGAGCTGATGAAGCAGTATCCCGAATACATCTTCATGTCCTCCCAGCCCCAGCTTTATAAGTATGTGAAGGAAGAAGCGCCCGAGCTCTACGAAGAGATCAAGAAGGCTGTGAAGGCGGGTCGCTGGGAAGTGGAAGGGGCCATGTGGTTGGAAGCCGACTGCAACCTTTCCTCCGGCGAAAGCCTGGTGCGCCAGATCATCCACGGCAAGCACTTCATGAAGAAGGAATTCGACGTGGACAGCAAAATCCTGTGGCTGCCCGACGTGTTTGGTTACAGCATTGCCCTGCCCCAGATTTTGAAGAAGAGTGGCGTGGACAAGTTCGTCACCTCCAAGATCTCCTGGAATGAAACCAACAAGATGCCCTACGATGCCTTCCTGTGGCAGGGCCTTGATGGTACCGAGATCTTTACCTACTTCCTCACCGCCCGGGATCACACCCCCGAGGGTGTCAACGACAATGGCACCACCTACGTGGGTTACATCCGTCCCAGCCAGGTACTGGGTACCTGGGAGAGATTCCAGCACAAGGAATACAACAACGACACCATCATCACCTTCGGCTATGGCGACGGCGGCGGTGGGCCCACCA
Source organism: Oscillospiraceae bacterium (assembly GCA_015068345.1). Taxonomy (GTDB): domain Bacteria; phylum Bacillota; class Clostridia; order Oscillospirales; family QAMX01; genus RUG11797. Next base: position 6,693 of record SVKS01000054.1, read on the forward strand.
GAGATATGCTGGAGCAACAGCGCCGTCTGGCGGCAGGTCTGCCCGGCTTCCCTGCCACCCGCATTGAAAAGGCGGGGGATATGCTGGCCCGGGTGGAAAAGAGCTTCACCGAAAACTGCGAACTTCTGAAGCGGACTCCCCGCTGGGTGGGCGAGCTCTATCTGGAATACCACCGGGGTACCTACACCTCCATCGCCAAGAACAAGAAGAACAACCGCAAGAGCGAACTTCTGTATCAGGAAACCGAAAAGGCGGCAGCCACCGACCTGGTGCTCCTGGGCGGAGAGTACCCGGCAGAGGATTTCTACAATGCCTGGGAAATCATTCTCCTGAACCAATTCCACGACATCATCCCCGGCAGCTCCATTTTCGAAGTGTACGAGGATTGCGACAAGCAGTATGCCGCCATCCGTGCCGCCGGCGAAGCCATCAAGGAAGCCAAGCTCCGTGCACTGGCCGCTGAAACCGGCAAGGCGGGCATCTTCGTCTATAACCCCAACTCCTTTGCCGCAAGTGCCACCGTGAAGGTGGGTGGCGAAAGCCGCTTTGTGGCCGACGTTCCCGCCATGGGTTGGAAGATCGTAGCCGATGAAAAGACCGTGGGCAAGACCACTGTGGAAGGCAACGTGGCCGAAAACCAATTCTTCCGCATGACCATGGATGAAAACGGCGAAATCACCCTCTACGACAAGAAGAATAAGCGCCAGGTCTTCGCCAAGGGCGAAACCGGCAACAAGCTGGAAGCCTTTGAAGACTTCCCCAGAGCCTACGACGACTGGGAAATCTCCCAGTACTACAAGCAGAAGATGTGGAACGTACGGGACGTGGTTTCGGTGACCCCCATCTTTGATGGTGCCCGGGCGGGCTTTGAAGTGGTCAAGACCTTCTCCAACTCCAAAATCACCCAGAAGCTCTGGCTCTACGATGACATTGCCAAGGTGGACGTGGAAAATACCCTGGATTGGCAGGATCACCACGTCATCCTGAAGGCCGCCTTCCCCACCTCGGTACATGCTAGCGTAGCCACCTACGACGTGCAGTTCGGTAACGTGGAACGTCCCACCCACGAAAACAACTCCTGGGATGAAGCCAAGTTTGAAGTTTGCGCCCACAAGTGGGCCGATATTTCGGACGCCGGCTACGGACTTTCCATCCTGAACGATTGCAAGTATGGTTACAATGCCGAAGGCAACGTGCTCAAGCTTACCATGCTCAAGTGCGGCACCTACCCCAACCCGGAAGCTGACCAGGGCATTCACGAATTTACCTACACCATCTATCCCCACGCCGGTGCATGGCGTCAGGGTGATACCGTGAAGGAGGCTTACCTGCTGAACGAGCCCATGACCGCCTTCCCGGTGGAAGCCGGCAGTGGCAAGCTTGCGGATGATTATTCCTTCCTGGCCTGCGACGCCGATCACGTGGTGGTGGAGACCGTGAAGAAGGCATACGAGGATGATTCGGTTATCTTCCGTGCCTACGAATACGAAAACCGCAATGCCGACGTGACCTTCACTCCGGGATTTGAAGTGAAGAAGGCATACCTTTGCGACATGATGGAAAACGAGCTTTCCGAAATTCCCGTGGTGGATGGTAAGATCACCCTTCCCGTGGGCAACTACGAAATCGTCACCGTCAAGCTGGTCAAGTAACAAAACAAAAAGTGTCGCAGGCAGAAATGCCTGCGACCTTTGGAATGAGGGTGGCGTATGGAAAGATATATGGTGGTGGATAAGGTCTGCGGATGGCCGAAGCTGACCCTGATGGATGACGGCTGTATCCTGATGGATATCCACAACAAACCCTCCCACGGTTCGGTTGACGGAAGTGCCGAATGCTGGGCCAGTGTGGACGGGGGAAGAAGCTTTTCCTTCCGGGGTGTTTCGGGACGGGGGAGTGTGGCGGATGGTTGCTATTGCGACAAGGCCTGCGGTCTTGCCAACAATGGGGATTATCTGGTTGTCGTGCAGAATCTCCGGCAAAAGGGAACCTTTGTATTTCGTTCTGCCGACGGTGGTAAGACCTTCCGACAGATCGGATGCATTTCTTCGGGCAGAGAGCAGTTGGCAAATCACGGCTCCATGCCCTTCCCTTATGGAACGATCCAGCGGCTTGGAGAGGGTATGCTGGTATTTCATTACTGGATGAATACCGAATCCGATTGGGAAAAAGGATATGCCGATGCCATTCACGAAGCCCATATTCGCATCAGCCGAGACGATGGCTTGACCTGGGACGAGGATTATTTGATCGGCACCGGAATCAACGAAACGGCGGTGCTGTTTTATGACCGGGAAAATGCCGTTGCGGTGGGACGGATCGACGCCGCATACACGGCAAATCCGGGAGCCCAGCGGGATGCAGGCGGCGGAAACCGCGTATATCGGACGGTTGACGGAGGTAAGACCTGGGCGGAGGAGGGAATGCTCTGGGGACAGGGGATGATTCCCACGCACCTGACCGCATTGCCGGATGGACTCACCCTGATGACCTTTGGGTATCGGTTTGCCAACCAATACGGGGTGATGGCTAGCATCAGCCGGGACCGGGGGAAAAGCTGGAATGAACCCAATATCCTGGTGGAGTATGCTCCGTTTGACGGAGGGTACCCCAGCAGTGTGGTACTGTCCGACGGAACGATTGTTACCGCATACTACAGTGCGGGAAATCCTTACCACAACCGGTACCATGTGGGCGTGATCCGGTGGCGATTGAATGAGCTTTTGGAAGGACGATGGATCGGCCGCCCGGCAAAATTTTACTTTGGAACCGACGTGGAGTACGTCGGCTGAGGAACAGGAGAAAAAGATTATGAAACGCGGAATTACACGCAGAGAGCGGGAAGTCACCGATATGCAGGAGATTCTTGGGATCCTGGATCGGGCCAAGATTATTCACGTGGGTATGATCGATGGGGAGTACCCCTACGTGGTTCCCATGAACTATGGTTACACCATGGAGGATGGTAAACTGACCTTTTACCTACACGGGTCCCCGGTGGGACGAAAGCTGGACGTGCTCCGGAAGAATCCCCGGGTGTTTGTGGAGCTTTCCACCGATCTGGTTCCCTTTGAAGGGGAAGCGGCTTGCCAGCACGGGATTTGCTACTCCTCGGTCATGGGAGATGGAGAAGCAGAAATTGTAGAGGACGTGGAGGGGAAAAAGGAAGGCTTGAAAATCCTGATGAAGACCCAAACCGGCAAGGATTTTGAGTTTGTGGACAAGATGGTCACCGGCGTTACGGTGATTAAGATCCACGTATCCGATTTCACCGCCAAAAAGCGCCCCATGCCCAACCGTGGGTAAAAAGAAACAATCAAAAGGCCCTGAACAGATTTTCTCTGTTCAGGGCTGTGTTTTGTGGTTTAGCCAATGGTACGCTTGATAAAATCGGCGGCCAGGTCAAGGAGCTGGAAGCTCCAGAAGGAGCCTTCGTGGGGGGCTCCCTCCACAGCGATCATTTCTGCCTGGTAACCCTTATCAATCAGCGCCTTGAACATCAACTCGCTTTGCTCGTATTCCACCACCGGGTCGGCATCTCCCTGCATGATCAGGAAGGGAGGCAGGTCGGCCTGGTCGGGGATTTGAAGAAGAGGGCTCATTTCGGTAAGCTTGTCCGCCTTGGCAAGGTCGGTGGTACCCGCAAGATAAGCAAAGGTGCTGTCGGCGGGAATGGGATTGAAGAAACGCTGTTTCAAAAGCCGGGGCAGGTCGGAGGGGCCGAAGCAGTCGATGACGGCTTGAACCTTGTCGGAGTATTCGGCATATTCCTCGCTCTTGTAACGGGGGTCGTCCCCGGTAAGCCCCATCAGGAGGGCGGTGTTGCCCCCGGAGGAGGTGCCCCAGAAGCAGATCTTGTCGGGATCAATGCCGTAAAGCTCCGCATTGGCCCGCAGATAGCGCACGGCGCACTTGGCATCCACCAGGAAGGCGGGGAAGGGGTAACCGTCCCGGCTGTTACGGTGGGTGATCATGGCCACGGCGTAGCCCTTGGCGGCAAAATGGGACATTTGGGGAATCTGGTAGTAGATGCAGGGGGCGGTCCATCCGCTGCCCTGCAGGAAAACGATGGTGGGGTAGGGGATGCGTTTGTCACTTCCCTCGGTGGGCTTGGGAAGGATCAGGGACATTTTGATCTCCTGTCCTCCGGCTTTGGAAAAGACCACGTCGTGGGTGATCTCCGACATGCCGGTTTGGAGGGGGTTATTGGGAATACGGGTAATGGGATAATTGGACATTATGAAGCTCCTTTCATTTTGACCCTGAAAAAGCAATGTTCCTTTGAAAACAGCGGATGAGAACCCTCATCCGCTGTCAATTGCAATATGGGGATTACCAGCCCAGGGAGCGCAGGTAATCGATGGAGAGCTTGGCGGATTCCATGGGAGTCTGGCCCTTGGCGGGCTGATCCTGTTCCACCACCACGCATTCGGCGCCGGCCTTTTCGGCGGCGGCCAGAATGGCGGGGATGTCCTGGGCACCGTGGCCCACGGGACGGAAGGAGAAGGCTTCTTCATCGGCGGCTTCTTCGTCCGATTCGATGCCGATCAGTTCGTAAAGCTTCTTGGGCTTCTTGCCGGGCATGACAAAGTCCTTCAGGTGGACGACAGGAGCGCGGCCGGCGTACTTCAGCACGTAGGGAGCGGGTTCTTCACCGCCCACGTTCACCCAGCAGGTATCCAACTCGGTCTGCAGGAGGTCGGCGGGAATGGTTTCATACATGTAATCCAGGCCGTAAACCTCACCAACCTTCACAAATTCGAAATCGTGGTTGTGGTACAGCTGAACCATGCCGTTGGCCTTGCAGGCTTCGCCGATCTTCTTCATCTTTTCCAGGGTATCGGCAAAACCTTCCTGGCCGGGACGCTCGCCGTCTCCCAGGTAGGGGATGACCACGTACTTCAGACCCAGTTCCTTGCACTTGGCAATGGTGCCTTCCAGGTCGGCAGCCAGCTGGGCAAGGGGAACATGGGCCGATACGCAGAAAAGGTTGTTTTCATCAAAAATGCGCTTCATTTCGGCGGGGGAGATGCCTTCGGCAAAACCGGCGGGTTCCACACCGGCATAGCCCATTTCGGCCACCTTGCGAACGGTGCCTTCAAAATCCCGGGCCAGTTCTTCCCGGACGGTGTAAAGCTGCAATGCTACGGGTAATGCCATAAATAATACCTCCTTGAAATTGAGTATCCTTAGTTTCTATTCTATCACAGCTTGCCCGGCATTTCAAGGGTTCATGTGGGATTGCCCAATAAAAAGTGCGCTTTTTTCATTGCTTTTTACCTGCCATCGGGGTATAATAGGGACAAGTACAGGAAAGGAGCTTATTCTATGATCACCATTACATACAAGAACTACCAGGCCGCCATTGATGAATTTGGTGCTGAGATCAAATCCCTCCAAAAGGATGGGGTGGAGATTCTGCGCCACGACCCCGCCGATGGGTGGCAGTCCACCTCCCCGGTGCTGTTTCCCATTTGCGGTGCTCTGAAGGACGGTTACTTTGAAAAAGATGGGGTCCGATATCCCCTTCCCAAGCACGGCTTTGCCAAGGAACGTACCTTCGCCGGGGAAAAACCCGCGGAGAACGTGGCTGCCCTGACGCTTGCCCCACTGCCCGGGGATGAAAAGCTCTATCCCTGGAATTACGTTTTCCAGGTGATCTTTACTCTTTCGGACCAGGGGCTGCAGGTGGATTACCGGGTGGAAAACAGAAGTGATGAAACCATGTATTACTCCCTGGGTGCCCACGAAGCCTATGCCACCCCCGAAGGGCTGGAAGCCTACACCGTCACCTTCGACCAGCCCGAAACCGCCTCTCTTCTCACCCTGGAAGGCCCCCTCCTGGATGGGAAAAGCATTCCCTTCCTCCAAAATGAAGCAAGCTTCCGACTCCACCCCGACCTGTTTGCCGGGGACACCATGATCTTCCGGGATCTCAAATCCACCGGTGCCACCCTGGAGGGTCCCTCCCGGAAAATCCGGGTGGACTTCACCGGCTTCCCGGCTTTCCTGATCTGGACCATGGTGGGCAGCAAATTCGTTTGTCTGGAACCCTGGTGCGGTCTGCCTGACATGGCCAACGGGGACCATGACCTGGCAAAACGGCCCTGTATTCTCTCGGTGGAACCGGGATGCACCAAAACCAGTACCCACACCGTGGCAATTGAACTCAAGTAAAAACGAGCAGGCTGTCCCTGGGAGACAGCCTGTTTTGTTTATACTTCGATGCGGTTGTTGTAGACCATGGGGAGCCCTTCCCGGAAGATATGACCCATGTCGGAAAGGCACAGGCAGCGGGGAGAGGTGACTCCATCCGGGTAGTTTTCAAAATTCAGGATGGTCAGGCAGGAATGGGAAATGTCGAAGGAACCCCAGAATTCCACCGGATGTACTCCCAGAAGGTGGGAAAGCCAGGTGACACCGAAGCCCTGATGGCAGAAGACCGCCACCCGTTCGTCGCTGGGCTTTTCAATGCGGTAGAGCTTTCCTTCCCGCACGTAACCCAGCTTGGCCAGAAAGGCATCCGATTCGGCCTGTACTCTCTCGTACCCCGCTTTGGCATTGGTGCCCTGGAAGGTTTGGGCATCGTACCAATGGTCGGTGAGGGCTACCGGGTCGGAAATCATCTTGTGTCGGGGAATCATGAAGGACCAGATGCGCCGACCGTTTTCGTCCTCCCGGGAAAAATCCCGCCAGGTCAGGTCTTCGCTGGTCCAGGGCTCAATTTCTGCCTTCAACCCCATCAGGTCGCAGGTGGGCTGGGCGGTCTCCTGGGCCCGGCCGTTGGGGGAGGAAAAGATTTTGTCCACCCCGTGCACCGACAGGCGCTTTCCCATGGCGGCGGCCTGCAGCTTTCCCTTGGGGGTCAGGGTGTCAGGGTTATAAATGGGGTCTCCGTGGCGAACAATATAAAGTAACAAGGTTGGTCCCTCCTGTTTGGTGGTATGGTTTGACACCAGTATAAACTACTTTGTCGAATTTGTAAAGGAAAATTGACCTTGACAAAGACTTCACCCACAGGGTACAATAAGGAAAAATTGGCAGTCCGCCCTGCGGACGGAAAGGAAAACTATGAAGGATTTGAAAAGCACCTATCGCCTGGCAAACGGCGTGGAAATGCCCGGCTTCGGTCTGGGGGTCTGGAAGGTGGAGGATGAGAAGGAACTCATCGGTGCCGTCCACGCCGCCGTGGACGCGGGCTACATCATGATCGACACCGCCACCGCCTACGACAATGAACAGTACGTTGGGGAAGCCGTGGCCACCTGTGGTAAGAAGAGAGAGGATCTCTTCATCACCACCAAGCTTTGGAATGCCCATCAGCAGTATGACGAAGCCCTCCGTGCCTTTGACCGCAGTGCCGAAAAGCTTCGCACCGATTACGTGGACCTTTACCTCATCCATTGGCCCACCCCCAAATACGACCTCTACGGTGAAGCCTGGAAGGCTCTGGTCCGTCTTTATGAAGAAAAGCGGGTCCGCGCCATCGGTGTCTGCAACTTCAAGCCCCATCACATTGAACGGGTTTACGAGGAAACCGGCATCCTGCCCATGGTGAACCAGGTGGAATGCCATCCCCTGAACCAGCAGACCGAGCTTCGCAAGTATTGCGAAGAAAAGGGTATCCGCATGGAAGCCTACAGCCCCCTGCTTTCCGGCCGTCTGGGGGACGTTTCCGATAAGCTCCAGAAGATCGCCGACAAGCACGGCAAGACCCCGGCTCAGGTTTGCATCCGTTGGCAGATCGAAAACAACGTGGTGGTCATTCCCAAGTCGGTCCATGCCAACCGCATCATCGAAAACGCCAACGTTTTCGATTTCTCCCTGGATGCCGAGGATATGGCCGAAATCGCTACTCTCAACCAGAATCAGCACTTCCTGCCCGATCCCGATGTGGCAAACTTCCGCTAAGAGAATACAACAAAAGGATGATCTTCCGATCATCCTTTTTGCTTTCCGGAAAAACGATTGACAAATCATCAAAAACCCTCTATACTGAGAAAAAACACAACTTTGGAGGATGCTATGGAAAAGAATTTTACCTTTGACGGATCCATGAGCCGGGAGGTTCTCAATAACTATCTGTCCCGAGCGGTGACCCATTTCGGACTGGGCTATGATAACGACGTCTATTCCGATACCTTCGAGGACGACCTTCGCATGCTCAAGAACGAGGGGGCAAAATTCATCGGTCGGGCTACCCACGTGTGGCATTACAGCGTTCCCGACAGCGAAGGCTTCGCCTTTGCCAAAAAGAGACTTGCCCGTGGGCATGAGGTGGACCCGGAATTCATTTTCCAGGCCTGCGTGTTCGAATGTATCTACCGTCCCTTTGTCAACAGCACCCCCATTCCGGCTTACGTGTTTGAAACCTTCGGCTTTCCGGTGGAGGAGCGGTGTTTTGATTATGACAAAATGAAGCTCCCCGGGGAAAGCGACAACGTGTGGGGCATGGCGGAAACCGCCACCCCGGATATTACCAATCCCGAAGCACAGATGTGGTTTTTCTACCGGGCGGCGGAGTACATCAAGGCGGGCTGCGAAGCCATCCACCTGGGTCAGGTATGCCGTATCGGTCGGGACGACGTGGGCTTTGTTTCCTGGAAATCGGTGATCGACAAGATCCGTACCTTTGCCAAAATTCATGCCCGGCGGCACTACGTCCTCATCGATGCCCACACCCTGGGCTGGCTCCGGCAGGATGAGACCATGTTTGACTACAATGCCTTCCCCATCCGCCTGAAGGAGGTTATCGACCATCCCATGCGCTGCGTGGCGGAGGAGGGGTACCTGGATTCCATGTTCAACCCCAAGGATGGGCTTTGCCGCCCCTTCATGGTGGAATTCGATAACTGGGGCAAATCCGATTTCCCAGGCGAACCCAGACACGATAACCATCACGCCTGGGGTTACGACGAGATCACCTGGTTTTCCAAGCTGGATGCCGCCGAGAGAGAGCGTTTCCTGAATTACCTGGTTGATTGGGTGAAGGCCCGTTACCCGGAAGGCTGGGTACAAATGCCCTCCCGCCGGTGCCTTGCGGGGGGCGATCGCTACAATTACAGCGCCAATACCCGCTCGGATGCCTGCCCCCACGGTTGGTCGGACGAGGAAACCGTGAAATCGATTTTTGCAAGAACGTAAAAGAAATAATGAGGAAAGAACCATGAAATTCCGTAGTTTATTGCTGATGACGATGGCAATCCTTCTGGCGATTGGTTTTTATGGATGTGCCTCTGAAGAAAAAACGGAGATTCAGCCAGAAGAAGTTATTGTGGTGGAATCGGAAGAGGAAGAACCCGAGCCGGTTGTGTTCGAAACAGAAAAGAAATTTGATAAACACGCTCTCATGTACAAGCTTTGGCCCGAGTGGAATTGGTATTCATTTGATCAAGAGTACCTGAATAGTGATGAGGAATCGCCTGCAATGATTCATGGAATGAAGCAATTGTTCTATCCCTGTGATGTGCAGATAGCGGAAGGGTTCGAACGGCAAATACTGGTCTGTGAAAATGTAAACCAGGTTATGTATGCAAGCAAAGATCAATTTGTATACAGCGAGAAGATTGAAAATGTTTTATTACCTCTGCAGATGCCGTATTGTGGAAAGATAGCTGGTTTTATAGAGGAGGGAACTCCTGTATATGTAACATGGAGCGCATGCAATACAAGCAGACCGCAGGATGGTAAGTTCTACTTTATTGATGGAACGGTAGGGGATCCTTTTTTGCAAGAATATATCGAGAAGGTAACGGGAGAAGATGAACAGGAAGATTTACAGCGTGCCATTGGGATTGTGTTTGAACTTTCCGAGGAACCGGCTAAGGGTGAGAAAGATGCCTTGGAAGTAACTGAAAAGGTATGGCCTGCAAGTAAATCCTGGATGAAAGAAGTGTGGTCCAATTGGCAGGAGGCTAAATGTTATGAGGGAAATGAGTATTCCTGTTTGGTTAAGGAAAATGATAGCAGTGTTTTACTTCCGGTAAGAGATTTTTTGCTCGGAAAATATTACCCGGAGGAGGATTACAGGGCGCTATTCTATCCGGAACGCTACGAGGATGCGGTGATGGTGCAAAAGGAAAAGACCGACGTGATCATGTATGCCACCGAGCGGCA
>SVKS01000193.1 GCA_015068345.1 Oscillospiraceae bacterium
CGGGTGACCCGAAAGGCTGATCTCCATCCCATTTTCCGTAACGTGATAGTCCTCGGTGAGGGTAATTTCCGGGGACAGGGTCACTTCAAAGCTGACGTTTCCCTCCTCCGCTGTGGCTTCAGCATGACGAAGGAGGTAGGGTTTTTCCGCCCCCACCAGATCCCCCACAGCCGAACAAATGGCCATGGGGCCTCGATTTGGGGCCTCCAGACCGTAGCTGGGATGCTCCCCAGGGAAGGGGACCGTCAGACACAGGGCAGAGGGCACCCCTGCCTTATGAATGCGGCCCAGGCCGTTGGCATCGTAGTGGAAGTCGGCGGCGGTATCAAATTCCAGGAAGTAGCCCCCCGCATTCAAAAACACCTTGTGGAAAGCCTGGCTCGTCACCGCCGCGTATCCCCCCTCCCTCGCCACCGGTGTGGCGGGGATCACACTTTCATCGGCGAACAGGATCCCCAGGTAGATGTTGGTGGCGGCGGTGATCATATATTTATTGAAGTAGCCATAACCCTCCGATCCAATGAAGCTATCCACGTGGTAATGATTCTTCATGTGGCCCAGGGGCTTTTCGTTCATTTTTTGCCAGGTGTGTTCCGCGGCAAGCTTAGCCGCCCCCCGGAGTTTCGCGGCAATTTCCATTTCTCCCCTTTTGGCAAGCCGCCGGGCCTCCATTTCGCACAGGGAGATATACAGGGGCTCGTTGTGCAAAAACTGATTGCTTCGCCCGCCGAAGGGGATCTCCCCGGTAACCGACTGCATTTGTAGGGTAATTTCCACCGTTTTGTCAAGCATCTCGGTGAGCCTTTCCATAAGCTTGCCCGTATAGCCAAAGGACAGCAGAGCCGAACAGAGAAGGCGGGTGACAATGTCGTACACCATGGGGTTTGCAGGGGGAATATCCATATACATGCCGCTTTCATCAAACCAGGGGAACAGGGAAGAAAACTCCCAATCCACAAATTCGGTGGCGTCGCCCCCCAGCCACTTGCACCGAACGAATTCGCTGAGGCCCGCAAAGGCGGCCCAGTTGCCCACCGGGGTGTCGGGGGTAGGTGCAACGACGGTGTAGAATTTCCAGGGATTGAAGGCGGCAAGCTGGCTTTTCCAAAGTGCCAGCCGCTCCGGCGGCAGAAGCTCCTTTTCCTCCAGGAGCATCAGGGCGCAGCATACCTCCCGGATGGTGAAGTCGTTTGCGGCCTTTACCCGGGGCATTTCCTGGCAGCAAATATCCATGATCTCCAGAAACAGGTCGTAGTAGTCCCCGCAGCGGCCGTGTGCCAAAAGGATGCCGATATTGGCCCCCATGCGGGCAAAGCCATGCTCGGTGAGCCCATCCCGCTTCACCTCATCGATATATGACCGAATACGGTCCCTGTCGTAGGCCGACAGGGCCTTCTCCATAATGTCCAGATAGCGTTCTTTCATGTTACTTCACCTTGTATTTCAAAAGCCGGCTGGTGCGTTTGGTTGGAATTGTGATGGCAATGTCGCGGGCAGATACAAAGCTTTCCCCGCTATCCATATCGAAGAATTCGATTTCTTTTCCCGCAGGAATGCCGCCAAGGGTAATTTCTGCGGTGGCAAAGGGGGATTCGCTGCGGCGGAAGGCCATCACGATTCCTTCCCCCGCATCCGCATCGTGATACTGGAAGATGGCCCAGGCACTTTCATCGAGAACAGAGGTGCCATGGTTATAGAAATCGCAGGAGAAGTAGCGGCGGATGGCACGGTAGTCGTCGGTAACCTTTTTTGCCCAGGCAAAGTCCTCTTCCTCCATGGTCTGGAATACCGCATTGTAGAAGGCGGCGCCCCAGCTGGTGGAGTAAGCACTGCGGGTGGTATAGGTATCACATTTTGTTTTGCCGGTACAACCGTTCATGGGCAGATAACGGGAGATGCCCGCGTTGTGCACCTGCAGCACATCGGGATTTTCATTGAAATTGCACTGGTAGTCGCTGCGGAAGAAGGGAATGGCCCGCTTGCAGCTCTCGATATCGATGCGGCGTCCGCCGGAGGAGCAGTTATCGATCAAAAGTTCCGGGAATTCGGCATGGAGACGATCCCACAGGTCGTACATACCCAGAATATGCTTGATTTCGGTAATGCCGCGGCGGTCGGGAGCATCGGCAGCCTTGAAGTAGGTGGTCAGTTCGGTATTGAAGTCCTGACGGTAGCAGGACAGATTCAGATCCCTCACATACCCCGAAATGATCTGATAGATCCTTTCCTTTGCCTCAGGCACGCCGTAATTGAGGATGTGGGAATCTCTGCCGGGCAGGGAGAGGAACCATTCGGGATGCTCGGTCACAAGGCTTGTGCCGGTGATGGCCCGTTCGGGTTCCAGCCAGAGCATCAGGTTCATGCCGCCCTCCCGGGCGACCTGCGCCACATCCCGGAGTTCGCCGGGGTGGACACGCTTGTTGACCTCCCAGTTGCCGGTATTTTTGCTCCAGTCACCGCTGAAGGCTTCGTCGCATTTTTCGCACTGGCCGTACCAGCCCGCATCGATCCAGATGTCCTCCATCTTGATGTCATAGCGCTGCAGTTCCCGCAGACGGCTCTTCATTTCCTCGCTGGGGAGACCGCCCCACAGTTCGAAGGCCATCAACCCTTCCCGGGTGGCGGGAGTGTGCTTCAGGTGGGAGTAATGGGCCTTCATCAGCCGACGGAACTTGTTTTGGAAGTCCTCCCCGGCCTGGTATTTCATGACCAGTACTGAGGTGGTGCGAACTTTTTCCCCGGGAAGGAGGTAGAAATTGGTCTCCTTCATACCCGATCTGACCCGGACACCCTCTTTGGTGCCGGTGAATTCGATCTTCCAGTCGCCGGTCCAGCCGATGGCCACCATGTAGCCCTCACCGTCCCCACCCACGTGGAAGAATGGCATGATCCCGTCGCTGGAGCGGCCGGTGATATTTTCAAAGCTGCAGGTGTGTCCCGGTTCTTTATCCAGATAAATGCGGTGCATACTAAATTCCCGGGCG
>SVKS01000194.1 GCA_015068345.1 Oscillospiraceae bacterium
TATTCAATTTGTTGAGAGCCTTATTAACAACCGCCCCAGAAAGTGTCTTGACTGGAACACTCCAGCTGAAATTTTGCATGGTTGTGTTGCACTTCCTTGACAATCTGCCGTGGCATTTGCGAAGCAAGTGACGGAGGGATTGTCAATAACCCCCGGCATGGTCAATCGTATTGCGGACGATCATGCACCGGACGGCCATTGGCTCCCCTTGCCAGGGGAGCTGTCGGCAACGCCGACTGAGGGGTAGTAGGGGACGGGTTTCCCGGCCTGCCGTCCGCACCTCAGGTGCGGCGGATTTGGTTTTGCACAAATCCATTTCCCGGCCCGTAAACGGCCCGGGGCGGGCCGATGTGGGCATCGGCCCCTACGATGTAATGCCATGTCTTCTCTGTAGGGATGACCATTGGTCATCCGGAACCTTCCGGCATGCACATACCCGGTTATTTCTGCAAACCACAACTTTTCGGACGGCCAATGGCCGCCCCTACATGATCGCTCCGCCAATGCGGATCGATCGCATATGACCGTTTTTTCGGGCCCCACCGGCCCGAAAATTTTGCTAACGCAAAACCGGGTCGATGCCCTATACGGCGGAAACGTCAAAATAACAAAAGAGAGAACCGACCGTCGGTTCTCTCTCATTTTGTAACCAATAACGTAGGATTAGCTTGCGAAATTCGCCGCCTGCAGCCTGGGCAACAGGGTGGAAAGCTCGGCCTTCGTGGCCTCCACCGGTTCCCCGGTGAGGGGATGGAAGAGGTATTGATAGCTGAAATAGGCCACGCCGCCACAATCCGGCTCCGCCTGGACCAGGGCCAGACAGCGGGACAGGATATCCTTGGATTCGCTCCATTCGCTCTTACCGCTGCCGGCATAGGGGTCGGTGCCGGTCTTGGCCTTTTCCAGGGTCATGCCGCAGAAAAGCCGTACCGATTCCGCCCGGGGGATGGCGGCCCACTCAAAAAGGGTCTGGTCGAAGGGATGGGTCCCGTGCTCCAAACCGAAGTAGATCTGGGGGATGATGGCATCCAGGTAGCCCTCCTCTCCGCACCAGGTGTATACGTCGGCGTAATCCTCCTCATACACGGTTTTCAGGTTTCCGGCGGGGCTGACGGTGAATAAAATCCCCCCATCCACCTCCTTGACGGCCCGGTAAAGACCGGCAATCAGTTGGTTCATCTGTTCCCGGCGGAAATCCCCCAGGGAAAGGCTGCCTCCCTCCGCAAGGTATGCCTGGTAGGCGGCCTGGTCAAAGCTTTCATCGGTGGTGGGGTAGAAGTAATCGTCCAGGTGGAGTCCATCCACCGGGTAGTTTTCCAGAATTTCCCGGGCTCCCGCCACAATCAGCTCCCGCACCTCCGGATAGGCGGGGTTCAGGTAATAAAGGGATCCCACCTGCTGCAGCCTGGTGCCATTGGCCTCCGGGTCATCGTACCAGGCGCGGATTTGGTATTGGGGGTCGATTGTTTCCAGATTCTCTCCGCTCATGAGCCGCAGGGGATTGATCCAGGCGTGGATCGAAAGCCCGGCTTTGTGAGCCTGGTCCGCCAGAATCTCCAGGGGATCGTAGCGAAGCGCCTTCCCGTAGCTCCCGGTGACGTAATGGGAGGCGGGGTAGATGTCGGAAGGGTAGAAACTGTCTCCATTGGGCCGAACCTGCAGGATCACCGTGTTGAAGCCGCTTTCGGCAAGCTTTTGGAAGATGACTTCGGCATAGCGGGTAAACTGGGCTTTGTCGGCGGCAAACAGGTCGGTCATATCATATTGGGAGAGCCACACCGCCTTGAAATCGGAGTGATTCACCGGGGGCTGCTTCTCTTTTTCCATCAAAACTTCCATCGGCACGGTGGGAAAGGGAATTTCCTCCTCCAAAACCGGATGGCTTGGCAGGGCATCCCCCTCTTCGAAGGTGACGATGGTATTCTCATTCTGCCCCCCGCAGGCGGAAAGCAGAATGGTCAGGAGCAACAGAAAGAGTGCGGTGATTCGCTGGCGCATGGAGGCCTCCTGTGTGGATGTGGGTATGCCGGTAGTATATGGGAAAACGGGGTGGTTTATGCCAACACAGCCACCTGGGTTACCCCGTAAAGGGCAAATAATTCCACCATGGCGGGGGTGATTTCCTCCCCGGACACCGCAATGGGAATGGCGGGGGGACAGCCCACGGTGGGGGCGGCGCAGATGCGGCCCACCGCCCGATGGGCGGGAATCAGCTCCCGGGGGGCAAAAATGGCCTCCCGGATGGTGGCGGCCATGCGGCCTCCCCAGGGGGCAATGGTGCGTTCCACAGGCCGGTGGGGAGCAATGCTCCCCAGAATGTGTTCGATTTGCCGGGTGGTTTCGGGGGGATTGTCGGGGGTCAGCATCAGACACAGGGCATCCCGATCGGCGTATTCCGCCTCCATCCCCTGTTTCCGGAGAAGGTCGGCCAGGGCCATGCCGTCCCCCCGGACCACAAGCTTCAGGGGGTCGGTTTGGGGCAGTACCCAACCCTGCCGGGTCAGAACCTGCCGGGTGTCATCCAGCCGGGCCACGGTTTCGGCAAGCTTTTCCCGGAATTCCTCTGCCAGAAGGCGGTTGCAAAGGTCTAGGGATGCCAGGGTCAGGTAGGAGGGGCTGGTGGAGCCGAAAAGGGCCATAGCCTCCTTGGCACGGTTGGCAAATACCGCCGGGGCGCTTTTGGAAATTTGTAAATAAGCCCCTCCGGTGAGCACCGGCAGGGTCTTGTGGGCCGAATCGCAGCACAGGTCAGCCCCCAGATCCATGGGATGGGTGGGGGTATCCAAAAAATGCAGGTAGGCCCCGTGGGCGTTGTCCACCAGAAGGGGTACCCCGTATTGGTGGCAAACCCCGGCTATGGCGGCAAGATCCACCCGGCCTCCCAGATAATCCGGGTCGGTCAGGTAGACCCCATCGGGGATGGGGCCCGCCAGAATGGCCTCCTCCACCTGCCGGGGGGTCAGGGGACAGCCCAA
>SVKS01000055.1 GCA_015068345.1 Oscillospiraceae bacterium
CAGACCCCACTCTCCGCACCCAGCACGTATTGTTTGCGGTTTGAAATCTTCGGATGAGGAGACTACCCATGATTGAGTTTACTACCAAGCTTCCCAGCATGTACCACAACGGAGTAAAATGCGGCACCTACAACAACAAGGAGCTGGGATTTCCTTCGATCCTTACCACCAGCGATCCCCGGCTTGGCTTGTTTTTGCAAAAGCTCCGAAGCAACATTTTTGCCGACCGTTCCCTGGTTTTTGTGGACGGCCAGATTCTTGTGGTAGCCCTGAACTGGATTCGCGACCACGTTCACGTGATGAAGGCCATGCGTCATTGGGAATATGATCTATCCTCCTTCCTAAACTTCATTCTGGATACCCAGCGGGAGGATGGGCAGTTTTACGAGCTGATCAAACAGATCGATGACCCCCATTGGAGCTTTGTGAATCCCGATTGTTACATCGTGTATCCCGAGGATAATCTGGCCCTGGTGCGTCTGGAACTGGAGGCCGACATTGAATATCTGGTAGTGGAGGGCGCCACCTATCTTTACAAAACCACCGGGGATGACCAATGGCTCACCCAGGTTCTTCCCAAGCTGGAGCGGGGCATTGACTACATGACCTCCGACCCGAAGCGCTTTGATAAGGACTTGGGACTGGTAAAGCGTCCCTTCACCATTGACACCTGGGACTTCACCCATCTTCCCGATGCTTCCACCAATCGCCGTGTTGAGCCTACCACCCCCATGTCAGTGATGCATGGCGACAATTCCGGTGTTTACCAGGCCATGAATCAACTTGCCTGGCTCAACCGCCGCCTGGGACGGAAGGAACAAGCCAAATCCTGGGAAGTCCGGGCTGAGAAGCTGAAGGAAGCTATCTTCCGTCACCTTTGGAACGGTCGCTTTTTCCGCCATCAGCTCCACTTGAATCATGAAGGTCTCGATGACCTGGAAGATTACCGTCTGTCTCTTTCCAACACCTATGACATAAACCGAGGCCTTACTTCCCCCGCCCAATCCCGCCGAATCATCGAGGAATATATGGCCCGACGGGAAACCACCAAATTCTTTGCGGAATGGTTCACCATTGACCCTCCCTACGAAACCTTCAGCTCCTATCTGGCGGGGCGCTACGTAAACGGAGCCATTTCCCCCTTCACTGCCGGCGAACTTGCCAAGGCTGCCTTCCAAAACGGATACGAAGCCTACGGTTGGGACATTATCTGCCGCTTCATGACCCTGGTGGAACGGGATGGGTGTACCTACTTCCTTTACGATACCGATTCCAAACCTCAGCCCCAGGGTGGGCCCAGTTCCTGGGGGGCCGCCGCTTTGATCAGCGCTGTGGATGAAGGCCTTGCAGGCATCACCGACCTGGGGGTCAACTACGACGAATTGAGCTTTTCTCCCCGCTTCCCGGTGACCCACTATACCGAGCTTCGCTATCTGACCGGATACGAGGTTTCCCGGGCTCTGGTGGATGTGCGTTACGTTCTCACCGATCTTGGTCTGCGTTACGACCTTCTTTCCCCTGCCAAGCGCATCTACGCCCACATCCTCCTGCCCCAGGGAAAAGTCTGCAAAACGCTGCTTTTAAATGGTTCCGAAACGCCCTTCACCACAAGCGCCATCGGTGACTCTCATTACCTGGATCTGACCCTTTGTGCCTCCGGAAAGGTCAGCCTTGAAATCATTTTCGCCTGATTCGTCAAAAATGAATCCCGCCTTTGTCCTGCGACAAGGGCGGGATTTATTTCGATTCCATCAGAGCGTTTTTTTCGTCACCGGGATCCAGATCTCGCTTTGATAATCCGGAGCCTCCATATCACCCTGTGTATAGGCTTCGATATCAAGCTCCATGGTGGGTTGATAGTCTGAGGTTGGGAAAAATTCCGAAACAATACGGTGCCACATATTTTGTATGGCATCCGGCATGGCTCCCCTGCAAGGAAACACGGCCCAGGTCCGGGCGGGGATGGTACGAATTCGAAAGCCTTCCGGCACCTCGGTTTCCCCATCACACCTTGCAGCAATGGCATACTCAAAGGTCTTCGCGTCCTCCGACGAAGTCCCATAACACACACCAAAAAGGTAAGTCTTATCGCTTGTCCGTTCCATCAGTTGATCCACCGTTCCATCCCGGTGAGATCGGGTCCAGAAGTCCGGAATACTCTTTGCGTTTTCCGCATTTTCCACTGTGTGGATCTCTGCTTTTTCCAAAAT
Organism: Oscillospiraceae bacterium; assembly: GCA_015068345.1. Classification (GTDB taxonomy): domain Bacteria; phylum Bacillota; class Clostridia; order Oscillospirales; family QAMX01; genus RUG11797. Next base: position 2,211 of record SVKS01000055.1, read on the forward strand.
GGCAAAGGCTTCTTTTTCTACGATTTTGTAATCCATGACAGTTCCTCCGCTTACGGTAATTTTCACAGAAATTCGGGAAAAGGATCTGAGCTTTGCTCCTTCTTTTTTCGCTTCCGACGGAGAGATCCCATGAAAACGAGAAAAGGCTCTGGCAAAGCTTTCGGGGCTTTCATAACCGTATCGCAGGGCAATGTCGATCACCTTGGCATTTCCCGCCCGCAGATCATTGCCGGCCAACGTGAGCCTGCGGTTGCGGATATATTCCCCAAGAGTCATGCCGCAGAGCATACCAAAAATCCGTTGGAAATAAAATCCCGAACAAGCCGCCTCCCCGGCAACCCGATCATAGTCAATTTCCTCGGTCAAATGGTCCTCCACATAGTCAATTGCCCGTTGTAATCCGGTGAGCCAATCCATATATTCTCCTCCCATCTGTGTAATTTCATTTTAGCAGAATCACATTGTTTTTTCCTGACTTTATGTGTCCAACGTTGTCAGTTGTTTCCAAAAAGAGCCTGTTCCGCAATGGAACAGGCTCTTTTCCGTTGGGATTACCGGCTAATTTCCACCCGGTATTTTTCCAAAAGGATCGCGGGGTAATAGGAAAGCTTGGCTTTCCGAAGCCCCTCCACCCCATCGTCCTCCTCCCGGTTCACAAGGGCATACCCTTTTTCCAGGAGCAGGCGTGAAAATTCCCGGTTGATCATGGGATAGGCTCCCCGGAGAGCTCCCTCCGCCTTTTCGGTGTGGGTGCAGAAAATCCGGTCGTTCAGCCCTTCGCCAAGGCAAAAGGCCACTGGCCGCCCATCGGCATATAGCAACCCACCAAGAAGCCCCATGGCTTCATATCCGGCAAAAAGCCGGTTAATAGCGGTGTGCTCCCGGTCGATGGCATCGGGATCCTTTTCCCGGTTTTCCCCTTCCCATGTGGTCAGAAGCTCCCGGCAAACCGAAAGCTTATCCGGGGTCAGCTCTTCGAAGGACCAGGAAAGGTTCTTTTCAAACCAGGAAATGTGGTTACGCTTCCCGTGGTACTTTTTCCCCGGGAGGGTTGCCAGATCCGAAAGGTCATAGAGGTAATCAAAGGTGTTGCGGGCGGGGGATGCTGTGAGGCGGTTGGGATAGGCTTTTCCCAGGAGGGCAAGCTCGTCTGGGGTAATGCCATAGAGCAGGAGGGATTCTTCTTCCCGGGTTTCCGCCAGGAGCCAATCCAAGGCTCCCTGTGGGTCACCAGAACCCACCGGGAAGGAGTAGTGCTGTCTCCCATCATAATAGAGACGGGAGAAAAAGAACTCTCCATGCTTTGCTACCTGGATGCGCCAGGGATCCTGCCACATAGAAAGATAACCAAAGGTGTTTTCACATCCCATACGGCCACTTTTCCTGGCAAGTTCCCCGATCCACACCCGATCCTCAATTGCTGGGGAATGGAAGGTTTGCAAACTGTATCATCCTTTATTTTTTAGAATACAGATTTATTCCCCAAGGAAGGTGGGATCTCCACTGTCGCTGTCCTTTAACAGGGCACCGGCGGCAGGGAAGGAACGGGCCCGATAACGGGATGCTTCCTTGATGGGAGATTCGGACAGATAGGCCACCGAGGAAATCTTGTCGGTGGATTTCAGCTTCATAATCTGGATGCCCTGATTGTCCCGGGTGGGTTTTGAGGTCAGAAGGGAGCTTTTCACCGAAAGGGCCCGGTTTCCTTCGGAATACATGACGAATTCCGATTCCTTGGTTGGGGCCAGACAGGCCACCAGGGGGGATTTATTGCTGTATGCATTGGTCAGGCGGCGCCGATTGGTTTTGGTCTGGTATGCAGCCATATCCACACGGGCAACCTTGCCGTTTTCAAAAATGAACAAGAGGAAGCCGCTGTAATCCCGGGGGAAAACCAGGGCAACCGGGGTCTCGCCGGGATCCATGGACAGGGCGGCGGGCAGGTAGGTCCCCAGGGCACTGGCCTTGGTATCCTCGAAGGCGGAGGCGGAGGTTTTATAAACCTGGGCCTTGTCGGTGAAAATCAGCAGTTCATCCTTATTGTTGGCCTCGAAGGAGCAAAGGAGGCTGTCCCCCTCCTTGAACTTCTGCTCACCCGACATACGAAGCGACTGGGGGGTAATTTTCTTGAAATAGCCCGACTTGCTCAGGAACAGGGTGCAGGGGTAGTCGGGGACTTCCCGAACAACCTCCACCTTTTCGATGTCATCCTCGTAAAGGATCTCGGTCAGGCGATCCTTGCCGTACTTTTTGGCCACATCCTCCAGTTCCTTGATGATGATCTTTTTGATCTTCTTTCGGTCCTTCAGAATGGCTTCGTTTTCGGCAATTTCCTTTTCCAGGGCGGTGAGCTCGTTGGTACGCTTCAGAATATATTCCTTGTTGATGTTACGCAGACGGATATCGGCGATGTATTCAGCCTGTACCTCGTCAATGCCAAATCCGATCATCAGGTTGGGAATGACGTCGGCATCCTCCTCGGTTTCCCGGATGATGGCGATGGCTTTATCGATATCCAGAAGAATTTTCTGCAAACCATCCAACAAATGGTACTTCTCCCGCATTTTTTCCAGGTTGAAGTACACCCGACGAGCAATGCATTCGGTACGCCAGGAAACCCACTCGGTGAGAATTTCCCGGACCCCCATAACCCGGGGGGTGCTGGCAATCAAAATATTGAAGTTTGCGGGGAAGGAGGCTTCCAGGGGAGTCACGCTGTAAAGGAAGGCCATCAGCTTGTCCGGGTCGGTACTGCGCTTCAGGTCGATGGTCAGCTTCAGGCCGGTCTTATCCGATTCATCCCGGATATCGTTGATTTCCTTGAGCTTGCCAGCCTTGAAGAGATCCACGATCTTATCCTTAATAGCCTCCACCGTGGTGGTGTAGGGGATTTCGGTGACCTCGATCAGACTTTGCTTTTTGTCGTAATTCCACTTGGCACGGAGGCGGAAGCTGCCCCGACCGGTTTCGTAAATTTCCGAAAGGGCATCCTTGTTATAAATCAGGTAGCCGCCGGTGGGGAAATCGGGAGCCTTCAGGGTTTCCAGCAGATCATGCTCCGGATTTTTGATCAGGGCAATGGTAGTCTCGCAAAGCTCCCGCAGGTTGAAAGAGCAGATGTTGCTGGCCATACTGACGGCAATGCCGGTGTTGGGAGAAGTCAGAATATGCGGAAAGGAGGTGGGCAACAGGGTGGGCTCCTTCATGGTGCCGTCGTAGTTGTCCACAAAATCCACCGTATCTTCGTCGATATCCCGGAAGAATTCGGCGCAGATGGGATCCAGCTTGGCCTCGGTATATCGGGAGGCGGCGTAGGCCATGTAACGGGAATAGACTTTACCAAAGTTCCCCTTGGAGTCCACCAGGGGATGCAGAAGCGATTCGTTCCCCCGTGCAAGACGAACCATGGTTTCGTAAATGGCGGCATCCCCATGGGGGTTGAGCTTCATGGTCTGTCCCACAATATTGGCCGATTTGGTGCGGTTGCCATTGAGCAGGCCCATTTTGTACATGGTATAAAGTAGCTTACGATGAGCGGGTTTGAGTCCGTCAATTTCCGGAATGGAGCGGGACACAATAACGCTCATGGCGTAGGGCATGAAATTTTCTTCCAGAACCGATGTAATTTTGGTATCCTGGGTGCGTTGTTCCATGAATGATTGTACCTTTCTTATATTCGCTTAGCTGATATCTGCCAGGTCGATGTATTTGGAACCGTTTTCCGCAATATAATCCCGGCGGCCCGCCAGATTGTCCCCCAGGAACAGGTCAAAGGCATTGACTGTAATTTCCTTTCCTTCGGGAATGACACGGATCAGGCGGCGGGTTTCGGGGTTCATGGTGGTTTGCCACATCATTTCGGGTTCGTTTTCACCAAGACCCTTGGAGCGCTGGATGGAATACTTTTTGCCCTCCAGCTTTTTGAGGATTTCGGTCTTTTCGTCCTCGTTGTAGGCAAAAAGGGATTGGTCTTCCTTCTTGCCCCGGACCACGATTTCATAAAGGGGAGATTCCGCAATATAAACGTATCCCTTTTCGATCAACGTGGGAAGCAGACGGTAAAGCATGGCAAGGATCAGGGTACGGATATGATATCCGTCCTCGTCAGCATCGGTGCAGATGACGATCTTGTTCCAGCGGAGAAGGTCCAGGTCGAAGGATGCCATATCCTTCTTGCTTTTGCCCTTGGCTTCCACTTCCACGCCGCAGCCGATGACCTTCAAAAGGTCGGTAATAATCTCACTTTTGAAGATGCGTTCATATTCGGCACTCATACAATTGAGGATCTTGCCGCGTACCGGAATGATGGCCTGGAATTCGGAGTCACGCCCCTGCTTACAGGCACCCAATGCAGAGTCGCCCTCCACAATGTAAAGTTCCCGGCGGGACACGTCCTTGGTTCGGCAGTCCACAAATTTTTCCACCCGATCGGCAAGGCCCGAATCGGTGATGAGCTTCTTTTTGATATTCAATCGGGTCCGTTCGGCGCTTTCACGGCTGCGCTTATTCAAAAGAATCTGTTCACAGATCCGATCGGCCTCCGCCCGATTTTCGATGAAATAGATTTCCAACTCGCTTTTGAAGAAGGAAGTCATGGCTTCCTGGATAAAGCGGTTGGTAATGGCCTTCTTGGTTTGGTTTTCATAGGAGGTTACCGCTGAGAAGGTATTGGTGGTTAACACCAGACAGTCGGCCACGTCCGGGAAGGTAAGCTTGGCTTCGTTTTTGGTGTACTTACCGGTCTGCCGCATGAACTGGTCGAAAGCGGAAACAAAGGCGGACTTCACCGCCTTATCGGGGGCCCCCCCGTGTTCCAACCAGGAGGAGTTATGGAGATATTCGATAAAGGGGGTGGTTTTGGTGAAGCAGAAGGCTGCGGTGAGCTTGACCTTGTATTCCGGCTTGTCCGCCCGGTCACGGCCACGGCGCTCCCCTTCGATGTAGCGCACAGCGGTGATGGCATCATTCCCGGCGGCCAGGGTTACGTATTCTTCGATACCCTTTTCGTAATAGAATTCCTCTTCCGAAAAGACGCCCTCTTCGGTTTCATTTTTCAGAATGAAATGGATCCCCGCGTTGGCGGCAGCCTGACGGCGCAGAGTTTCCTGGTAGAATTCCAGGGGAATATCAATATCGGTGAAGACCTCAATATCCGGCTTCCATCGATGGGTGGTGCCGGTGCCGGGAGTCTTGGATTCCTCCTTGATCATGCCCTCCTTGCCCTTAATGGCGTTTTTGCCCTTTTTGAAGTAGAGGGTATAGGTGAAGCCGTCATAGCGGCTGATAACGTCCATGTACTCGGAAGAATACTGGGTGGCACAGGAACCAAGACCGTTCAAACCCAGAGCATACTCATAGTTATTGCCGTCCAGCGCATTGTATTTGCCACCGGCATAAAGTTCGCAATATACCAGGTCCCAGTTGTATCGTTTTTCGTTGGGGTTCCAGTCCACGGGGACACCACGTCCCTGGTCTTCCACCTGGATAGAGCGGTCCAGGAACCGGGTCACGGTAATCACCTTGCCGTAGCCTTCCCGGGCTTCGTCCACCGAGTTGGACAGGATTTCAAAAAAGGCGTGTTCACACCCTTCCAAACCGTCCGAACCGAAGATAACGCCGGGGCGTTTACGAACTCGGTCAGCTCCCTTCAGGGCGACAATACTGGTGTCACCATAGGAGGAATTATTTTTTGTACTTTCCTTTTTTGTGGCCATTATGCCATTCCTTTCGTTCTTTTGCTTATTCTGCGGCAGGACCAAAGGCTTTCTTCACCGCTTCCAGATATCCATAGCCATAAAGGTTATCAGGTTGGAGCGAACTGGTTTCGGTCCATTCATTCCAGGAGTTGATGGTAACAAGACCGCGGCCATGCTTTTCGGCAAACTCCCGGGCATAGGTAAGAGCTTCATAAAAAGCCTCCGGCGTGTTATTTTTCACAATTCCGGGGCGGAAGTTATAAAATCTGGGGTTATTGTCCCAACCGATGGAAACATGGGGATAGTAGGGAATGGAATATTCCTTTTCCAGCCGTTCCCATTCGCGTACGGCATCGGCCACGATTTCCTTATAATCCCGGTCGGGATCGGTAAAGTGGACAAACTGGTAGTGGGTCAGGCTGTCAAAGCCAAGACGGGTTACCAGCTCATTGGAGGTTTGGATATTGCCTCCATCCACACCGGTGGGGAAGGATTGATCGCCGCTCCAATACACAAGCTGGAAATGGAGACCGGGAAGACCCGCCTCCTTTGCAATCTCCCGGGCTTCGTTCATGGCATCCCGGGTGGCCTCCAGACTGCCCAAGCCCTTGATCAGGTTACCCAAGTCGTAGATCATAAATACCGGCTTGTCATCCAGACGGTAATAGAGGGGATGGGTAAAATATTTTTCGGTCAGACGGCGCATGACCCGGATAAATTCATCGTGGTCCACACTGCCCTGCCACACTACGGTGTCCCCCGCTTCGGTGCCCGAAACCTCCTTGTTCCACAGGGCGGTGGCATCGTGATTGGCCCACATCAGGTAGAACTTCATGCGGTTGTTGTTGGGAGCTTTCAAAAAGCCCTCGTTCAAGCATCCTTCCAGGAAGGGACGGCGGTCATACCAATACCAATCGTAGATAAAGGTATTGACACCATGATCGGCAGCAGCGGCAATTTCCATGGACATGACGTAGGGGTCGGCTTCATTCACAGGGCCCCACACCGGGAGGCGGGGTTCTATATGTCCTTCAAACTTGGGCTTTGCCGAAAGCACCGACTGCCATTCCCCCATACCCTGGGGCCAAAAAATACGGGATCTGGGGTCATCGTGGTAAGAGGGCCAAATATATGCTGCAACATCCATAGACATACCAAATTCCTTTCCTGCCGGGTGGCAAGGGCTTTTCATATCCTTCTCCGCTAAGCAAAACGGGGGAGTTTCAGATTATCCTTCATATCATATACGATTTTCCTTCTTTTGTCAAATCTTTTGAAGAAAGCTTTGAAATTTTCCAGGGAAAACAGGCAAAGTTGCAATCTTGACGGAGGTATGAAACTATGATACAATAAAACAAATCGAATGGCCGGAGGACAGATTATGAGCAAAAAAGGATTTTTGAAGGGTTTTTTCGAAGCTGATGGAAGCATGCAGCTTCGCATTGCCCGGGGACTTTTTGCCATGGCAAAAGAAATGCCGATTATTTTGGAAAAGGGAGAATATTTCCCCTCTGCCATGTCCCGAGACGAGGATGTTGGGTACTCCTTTGGCAACTCGGTCTTCTGCAACCGGGATAACCTCACCGACGAAGAATATACCCAAATTGCCCCCTTCCTGACCGGAGCAAAGGTGTATGAAACCCGAACCCCAACCGAACTGGATGCCGACGAAAACAAGCTCTGCTGGGGCGGCGGTTGGGTGGGACACTCCAACCCGGATTACAGCATACTCTTCCACCTGGGCACCAACGGTATGCGCCGGCGAAACGCCATTTACGCAACCCTGAACGAGGGCAAGGAGAGCTTCTACGAAGCCCTTTCCCTGACTTTGGACGCTCTGGACGTACTGGGAGATCGTATGGGAGAGCTGGCAAAGGCCCGTATGGCAGAAAGCGAAGGAGAAGAAAAGAAGCTCTATGCCCGCATGGCGGAAGCCTTTGAAAATATTCCCCGGAATCCTGCCCGCAACCTTTATGAAGCGCTCCTGGACTTCTGGCTCTACTATACCTTTGATGGGGTGGATTCACCGGGACGGTTCGACCAATATATGTATCCCTTCTATGCCACCGCCGACAGGGAAGATGCCCGGATGCTTTTGGAAAATCTGTGGCAGCTCTTTTACAAGGTCCGGGCCTGGAACCTGTGCCTTTCGGGAAGCGATCGGGATTGGAATGACCAAACCAACGAACTTTCCTACCTGATTCTGGATATTGCCGCTAAATACAAATACAACACCCCCAACATCACCCTGCGGATCCACCGCAATACCCCAGAGGCTCTTTATAAAAAAGCAGCCGAAGTGATCGCCACCGGCATCGGCATGCCCGCCCTCTACAACGACGAGATCGTGGTTCCCGCCCTGGAAGAGTTGGGAATCCCCCGGGATGATGCCCATCGGTATTGCATGAATGGTTGCAACCAGATCGACATCATGGGCCGAAGCCACATGGGACTTGAAGATGGCGAGGTATCGCTGATCAAATGCCTGGAACTGGCTTTGACCGGAGGAGAATGCCTGGTTTCCGGCAAAAAGTTCGGCAAGGCCACAAGTACCATCTTCGAAACCTACGAGGACGTATACGCCGCCTATTGCGAACAGGTGGAATACGCCACCGATATGGCTTGTGATATGTCAAACAAGGCCCAGGCGGTTTACGCCACGTGGGCACCCAACTCTCTGCGTTCCAACTTCATTATGGGATGTGTGGAAAAGGGTCTGGATTACAAGGACGGAGGCCCCCTTTACAACCACGGCCAGGTTCTGACCGAAGGGCTGGCTGATGCGGCCGATTCCCTGGCGGCCATCCGTCATTTTGTATTTGAAACCCACGAGCTCACCATGGAGGAAATGATTGCCGCCATCCGTTCCGGCTTTGCCGGACAGGAGGTTCTGCGGCAAAAACTCCGTGCCTACAAAAAATTCGGGAACGACGATCCAGAAGTGGACGAAATAGCCCACAGAATCTACGAACATTTCTTCCGTTACCTGATGACCAAACGCACCTTCCGGGGTGGCATTTATGGAGGTGGACTTTCCACATTCAGCCGCACGGCAGACTATGGCACCCACACCGGAGCCAACGCCAACGGCAGAGCCTTCCGGGATCCCCTGCTTGCCGACAGCATCGGTGCGGAGCCGGGGTGCGACAAAATGGGTCCCACTGCGGCTCTCAAATCGGCGGCCGGCTACAACCAGACCCTGGCGAAGAGCGGACTGGTCCTCAATATCAAGTTTGGCAAGGAGCTATTCGCCACCGAGCAGGGCGTGGATATCTTTATCAACATGGTAAAAACCTACTTTTCCTGCGGCGGCCAGCAGCTATCGGTAAACGTGGTATCCCTGGAGGAACTGCTGGATGCCAAAAAGCATCCCGAAGCCCATCAGGACCTGATCGTTCGGGTAGGCGGTTTTTCAGCCTACTTCTGCGATCTGGAAGAAGGGCTGCAGGACAATATCATTGAAAGAACCCAGTTCATGCCCGCCTGATGGGGTGTGACAGAAAACAGAGGAAATTAGAAGTTATGAGAAGAAGTCGGCGTCTTGGCCTGACGGCCGAAGGCGGGATTATATTTGGCGCAGTAATGTTGGTGGTGGTGATCGTTCTGGTGATCCGTTTGCTCACCTGGGCCCCCGATACCGAAAACGACGAAACCGCAGAAGGCAAGGTGTGGGCCCAACTCCTGACCACCTCTGACATGGCACGTTTGGGGCGTCTGGAAGAAACCACCGAACCATAAATCCAACCGTGAAACGGGACGGCCCCCCGGCTGTCCCGTGTTTTTCGCGAAAAGAAGAGGAGTTCCTTTCCCATGGAAACAACACAAAATAAACTTCCATCCATTGCTTCCCTGGCAATTCCCATTGCCATCGAACTTTTGCTTCGCAACCTGATCAACACCATGAACGTTTTTCTGCTTTCCGGTTATTCCGACGATGCAGCATCGGGCGTTGGGGTTGCCAATCAGGTAATCAACATCGTCCTGATGATCTGTATGGCCATTTCGGTAGGTGCATCGGTCATCATTAACTACGACCTGGGTGCCGGCGACCGGGAAAAGGCATCGGTTTCGGTGATGAATTCGGTGGCACTGGCAAGCCTGTTTGGTGCCGGCGTCAGCTTATTCCTGTTCCTCATTGCCCCCGATTTGATGCAGGCAGTAAATTTGACCGGAGCCACCTACGACTATGCAGCCCGTTATCTTCGCATTGTTGGCCTTTCTTCGGTGATGATTGCCGCATCCCAGGTGCTTTCCACCGTATTCCGCTCCTACAAGGATGCCAAGACCTCCATGATGGTTCTCACCGGAGCCAATCTTTTCAATCTTCTTCTGACCTGGTCTGCTATTCGATTTGAAGACAAGCTTCCCTTCGATGCCGTAGAAGGAATCGGTTGGGCCAAGGTTCTGTGCGAAACCCTTGGCGTTCTGGTGCTTTTAACCCTTTTAATCGTGAAGGGCTATGGTTTCTGCTTCAGGAACCTTTTCCGTTGGGATGGATCCCGCATCAAGCGTATGCTGGCGGTTGGTTCCTCCTCCATTGCGGAAAGCCTTTCCTACAACGTGGGTACTCTTCTGACCACCGGCTTTATCGCCGCTTCTTCCCTTGGAAGCCTGGCCCTTTCGGCTAAGGTCTACGTTGGTACCGTCAATCCCTATGAACAGATCATCGGCAATTCTCTGGGGCAATCCGGCCAGATCATTGCAGGAAAGCTCATCGGTGCCGGGGAATATGAAGCGGCGCAAAAACGGGTCAACAGCCTTTGGAAATATCTTGCCATTTCCAATCTTTCCTGTTCTCTTCTTCTTTTCGCCTTCCACCGTCCCTTGATGGGTCTTTTCACCGACAACCCCGAGGTGGTAGCGATTACCACCCCCCTCTTTGTATTTGAAATTCTGATCAATTTCTCCCGTACCATGAGTCATTGCTTCAACTTTGGCAACCGGGCCGGCGGCTACGTTTTCTGGCCGGGCGTGGTGGCAGTGGTATCTCTGTGGACCATCTACGTGGGATGCGGGTACCTGTTCTGCAACGTGCTGGGGCTTGGTATTGCGGGCATTTGGCTTGCTATGACCATCGACGAGACCCTGCGGGGTGTATTTTGCACCAACGCCTTCTTAAAAAGAAAGTGGCAGAAAAAATTTCTGCCACAAAAGTCATAAATTTTTCGGATCGTTATCCCGCATAAAGTCTTCCAAAATCTTCTTGCTTTCCTCCTCGGTCAGCTCCTCTTCTTTGATGCCGTAGGTTTGCGCCAACTTCAAAATTTGGATAAAGGCATGAATCGCAAGGAAAAGAAAAGCGGCCAGTATCAGAAGGAACCCCCAGAAGGGAACCATCCGTCCCGAAAGAATCAGCCATTCCTGGGTCAAAAAGGCGGAAGAAGAAATTCCCGCCAGCCACAAAAGCGCCCGGCACAGAATCAGCCTTGCCTCCGGCATGGCCTTTTCAGGAAGAGCCAGGGGCATGGCAAGATTTCGGGAACGCAGGGCCGCAATACCCAGGAATGCCCACAAAAGAGCAGATATCACCGGGAAGGCGGTCAGAAATCCCCTGGAAATTCCCGCTTCGGGAATGACGTCGGGAACTGTCGGCAGAAGTCCGTAAACCAGATAGGCTCCAAACCCCACTTCCACCGCCGCTATCCCATACACCAGGATAGCCAGCAGGGTACGTTTCTTCATATGGTAGCCCCGCTTTCCAGCTTGGCCGCCTGCTCGGCGGTTTTCAGGGCGGTGATCAGTTCTTCCAAATCCCCATTCAGCACCGCTTCCAACTTATAAAGGGTCAAATTGATCCGATGGTCGGTAACACGGCTTTGGGGATAGTTGTAGGTGCGTATCCGTTCGCTCCGGTCGCCGGTGCCCACCTGACTTTTCCGCTCGGCGGAAATTTCGGCGGCCTGTTCCTCCCGGGCCCGGTCGTAAAGCCGGGAACGGAGAATCTTCATAGCCCGATCCTTATTCTTATACTGGCTCCGCTCATCCTGGCATTCCACCACCATGCCGGTAGGAATATGCGTAATACGGATGGCCGATTCGGTTTTATTTACGTGCTGACCGCCTGCCCCGCTGGAGCGGAAGGTATCGATCATCAGATCGGCGGGATTGATGTCAATTTCCACATCCTCCACTTCGGGCAGTACCGCCACGGTAACGGTGGATGTGTGGATGCGGCCACCCGATTCGGTTTCGGGAACCCGCTGGACCCGGTGAACGCCGCTTTCATATTTTAGATGGGCGTAAGCACCAGCCCCTTCAATCAGGAAGGAAACTTCTTTGAATCCACCCAGCTCGGTCTCATTGGCGTTGAGCTGTTCAAACTTCCAGTGTTTCATGTCGGAATACATGCCGTACATCCGGTAAAGAACTCCGGCAAACAGAGCTGCTTCAGCTCCTCCTGCACCGCCCCGAATTTCCACAATGACGTTTTTATCATCGTCCGGGTCGCTGGGCAGAAGCAGGATTTCCAGTTCGTGGGTCAAATCCTCCATGGCGGCTTTGGCGGTGGCAATCTCCTCCTCCGCCAGTTCCCGCAGATCAGCATCCCCTTCCCGGAGCAACTCCTCCGCTTCCTGAAGGGAAGCTTCGGCATTCCGGTAGGTCTTGTAGGCCTCCACCAGGGGGGTCAGCTCCTTCTGCTCCTTCAGGAGTTTTGCCGCCTCGGCAGGATTTGAAAAAATATCCGGCGAAGCCAGCTGTTCTTCCAGGGCAAGAAAATGCTGATATATGGCTTCCAGTTTTTCAAACATAGCTTATCTGTTCCTTTCGGTTCCGTTGATAAATACCAGGGTACGTTCGATGGCACTCTTGGCCCCATCCGAAATGGGCTTGCCGGCGTTGCGGTGGTCAAAGCTCAGGCAGAATTCATCCGCATCGGTACGCAGGGTTTCGGCATAGCTCCGAACCACCGGCAAAATATCCGCCAAGAATTCCTGAAATGCCTTTTTGCCGAAAAGTTTGGACTCGGCGGCGGCAATAAACCGCATCAGGTGGGGAATACAATAGTAGGGTTGCTCCACCGTCAGTTGACGGAACTCCTTCTCGCTTTTCCACATGTGCACCGCGTTGGTGTAGTAGTGTTTCATGTGATCTTCAATATGATGACATACGTAGCAGGTGGAGGAGGTAGTTCGGAGTTGTTCCACGTATTTGGCCGGGGTCATCCGAGGATTGACAAAGGCCTTGCCGCTGATGTAATCAGGGGACAAAATGGTGGACAAGAGTTCATCAATGTGCGTAGTGGTCATAAGACCCAGGGAAAGGCGGTTGCGCAGGTCCCGCAGATCGTTATAATGCTTTTCACAAAAGCCCAGGCGATTGGAAAGGGCTCTTTCGTGGGGTTCCATCATGGCCCCGCCCAGAGAATAATCCAGCATTTGTGCTTCCATTTCGGAATACAAGCGGCAGAAGGGACATCCATCCTTTTCCTTGAAGGCAATGCTGATGGGATAGGTATATACGTTTTCTTTCATAGGGCAAATCGCTTCCTTTGCATCCGTAATCCACGTTTATCTTATATATTGTATCACACTCTCGGGGCTGATTCAAGTTGAACAGCCAAATAAACTGCCCGGAGGTAGAATAAGTTCATGACACAATCGATTATCTTTTTCGTGCGGGAAGAATCCTTCCCCTTTGTTATGGGGGAATTCTCCGGTTTCCCCAACATGAAGGTCGAAAAAATCGGCTATGGTGCCGGAAAAGTCGAAGCAGAGGATGAGAATCTTCTCCAAACCATCGGCAATGCCGGTTTTCTCTTTATTCGCCACATCCACCCGGTGGACCACATCGCTCCCACCCTGCAGGATGCCATTGATTATGCCGTAGGCATTGCCCCCCAGCTTCCCACTGCCGGCCTTTCGGTACAGGTGATCGATCTGACCCGGGAAAAGCGGGAGCACGCCCTTCGATTTGGCATTCTGGACCATCCGGCTTTTGCCGGGCATAAGGGCGGTGCAGAGGGCGAAATCGTTCTTTCGGCCACCATGACCGAAAATGGGATCTACATAGGGGTCTCCAAGGCCACCGAGAATCTCACCCCCCGGGCGGGCGGTATCTTTCGCTATGCCTTCCGGGATGAAACCATCAGCCGGGCGGAATTCAAACTGACCGAAGTGTTTGATCTTCTTCCCCTGGATTTACCGGAGGATCCCCGGGCCATCGACCTGGGTGCTGCCCCCGGCGGTTGGACCCAAGCTTTGCTCCAGCGGGGTGCCCGGGTCACCGCGGTAGACCCGGCCAAGCTGGACCCCCGGATTACCGCAAATCCCCGTGTGACCCACTACCCCGGCCTTTCCCAGGATTACCTCCGGGAACATGCCGGTGAGCGTCGGTTTGACATTCTGGTGAACGATATGCGCATGGATGCCCGGGAAAGTGTTCGCGTAACCCTGGAAGCCCTGCCTCTGTTGGCAAGCGGAGCCCCCCTGGTTATCACCCTGAAGCTTCCCGAAAAGAAAAGCCTGAAGGTTGCCCGGGAAGCTCTGGAACTGATCAAAAACGAAGTGGACGTAATTTTTGCCCGTCAACTTTATCATAATCGCTCCGAAATCACTGTAGTGGGGAGAAAACGCACATGAATGAGCTCAACATCGGCGGTGTCGTCATTCGGGGCGGTGCCACCCTGGCCCCCATGGCAGGGGTGGCCGATGCGGCCTTCCGAGGCATCTGTCGGGAACAGGGAGCTGCCCTGACCACCAGCGAAATGGTATCCGCCAAGGCC
>SVKS01000056.1 GCA_015068345.1 Oscillospiraceae bacterium
AAGGCTCTGTCGTTCTGACCGGCATCAACGAAGACGCCGCTGCCGAAGGCACCCTTGACGCCCTCAAGGAAGCTGTTGCCGGCCTGAAGGACGGCTCCATCAAGGTATTTGACACCGCTACCTACACCGTAGGCGGCGCTGCCCAGACCACCTACACCGCTGACGTTGACACCGACGAAGCCTTCACCCCCGACTCCGAAGCCATTGCGGACGGCGCTTTCGACGAATCCACCCTGCGCTCCGCCCCCTACTTCGATGTCAGAATCGACGGCATCACCCTGCTCAACGAAAAGTACTAAGTCACGCCAAAGGGCGGGGCATCATTGCCCCGCCCTTATTCCCTTTTCCAAGGCCGAGAAAATAGCATTTCCCCGGAAATGGTGTTTTTTGAGCTTTGAAAGGCAATGGAGGTAAAGAAATTGGCTAACAAGGTTGCAATTGAGCTAAAAAACGTTACCAAGGCATTTGGCGGCAAGTTCGCCAACCATAACGTGAATATGACGGTAAACCGGGGGGAAATCCTTTCCATCCTGGGAGAAAACGGCAGCGGGAAAACCACCCTGATGAATATGATCGCCGGCATTTACTTCCCCGACAGCGGCCAGATCTTCATCGACGGGCAGGAGGTTGTCATCCGCTCCCCCAAGGATGCCTTCGACCACAAGATCGGCATGATTCACCAGCATTTCAAGCTGGTGGATGTCTTTTCCGCCACCGAAAATATCATCCTGGGTCTCCGGGACGAAAAAAAATACAACCTGAAGGAAGCCGCCGAAAAGGTGCTCGCCATCAGCCACCAGTACGGATTTGACATTGATCCCAACAAGAAGATCCACGAAATGTCGGTTTCCGAAAAGCAGACGGTGGAAATCATCAAGGTGCTCTACCGGGGTGCCGACATTCTGATTCTGGACGAGCCCACCGCCGTGCTGACCCCCCAGGAAACCCAAAAGCTTTTCGCCGTGCTCCGCCGGATGCGGGAAAGCGGCAAATCCATCATCATCATCACCCACAAGCTCCACGAAGTTATGGCCCTTTCCGACCGGGTGGCCGTGCTTCGCAAGGGGGAATCGGTGGGTACCGTCATCACCGCCGAAACCAACGAGTCTGAACTCACCGAGCTAATGGTGGGTCAGAAGGTTTCGCTGAATATCGAACGCAGCGAGCCCCAAAATCCCGAGGACCGGCTGGTTGTCACCGGCCTTAACTGCACCGACCGGGATGGGGTCAAGCTCCTAAACAACGTATCCTTCACCGCCCGCTCCGGGGAAATCCTGGGCATTGCCGGTATTGCCGGCAGCGGTCAGCGGGAGCTTTTGGAAGCCATTGCGGGACTTCAGCACGTGGACCAGGGGGAAATGATTTACAACAACCCCAAAACCGGCGCCCAGGACAACCTGCGGGACAAGACCCCTTTGCAGATCCGGGAGCTGGGTGTGCGCCTTTCCTTCGTGCCCGAGGACCGTCTCGGCATGGGTCTTGTGGGCAATATGGACATTGTTGACAACATGATGCTCCGAAGCTACCGCCGGGGCAAGTCCATCTTCCTGGAACGCAAGGCCCCCAAGGATCTGGCCCTGCGCATTATCGAAGACCTGCAGGTGGTAACCCCCAGCGAAGCCACCCCGGTGCGCCGTCTGTCGGGGGGTAACATTCAGAAGGTGCTGGTGGGCCGTGAAATCGCCGCCGCCCCCACCGTACTGATGGCCGCTTACCCGGTGCGCGGACTGGATATCGGCGCTTCCTACACCATTTATAACCTTCTTAACGAGCAAAAGAAAAAGGGTGTCGCCGTCATCTTTGTAGGCGAGGACCTGGACGTTCTCCTGGAGCTGTGTGACCGGATCATGGTCATCGGTTCGGGTTCGGTCACCGGTATTGTAGATGGCCGCACCGCCACCAAGGAGCAAATCGGTCTGTTGATGACCAAAACGAGCAAAGAGGAGGCCGATCACCAATGAAAAAAGAAAAGAAGACCCACAGTGCTCTCTTCCACCTGGTAAAACGGGCACCCCTGCCCTGGTATTGGAATCTGGCAGTCCGGGCCGCTGCTGTGATCCTGGCTCTTTTGGTTTCAGCCATCGTGATCACCCTTTTGACCCAGAAAAATCCCATTGAAGTCTATTCCTCCATGCTGGACGGGGCCTTTGGCACCGAGCTTCGCATTTGGAGTCTGCTCCAAAACATCGCCATCCTGCTATGCATTTCCCTGGCAGTCACCCCCGCCTTCATGATGCGCTTCTGGAACTGCGGCGCCGAAGGCCAGGTTCTGGTGGGCGGTCTTGCCACCGTGGCGGTGATGATGTTCCTTGGGGGAAAGATCCCTACCCCCCTGCTGCTTGTGGTGATGATCGCCGCCTCGGTTCTGGCAGGAATCATCTGGGCGGTTCTCCCCGCCATCTGCAAGGCCCTGTGGAACACCAACGAGACCCTGTTCACCCTGATGATGAACTACGTTGCCATCCAGCTGGTGGCCTTCTTCCTGAAGCTCTTTGTCAAGAGCGGGTCGGGTATTTTGACCCCCATGCCGGAATACGGTCTGCCGGTGATCGGCGGCCAGGCATACCTTCTGAACATTTTGATCGTGGCAATTCTGACCATTCTGGTTTACATCTATCTGAAGTACACCAAGCAGGGCTATGAAATTGCCGTGGTGGGCGAAAGCGAAAACACCGCCCGCTACATCGGCGTCAACGTGAAAAAGGTGATCATCCGGACCCTTTTGGTTTCCGGTGCCCTGTGCGGCATTGCGGGTCTCCTGCTTGTGGGCGGCACCAACCACACCATCAGCACCACCACCGCCGGCGGCCGTGGCTTCACCGCCATCATGGTAAGCTGGCTTGCCAAATTCAACCCCATCTACATGGTGTTCACCACCTTCCTGATTGTCTTCCTGCAGAAGGGCGCCCAGCAGATCTCCACCGATTTCCGCCTTCCCAGCGCCATTTCGGACATCATCACCGGTATCATCCTCTTCTTCATCATCGGTTGTGAATTCTTCCTGCAGTACAAAATTCTTGTTTCCAAGAGCGGAAAGGAGGCCAAATAAATGTTAGCCTTTCTCGTCAGCGCCATCCGCCTTGGCATGACCTTCTTATTTGGTTCCACCGGCGAAACCATCACCGAAAAATCCGGCCACCTGAACCTGGGGATCCCGGGCGTCATGTGCGTAGGTGCCTCCTGCGGATGCTTTGCCGAATACCTCTATCTGTCTGCCGCCCGCAAAAGCGTGGTACCCTTCCTTGCGGTTCTGATTCCCATCCTGGCCACCGTTTTGGGTGGTGCCGTCATGGGCCTGATCTACTGCTTCCTGACGGTGACCCTTCGGGCCAACCAGAACGTAACCGGTCTTGCCCTGACCACCTTCGGCGTGGGCGTGTCCGACTTCATGATCGCCAAAACCGGTGCCATCTACAGCCGGGGCACCCGTTACTTCACCGCCTCCCTCCCCTTTGCGGATGATCTGGGCTGGTTTGGGGAGCTTTTCCTTTCCCACGGCATTCTGATCTACCTGGCCATCGTGATTGCCCTGGTCTCCTCCTTTGTCTTGACCAAAACCCGCATTGGTTTGAATCTGCGGGCGGTGGGTGAAAACCCCGCCACCGCCGACGCCGCCGGCATCAACGTGGCCCGGTATCGCTACGTTTCCACCTGCATCGGCTGCGGCATTGCCGGCCTTGGGGGCCTTTCCTTCATCATGGACTACCTCCACGGCAACTGGGAATACTGCATCGACGCCATCGGCTGGCTGGCCATCGCTCTGGTCATCTTTACCGTGTGGAAACCCAACCTGGGTATCGTCGGCTCCCTGGTCTTCGGCGCCCTCTACATCGCCAGCTCCTTCATCACCGGCGTCAGCTTCGCCAGCAAGGAGCTCTTCAAAATGCTTCCCTACGTGGTCACCATCGTGGTACTGATCTTCACCAGTATCCGGGACAAGAAGGAAAATCAGCCCCCGGCACACCTGGGTCTGAACTATTTCCGGGAAGAACGCTAACAGCCAACCCCTCCGTGTATTGTGCGGAGGGGTTTTTGTTTGCCCCTTTGCCGGAAACCGATTGACAAGGCGACAATTCGGTTGCTATAATAAGAAAAACACCCACAGGAAGGGGGATTTCTCATGCGGATTCTCATTGCCGAGGACGAACAGGACCTGAATCGAATCCTCAAGCGCCGCCTGGAAGCGGCCGGCTACAGCGTGGATAACGTATTTGACGGGGCGGAGGCCATGGAGCTTCTTTCCTACACCAGCTACGATGCGGTGGTGTTGGATATTATGATGCCCAAGGCCGACGGGCTGCAGGTGCTTTCCAGCCTGCGGAAGGCAGGCAAAACCACCCCGGTGCTCTTTTTAACCGCCAGGGACAGCATATCCGACCGGGTCACCGGGCTGGATATGGGGGCCAACGACTACCTGGTGAAGCCCTTTTCCTTCGACGAGCTTTTGGCCAGACTTCGGGTACTGCTTCGTACAAGCTTCGGTCAAGCCTCCAACCTTCTGACCGTGGGGGATCTGGTTTTGGACCCGGGCGCCCGGACCGTCCGGCGGGGTTCGGTCAACATCGACCTTTCCGCCAAGGAATACGCCCTGTTGGAATACCTGATGCGGAATGCCGGCCGGGTACTTTCCCGGGAAACCATTGAAGACCACATCTGGAACTACGACTACGAAGGGGGCACCAACGTGGTGGACGTTTACATCAGCTACCTTCGCAAAAAGATCGATACCAAGGGACTGCCCCGGCTGATCCACACCGTCCGGGGAGCCGGCTACGTCATCCGGGAGGAGGGCAAATGAAAAACCTTTCCATCCGGTTCCGCATGACCTTCTGGTACACCCTGGCTATGGTGCTGGTGGCCCTTTTGGCAGGGGGCACGGTCATTTTCATGGGAGATGCGGTGGTGCAGAAGGGCATCCGGGACAACCTGATCGAAACGGTGGAGCACAACCGGGACGAAATCGAATATCTTACCGATCTGGATCCGGTTTGGGATGCCACCGACACCCGCCACGTGGCCCTGGCCTACGGGGAGGGGTACCTGGTGGTGGACGACGACTTTCTGGATGCGGTGAACCAGGTCTACAGCTCCCTCTACACCGATTCCGGCGAACTGCTTTACGGGGAAAACCCCATTTCCCGGGCCAGTGCTTCGGTTCCTTTCCAAAATGCCCGCCTCCACACCCTGGAGGTGGAGGGGATCACCTACTATGTTTTCGACCGTACCTTTTCCACCGAGGGCATGACGGGGCTTTGGCTCCGGGGCATCGTTTCGGAGGAACAGGGCACCGCCCAAACCCAATCGGTTGTGCGCTACGTGCTGTTTCTCCTGCCAATTCTGGTGCTTGCGGCATCGGTGGGTGGCTATCTGCTTTCCCGGCGGCTGCTACGCCCCATTGAGAATTTCATTCAAACCGCAAACCGCATTGAAGGGAGCAACGACCTTGCCCGGCGCATCGAAATCGGCGCCAGCGGTGACGAGCTCCATCGCCTAGCCCAGGGCTTTAACCGGATGCTGGATCGGCTGGAAAAATCCCTGGTGGCCGAGCGGCAGTTCATTTCGGATGCTTCCCACGAATTACGCACCCCGGTGGCGGTGATTGCCGCCCAGTGCGAGGATTCCCTGTCCTCCCCCCAAACCGAAGCGGAGTACCGGGACGCCCTGGGGGTGGTGGCACGGCAAAACAAAAAGATGGCCCGGCTGATCGAGCAGATGCTGGACTTTCTGCGGCTGGAAACCCATGCCGAACGCTATCCCCGGGAGCGGGTGGATCTTTCCGCCCTGCTGACCGACCTGGTATGGGATATGTCTTTGATCCGGGAAAAGGGGATCGAGCTCACCTGGCAGATTGCCGACGGCATCGCCGTCCCGGGCAACCGGGAGCTTTTGAGCCGGATGGCATCCAATCTGATCACCAACGCCTACCGTTACGGCAAGGAGGGGGGACACACCCACCTGACCCTGGAGCGAATTGGGGACGTTATTCATCTGACCGTCGCCGACGACGGGGTGGGCATTGCCCCGGAGGAGCAGGATAAGATCTTCCATCGCTTTTACCAGGCAGAATCCTCCCGTTCCGGCAAGGGGTTGGGATTGGGGCTTTCCATGGCGTTGGAAATTGCCCGGTTCCACGGGGGTACCATTACGGTGGAAAGCACCCCTGGGGTCGGCAGCAGCTTCCGGGTGGAGCTTCCCGAAAAAAAATCCGAATATTAAGAAATTATCATGTTCTTCTAATCTTTCTCTAATTCTTCTGTGGTACCATATAGCCAAGATGAAAGGAGTTGAACATCTTATATGAAACAGAATATCAATCTTACCCCCAAAAAGAAACTGGCGGTAGTCGCCGCCATCGCAGTCCTGGTGCTGATCGCCGTGGGAACCGGAACGGTACTTGCGGTAGGCAGCTACAACGAATCCACCTCCATCGGCGAAACCAATGCACAAAACTTCGCCTTCCTGGATGCGGGCATCGACCCCGCCGAAGCCCTGGTGGAACGCACCGAATTCGACCATGAGCAGGGCCAGTTCGTTTACGAAGTGGAATTCACCCACAACGGCGTCGAATACGAATACTGGGTCAAGGCTGACGACGGTTCCATCGTGAAGAAGGAAACCGAACTGAAAAAGGCTCCCACCCCGACCCCCGAAACCGCAGTCCCCTCCACCCCGGTGGCATACACCCTGGAACAGGCCAAGGAAATCGCCCTGGCTGATGCAGGACTCACCGCCGACCAGGTCACCTTCATCGAAACCGAAACCGATAAGGACGACGGCAACACCTACTTCGAGCTGGATTTCCAGACCGCCGACACCAAGTACGACTACGAAATCAATCGTCTGACCGGCGAAATCTACAGCAAGAGCAAAGAATCCCTGCCCAAGCCCGAACCCAAGCCCGAGGCCAAGGAGCTTATCGGTCTGGAGGAGGCCAAGAAGGCCGCCCTGGCTGACGCCGGCGTGAAGGCCGCCGATGCCACCTACACCAAGGCCGAGCTGGAGGAGGATGACGGCAGAATCTACTACGACGTGGAATTCAAAACCGCCTCCGCCAAGTATGAATACGAAATCGACGGTTACACCGGTAAGGTCCTGGACAAGGAAAAGGAAACCATCAAAACCTCCACCTCCTCCAAGCCTTCCTCCGGCAGCAGTTCCTCCAGCAGCAGTTCCTCCAGCAAGCCCTCTACTTCCTCCAGCAAGCCCTCCTCTTCCCAGATCAGCCTGGCGGAAGCCAAGTCCATCGCCGCCAAGAAGGCCGGCCTGAGCGCAGGCAGCGTGACCTTCACCAAGGCCAAGCTGGAAAAGGATGACGGCAGAAAGGTCTACGACCTGGAATTCTACAAGGGCCACATGGAATATGAATGCGAAGTGGATGCCGCCACCGGTAAGGTACTGGAGTATGATTCGGAATGCGAAGTCTGCGAAAAGAGAAGCTGCACCGATTCCCACGAAGGCCACAGCAAGGATCACCACGACGATTGACCCCAACCTTCTCCCAAGCCGCCCACCCCGGGCGGCTTTTTTGTGGGGTCTGGAAAGTGGAAAGTGGAGGGGTATAACAGGGTACGGCATAATGACCTGGTTTCCCGTGAGGGAAATTTTCGGGCCGGTGGGGCCCGAAAAAATGGTCATATGCGATCGATCCGCATTTGCGGAGCGATCATGTAAAAAATCATTCTGTGGCACACGGTACGGCATCATGACCTGGTTTTGCGTTAGCAAAATTTTCGGGCCGGTGGGGCCCGAAAAAACGGTCATATGCGATCGATCCGCATTTGCGGAGCGATCATGTAGGGGCCGTACTAAGGGCCGAAAGGCCCGCATGTCGGCCCGCCCCGGGCCGTTTACGGCACGGGGGAATGGATTTGTGCAGATTTGGGTCCGCCGCACCGATGGTGCGGGCGGCGGGCGACCGCAGGTCGCCCCTACGAACCGCCACCCCTACGAACGTAATACCAAAATCCCCATGTAGGGGCGATCTGTGATCGCCCGCCGAACCAACCAACACGGGCGACCGCTACGATGGGAAACCTACCGGGTACGGCATAATGACCTGGTTTTGCGTTAGCAAAATTTTCGGGCCAGTGGGGCCCCAAAAAACGGTCATATGCGATCGATCCGCATTTGCGGAGCGATCATGTAGGGGCGGCCATTGGCCGTCCGAAAAGTTATGGTTTGCAGAAATAACCGGATATGTACATGCCGGAAGGTTCCGGATGACCAATGGTCATCCCTACGGAGAAGACATGGCATTACATAATAGGGGCTGATGCCCACAGCGGCCCGCCCCGGGCCGTTTACGGCCTGGGGATGGGATTTGTGCAAAACCAAATCCGCCGCACCTGCGATGCGCCCGACGCCCGTCCTCTACCTTTATGGCTGCCTTTTGTATGCACCCAAAAAAGAGTGCCCCGACCGGGCACTCTTTTTTGCATTATTCAATTCCCTTCACCACAAAACCCAGGGCTTCGATGGCTTCCTTGATGGCTTCGTCGGTGACGGTGGGCTTGAATTCCCCCTGGGCGGTCCCATCCACATGGGACACCACGAGCTTTTTGCCGCCGATTTTGGCAAGGGCTTTTTCCACCCGTTTGGAGCAGTTGGCGCAGTGCAGGCCTTCCATAACAATTTTCTTCATATTCTTTTCCTTTCCGGGGAATTTCCCCATCAAATTACCATTTTTTCTTGAGTAAACGCATGGCGTTGGACACCACGAAAAGCGAGCTCATGCTCATGGCCGCCGCCCCCAGCATGGGGGAAAGGACGATGCCGAAGGAGCTCAATACCCCCGCCGCCACCGGAATGCCGATGGTGTTGTAGAAGAAGGCCCAGAACAGGTTCTCCTTGATATTGGTGAGGGTGGTTTTGGCAAAGGCAATGCCGCAGGCCACGTCCCGCAGGTCGTTTTTCATCAGGATCACGTCGGCGGAATCGGTGGCGATATCGGCGGCGCCGCCCACCGCCATGCCCACGTCCGCCAAAGCCAGGGCGGGAGAATCGTTGATGCCGTCCCCGGCCATGACCACCCGACGGCCTTCGGCCTTCAGCTTTCGAATCACGTCGGCCTTCCCGTCCGGCAGGACCCCGGCGATAACTTCGTCAATGCCAAGCTTATCTGCCACCGTCCGGGCACTGCCCGGATTGTCCCCGGTAAGCATAACGGTGCGGATTTTCAATGCTTTCAATTCTTCTATTGCTTTGGGGGAGCTTTCCCGTACCCGGTCGGAAAGGGCCACGGCGCCCACCGCTTCCTTCCCGGCGGCCACGAAAACCATGCTTTTGCCCTGCTGCTCTGCTTCCCGGATAAAGTCTTCGGCTCCGGTCAGATCCACCCCAAGCTCCTTCATCCATTTCAGTGACCCGGCGGTGTATGCCACCCCATCCGCCACCGCCGTAATCCCCTTGCCGGAAATTTCCCGGAAAGCTTCGGTGGCACAGGGTTCTGCCCCTTCCCGAATAGCCAGGGCCAGGGGGTGATTGCTCCCGGCTTCCAGCCCGGCGGCAAGGGAGCGGAAGGTTTTTTCCTCCATCCCCCGGGTCCAGACGCCGCTGACCTCCGGTTTCCCTTCGGTGAGAGTACCGGTTTTATCCAGAACCACCGTATCCATGTGGGCCATGGCTTCCAGCACGGCGGCCGATTTGATGAGCATTCCGTTTTCCGCCATGCGGCCTGCCGCCACGGTCACCGCCACCGGTGTGGCAAGTCCCAGGGCACAGGGACAGGAGATTACCAATACCGCAATGGCATAGCCCAGGGCGGTACCGATACTTTCACCCAAAAGGAGCCAGGTGACGAAGGTGACCAGGGCGATGCCCATAACCACCGGTACGAAGACCCCGCTGACCTTGTCGGCCATGCGGGAAATGGGGGCCTTTTCGGCGCCGGCGTTTTCCACCAGCTCCATGATTTTCGAAAGGGTGCTGTCCTTGCCAACCCGTTCGGCCCGCACCACCAGGTGCCCTGTGGTATTGATGGAGGCGGAAAGAACCCGGTCCCCCTCCCCCACGTCCCGGGGCACGCTTTCCCCGGTCAGGGAAGATTCGTCCAGTGCGGCGTTGCCCCGCACCACAATGCCGTCGGCGGCGAGCTTTTCCCCGGGGCGGACCACCATCAGGTCCCCCACCCGAAGCTCTTCGGCGGGAACCTCCACCTCTTCTTCCCCCCGCAGGAGGGTGACCCGGTTGGGTGCCAATTTTGCCAGACGGCTGATGGCGTCCCCGGTGCGGTCCTTGCTTCTTTCCTCCAGGAGTTTGCCCACCGTGACCAGGGTCAGGATCATGGCCCCCGATTCAAAATAGAGCTGATGGCTCATGTGGTGCACCGGCTCCACCTCCCCCGCCATGAGGGAATTTCCCATCAAAAACAGGGTGGCAATGCCGTGGATATAGGCCGCCGCCGACCCCAGGGCCACCAGGGTATCCATATTGGGAGAGCGGTGCCAAAGGGCTTTGAAGCCCGAAATGTAGAATTTTCGATTGAGATAGGCCACGATCAGGGCCAAAAGGAACTGTCCCAGGGCCAGGTTGATGCCGGAGAGAAAGCCCGGCAGGGGCAGGGAGAGCATGTGTCCCATGGACAGGTACATCAGGGGAATCAAAATGGCGATCGAGGCAATCAGCCGGGTCTTCACCGAGGGAAGGCCATCCCCCTTGGGTTCGGCATCGGGAGCTTCCTTTTCTTCCCTGGCCTTGAACCCCGCCTTGGCCACCGCATTCTTGATATCCTTGGGTGTCACCTTTGTTTCGTCATATTCGCAAAGCATCAGCTTGGCAAGCAGGCTCACCGACACCTTTTCCATGCCGGGAAGACGCCCCACTGCCCGTTCCACCGAGGCGGAGCAGGCCGCACAGCTCATGCCGGTCACCTTGAATTTCCGGGTCGTCATACAACGCACCCTCCTTATCGTTTTTCGCTACCCCCATCATACCACCACCCGATGGCTTTGTCAAGGGTCAGTTAGCAACAGGTAACTGACATTTCGCTCTTTGGGAGAGGCGTGGCGGAGCCGACAATTGAGGAATGGGAATACGACAATGGACAATGTCGAGCCGCTTTTTTATGTTGTACGGGAGGAGGATTTTGGTCGTGGTGGCAGGTGGTGGCATCGGCCCCTACTATATAATGCCATGTCTTCTCCGTAGGGATGACCATTGGTCATCCGAAACCTTCCGGCATGCACATACCCGGTTATTTCTGCAAACCGCAATTTTTCGGACGGCCAATGGCCGCCCCTACTTGATCGCTCCGCAAATGCGGATCAATCGCATATGACCGTTTTTCGGGCCCCACCGGCTCGAAAATTTTGCTAACGCAAAACCAGGTCATTATGCCGTACCCGGTAGGTTTCCCATCGTAGGGGACGGGTTTCCCGTCCCGCCGTCCGCACCATCGGTGCGGCGGATTTGGTTTTGCACAAATCCATTCCCCATGCCGCAAGCGGCCCGGGGCGGGCCGATGTGGGCATCGGCCCCTACAACATACCCGGTAGGTCTTCGCACCGTAGGGGGCGGGCGATTCGTGAATCGCCACTACATGATCGCTCCGCAAATGCGGATCAATCGCACATGACCGTTTTTCGGGCCCCACCGGCTCGAAAATTTTGCTAGCGCAAAACCCGGTCATGATGCCGCACTCGGTAGCTTTCGCATCGTAGAGCGGGGGGGCAATCTCCCGCTCACAAAAAATACGCGCCGTTTTCACGGCGCGCACCAAAATGATCCATTTTCCATTGTCAATTGTTCATTGCCAACTGTTCTTCCACCCACTCGATCTGGGCTTCCACCGATTTGACCGAGGTGCCGCCCTTGCTGGTGCGCTTTTCCACGCAGGTCAGAAGGTCGATTTCACCATACAGGTCTTCCTCGAAGAGGTCGGAGTATTCCTTGTATTCCGAAAGGGTCAGGGTTTCCAGAACCTTCCCTTCCCGGATACAGCGGGCAACCAGCTCCCCGGAAATCTTGTAGGCTTCCCGGAAGGGCATACCCTTGCGAACCAGGTAGTCGGCCAGGTCGGTGGCATTGATAAAGCCCTCCTGGGCGGCCTTCTTCATGCGTTCCGGCAGGGCCCGCATGGTGGCGATCACCGGGGTCATCACCGAAAGACAGGCTTTGGCGGTTTCCACCGCATCGAATACGCTTTCCTTATCCTCCTGCATATCCTTGTTGTAAGCCAGGGGAAGACCCTTCAGGGTGGTCAAAAGGGCCATCAGGTCGCCGTAGACCCGCCCGGTTTTGCCCCGGATGAGCTCGGTCATGTCGGGATTCTTCTTCTGGGGCATAATGCTGGAGCCGGTGGTGTAGGCATCATCCAGCTCCACAAACTTGAATTCCCAGCTGGACCAGAGGATGACCTCCTCCGAAAGGCGGGACAGGTGCATCATCAAAATGGAAATGGCACTCATGAGCTCCAGGGCAAAGTCCCGGTCGGAAACCCCGTCCAGGCTATTCAACATGACCCCGTCAAAGCCCAGCTCCCTGGCTTCGAAATCCCGGTCGGTATCATAGGTGGTCCCCGCCAGGGCGCAACAGCCGATGGGGGATTGATTCATACGCCGTCTGGCGTCCTTCACCCGGTCCATATCCCGCAGGAGCATCATCACGTAGGCCATCAGGTGATGACCAAAGGTGATGGGCTGGGCCCGCTGGAGGTGGGTGTAGCCCGGCATAATGGTTGCTTTGTGCTCCTTGGCCTTTGCCAGGAGGGCCTTGATCAATTCCACCATCATGGATACCAGATCATCGGCTTCGCCCCGCAGATAGAGGCGCAGGTCCAGGGCCACCTGGTCGTTGCGGCTGCGGGCGGTGTGGAGCCGCTTGCCTGCGTCCCCGATACGTTTGGTCAGTTCCTGTTCCACAAACATATGGATATCCTCGGCGGTTTCGTCGAAGGGAAGCTTGCCGGAATCCAGATCCTCCAGAATACCAGCCAACCCCTGGGCAATGAGCTCCGCATCGGCGGCGGAAATGATGCCCTGCTTTGCCAGCATGAAGGCGTGGGCGATGCTGCCCTGGATATCCTGGCGGTACATTTTGTAATCGAAGGAGATGGAGGAATTGAAATCATCCGCCACCCGGTCGGTCATGCCGGAGGTACGTCCGGCCCACATTTTTGCCATAATTTCCTTCTTTCTAAAAATTCGTCCCGTGCATGGCACGGGACGCTTTTTGACCTTTTCTTACTTGCCGTCCACCATGGCCTGCACCTTGATGGGAAGACCAAAGAGGTTGATGAAGCCTTCGGCATCCTTCTGGTTGTAGTCGCTTTCGCCGAAGGTGGCGATTTCTTCGCTGTAGAGGGAGTAGGGGCTCCAAACGCCGGCATTGATCATGTTGCCCTTGTAAAGCTTCAGGCGAACCTTACCGGTAACTCTTTCCTGGGTCTTGTCCACAAAGGCAGAGAGGGCTTCCCGCAGGGGGGTAAACCACTGGCCGTTGTAAACCAGTTCGGCAAAGGTGATGGAGAGCTTCTGCTTTTCGTGCATGGTCATCTTGTCCAGGCACAGGGTTTCCAGAACCGAGTGAGCCTTGTAAAGGATGGCGCCGCCCGGAGTTTCGTAAACGCCCCGGCACTTCATGCCGACCAGACGGTTTTCCACGATGTCCAGCAGGCCAATGCCGTTGGCGCCGCCGATTTCGTTGAGCTTCAGGATGATTTCCTTGGCGCTCATGGCTTCGTCATTCAGGGCAACAGGAATACCCTTTTCGAAGGACAGGGTGATGTAGGTGGGCTTATCGGGAGCCTGGATGGGCGAAACGCCCATTTCCAGGAAGCCTTCCTTTTCGTACTGGGGTTCGTTGCCGGTGTCTTCCAGATCCATACCCTCGTGGGACAGATGCCACAGGTTCTTGTCCTTGGAGTAGTTGGTTTCCCGGTTGATCTTCAGGGGGATGTTATGGGCTTCGGCGTAGTCGATTTCTTCTTCTCTCGACTTGATATCCCACTCACGCCAGGGGGCGATGATGGGCATGTTGGGAGCAAAGTGCTTGATGGCCAGTTCGAAACGAACCTGGTCATTGCCCTTGCCGGTGCAGCCGTGGCAGATGGCGTCGGCCCCTTCCTTCAGGGCGATTTCCACCAGACCCTTGGCAATGCAGGGACGGGCGTGGCTGGTACCAAGGAGGTATTCTTCGTAGATAGCGCCGGCCTTCATGGTGGGGATGATGTAGTCGTTGACGTATTCTTCGGTCAGATCCAGCACGTAGAGCTTGCTGGCGCCGGTCTTGAGGGCCTTTTCTTCCAGGCCTTCCAGCTCGTCGGCCTGGCCCACGTTACCCGAAACGGCGATGACTTCGCAGTTGTTGTAGTTTTCCTTCAGCCAGGGAATGATGATGGAAGTATCCAGCCCGCCGGAGTAGGCAAGCACGACCTTCTTGATGTTTTCTTTTTTCATATCGATATCCTCCGTTTGATTGATCACAGGTGAACGTTGTATAGTATACACGCTTTATCCGCATATGTCAAGGGGTTATACGTATATTTATACAAGTATTTTCACGTTAGAAAAGAAGCAATCCGATCAGGGTCACGCACAATCCCAGACAGGTCAAAAGCAGGGCGAAGGAGAAGCCGGAGCCGATTTCGCTGACGTTCTCCCGCATCCATTTTTCCACACTGCCGTAGTACACGACGAAGCGGTTGGTGTGGGTCAGGCGGTTGGCCACGTGGCCCAGGGTTTCGGAAACCAGGCTGCCCTTGTGGATTGCCACCTTGGGCTTCACTTCCCGCAGAACGGTTTTACGCAAAACCAGCAAAATTCGGTCGGGAAGATCACAAAGGAAGCGGAAAATCGCCCCAAATACCCAGGGTAACGCCCGAAATACCAGATCCGGCAGAGCCGAAAGCAGCTTGGCGACTCCGCCGAACAGCCCCGGCAGGAACCCCAGCAGAATCGGCCGGTAAAGGGTATTTTCCAGGTCCAAACGAGCCGGCCAACGGTCCAGATAACGACCATTTTTCATCAAAAGACCGCGAATCAGTCCAAAATACACCACGCTTGCCACACACAGGGTAATCACCGCCCCCTTCAGGGCCTCCCAGGCAAAAAAGTGCGGAATATGCAGGTGACTTCCGCCGGCGAAAAAGAGGGCAGGCTCCACAAACCGGGCCATAACCCCCGGGATCCCCATGACCAGAATTAGAAGGGCCGACAGGGCCAACACCACCCGGCTCAGGAGGGTAGCGTAGCTTCCCTTTTTGCTTTTCAAGCTCTCCTCCCCGGGTTTATCCAGGAAGAGGGCCACGAAAATCTTGGTCATATAGGCCAGGGTCATACCACCGGTAAGCATAAATATCCATTCCACCCCGGAAATCCACATACTTCCGGTATGGTGGGCATACTCCAGAATGGCCTCGTGGAGCAGGGTCTTGCTCAGGTAGCCATTCCAAAGGGGAATACCACCCAGCCCCAGCCCGCCGAAGGCAAAGAGGACGGCAAGCACCGGTTTTTTCCGACCGAATCCCCGGAGTTTGTTCAGATCCAGGGCGTGCAAATTCATATACACCGCACCGGCCCCCATGAAGAGACCAAGCTTGAGGATGGAATGGTTCATCATGTGGTAGATGGCACCGGCGGCGGCAATGCTCCCCTCCTCCCCAAGGGCGGCGGAAAGGGCCACACCAATCAGCACGAAGCCGATCTGAGACATGGAGGAGGATGCCAGAATCCGTTTCAGATCCACGGCAAATACCGCAAGCAATGCGCCCCCGAACATGGTGGCCACCGCAAGCACCAGGAGCATATTGCCCCAGGCCTCGTCCCCATGGAAAAGGGAGGTCGTCAGCACCACGATGCCGTAGATTCCCACCTTGGTCAGGGCACCCGAAAGCAGGGCGCTGGCCGGGGCGGGAGCCACCGGGTGAGCCTTGGGCAGCCAGATGTGCACCGGGAAAGCGCCCGCCTTGGCAGCAAAGCCGAACATCACCAGAATACCGGGCAGATACAGCTGGCTGGGATCCATGTGTTCCCCTGCGTGATGCAGCGCCTCAAAAGACAGGGAACCGATCAGGTGGTGCACCATGAACAGACCCATCAGGGTCACCATGCCGCCGATGACAGCGATGGCCAGGTAGGTTTCCGCCGCTTTCATGGCGCCGGGGTTTTCCTCATGAGCCACCCAGGTATAGGACGTGAAGGACATCACCTCAAAGAAAATGAAGGTGGTGTACAGATCATCGGACAGGAATACGCCTGCCGTAGCCCCCAGGGTCATGAGGGTGAAGAAGTAATAGCGGTTGCGGTTGTGGTAATGGTGCGCAAAATACTGCTTGGAGAGCATGCCCGTCATCAGCCACATCACGCCGCCGATGAGCGCATAGAGCACACGGAAGCCATCCAGACGGAAGCTCATGCCAAAGCCGCAGAAGCCCGGGATACTCGCCGTATATTCCGCGCCGCCGATCACGCCGCCCATGAACTTCATCGCAGCGGCGAGCGTCACACCGCAGGAGAGAATCACAAACCAGTCGCGCGCCGCTTTGCTCAGCCTGCCGATCAGGTAGGAAAGCACAGCCGCGATCAT
>SVKS01000057.1 GCA_015068345.1 Oscillospiraceae bacterium
TATCACCCGCACCTTTGCCCTGGGCCCCATCAGTGAAGCAATGCGCCACAACTTCACCATTGTGCTTCGGTCCAACCTGAACCTGGCCGCCGCCAAATTCCTTTACGGCTGCACCGGCTTTAACCTGGACATTCTGGCCCGTGGTCCCTTCTGGGACGAGGGCATCGACTTCAAGCACGGCACCGGTCACGGGGTGGGCAACCTCCTCAGCGTCCACGAAGGCCCCAACGGCTTCCGCTGGAAGCAGTCCCCCGGCAGAAACGAGGGATCGGTGCTGGAGGAGGGCATGATCACCAGCGACGAACCGGGCTATTACGAAGACGGTGCCTACGGCATCCGCCTGGAAAACGAGATCCTCTGCCGCAAGGGGGAAAAGACCTCCTACGGCCAGTTCATGTATTTTGAAAACCTGACCTACGTACCCCTGGATCTGGACGCCATCGACCCGGATATGCTCACCACGGTGGACAAGGCCCGGCTCAACGCCTTCCACAAGCAGGTTTTCGAAACCATCTCCCCCTACCTCAATCCCGAAGAAACCGAATTTCTGGCCCACTACACCCGGGCCATCTGACCATTTTTCACCCAGGGAGGAACCCTTATGGATCGCATCGCCTATCTTCGTGAAAAAACCTTCACCAAAAACCGGGAAAAGCGCCCCTTCTACTATCATTTTTACAAGCATTATCTGGGGGAAGCCGACGGTTGCGTGGGTCACTACGGCAAGGCCTTTTACCACGCCATGTCCACCATGGCCCCCATCATTGACAAGGGTGAGCTGGTGGTCGGCCAGTACGCCGAGGCCATGACCCCTTCGGAAAACGCCGAATGGGAGGCCCGCATCCACGACATCGCCCTGGAACAGGCCCGCATTGCCGGGGGCGGTCAGGACAGCCACATGGCCATTGACTACGAAAAGCTCCTTTCCAAGGGTATCCGGGGCATTCTGGATGAGATCGCCGGCTACATGGCCACCTGCCCGGAGGAAAAGCTGGCCTTTTACGAGCACGTCTGCCTTTGCCTGGAGGGTGTTTTGGTGCACGCCGGGCATTACGCCGACCTGGCGGA
Source organism: Oscillospiraceae bacterium (assembly GCA_015068345.1). Classification (GTDB taxonomy): domain Bacteria; phylum Bacillota; class Clostridia; order Oscillospirales; family QAMX01; genus RUG11797. The sequence continues at coordinate 1,069 of SVKS01000057.1, forward strand.
GGACATGGCGGCGGAGGAATCCGACCCGGTGCGCAAGGCAGAACTGACCCGGATCGGAGCCACCTGCCGCAGGGTACCCGAATTCCCGGCGGAAAGCTTTTATGAGGCGGTGCAGTCGGTGCATTTTGTGACCTACTGCATTTCCCTGAACCCCTTCCGTCCCCACATCCAGCAGTTCCAGCTGGGGCATCCCGACCGGTATCTGCTCCCCTATTACCAGGCCGACCTGGCAAAGGAAGCCATTACCAGGGAGGAAGCCCAGCTTCTCCTGGACCTCTTATCCATCCAGATGAATCTTCGGGTTCCCAACGGCCTTTCCAGCGGTTACATGGTGGGGGGTCGGGACAGAAACGGCAAGGTGGTGGCAAACGACCTGACCGGCATGCTGATGCAGGTCATCGACGACATTCGCCTGGTGTACCCCTCGGTGGGGCTCTGCGTCACAGGCGACACCCCCAGGAACTACCTGGATCAGGCGGTGGAGATCCTGTCCCACGGACGGAGCCACCCGGCCATTTTCAACGACGATATCATCACCAAGGGACTTGTCAGCTACGGCATCCCCGAAGCCGAAGCCCACGATTACATCCATTCCACCTGCGTGGAGATCACCCCCTGTGGCGCAAGCAACGTGTGGGTGGCAAGCCCCTACACCAATATGCCCGGCATCCTTTTGGAGGAAATGGGCCGGGAATACCCCACCTTTGACGCCCTGGTGGAGGCGGTTCTTTCCAATCTTGACGCCCGCATTAAACTGAATTTTGAAAACGAAAACGCCCTCCGGGCGGTTCGGGCGAAAAACAGCATGAACCCCCTGCTTTCGGCCTTCGTGAAGGACTGTCTTGCCAAGGGTCTGGATATCGAAGCCGGGGGTGCCCGCTACAACTGGATCATGCCAAGCTTCGTGGGCATGGCAAACCTGGTGGACGCCCTCTACGCCCTGCGGGAGCTGGTGTTTGAAACCCATGAGTTCACAATGGCCCAGATGAAGGCTGTTGTGGAAGCGAATTTTGAAGGAAACGAGCTCTTGCGCCAGCGGATCCTCCACAAAATCCCCAAGTATGGCAACGACGACGATCGGGTGGATGCCCTCTTCGGCTTTTTCACCAACCACATCATTGCGGAATGTGAAAAATACACCCCCATGTTCGAAAACGGCCGCCTGATCCCCAGCGTCTTCTGCTGGATCATGCACGCCCGGTTCGGCACCGAAACCGGTGCCACCCCCGACGGCCGCCCGGCGGGCTTCCCCCTTGGGGACGGCTCGGGGCCCTGCCAGGGACGGGAGATGATGGGTCCCACCGCATCGGTGATTTCCAGCACCAAGTGGAGCCACCACAAGCTCATCGGCGGGGTGGCGGCGAATATGAAATTTTCCAAGGCCGCCCTGGGACAGGCCTCCCTTGCCACCATTCGCCAGATCGTGGAGACCTACCTCCAGCGGGGCGGTTTTGAGATGCAGATCAATATTGTGGACGCAGAAACCCTCCGGGCCGCAAAGGCAAACCCCGAAGCATACAAGGATCTTGTGGTGCGGGTGGGTGGCTACAGCGACTATTTCGTCAAGCTGCCCCCCGAAATGCAGGAGGAGGTACTCCTTCGCACCGCCCACACAGTATAATCTCACGGAAGGAACCCAGTTTTATGGATTACAAGCAAATCGAAGCCCTGGTACGTTCCACCAAGTCCATCGTGGATAACGTCACCCTGAACCACGACGTCAGGAGCAAGGGAGACGCCGACTTTGTGACGGCGGTGGACCTGGGCATCAGCAATTACTTAAAAGAAGAACTCCACAAGCTCTGGCCCGATATCGCCTTCTTTTCGGAGGAGGAGGAGGCCGAATTCCACGACCCCACCTGGATTCTGGACCCCATTGACGGCACCACCAACCTGGTTTACGGCTACAACATGAGCTCGGTCTCCCTGGCCCTTTACCGGGGCGGCAAGGTGGAATACGGCGTGGTCTACAACCCCTACTCCGGCGAGTGCTTCACCGCCATCGCCGGGGAAGGCGCTTACCTGGACGGCAAGCCCATCACCGCCTCCAAACGGGATTTCAAGAACAGCATCATCGAATTTGGTGCAGGGGTCACCTACAAGGAGGATGCCGACAAGAACTTCCTCCTGGCCCGGGAGATTTTCAAGCGCTGCCTGGACCTCCGACGCATCTGCTCCTCCGCCCTGACCCTTTGCTTTGTGGCAGCCGGGCGCATCGACGGTTATTTCGAAACCGTATTGAAACCCTGGGACTACGCCGCCGCCAGCTTGATTTTGGCGGAAGCCGGAGGCAAGACCAGTGATTACGAAGGCAAGCCCCTCCCCTTCACCCACCCCGGCACCATCATCGCCACCAATGGCGTGATTCACGATGAGCTTCGCGAATTGATCAATCAATACAACTAAGGAAAGGATGAGGCGGATGAAAGCGATTCTATCCCGTATCCGTGACTTTATCTATCCCTGGCACAACAAACCCGAAAACCAATCCCGCACCGAAGCCAGAAGCCATCTTTGCATGACCGGCGTCTTCTTCGTCCTGTCCTTTTTTATGGAAAAGGTACGGGGGGTTAGCCTGTTCACCCTGCCTTTGTTCGAAAACGATGCCTACCAGGGCCTCCTCGACATTGCCATCGACACCCTTTTGACCACCGGTCTTTACCTGTTCATGTATTATTTTGTCCGTTTCGTTTACGACCGGGTCTACTGGATCCCGAAAAACAAGGATAAAATGCTCCAGGGGGAATGGCTCCACATCCACGACAAGGATTCGGTTCGGGTTGGCGTGGTCAAAATCCGCCAGTATTACCTGGATTATGAGGTCTCGGCCGAAAACCTGCATCCCGGCCTGGCTAAGGTGGATGACAAGCCCAAAACCATCTGGAATTACATCGGTTCTGCCCTGAATCCCGCCGGGGACACCGGCATCAAATTCATCGGCTGTTACATTGCCAAGCGGCTTGGGAACCAGAATTCCTACAAGCAAGGTATTCACGTGTTCGAATCGGTGGAGCTTGACAAAAAGCACTACCCCAAAATGCTGAAGGGCACCCAGGGGGACACCATTGAACCGGGCAAAAAGAACCAGGTGAAGATCACCGACAAGGCGGGCAGTATCTACTTCTACCGCATGACCCCCGCCCTGAAAAAAGCCATCACCAAAAACGGCGAATATGACGACCTTGCCATCAGCAACATTGCCGACGATCCTACCGTGCAAAACGAAGATTACGTGATTCAGCTGAAAAAGATCCTGGCTAAGGATGCCCTGCAAAAGACCCGGAATGAGCTTTTCACCGCTTTTGCCAAAATGGACGTGGAAAAGGGCGAACGGGCCATGTTCCTTTTGGATGCCGTCCTTCTCTACCCCTTCGTAGGGGGATCCCTGAATGAAACCGATGCCCAGTTTGTCACCGGCTTTGACTGGAAGCAAAAGGATATGTGGACCTATTACAGGGGAAACAACTCCTTCGAATACGAAGACGATCTGTACCAGTATCTGTTTGAGCTTTCGGATCTTTTCCTCTCCGATATTCCCCTTTGGAAAAGCATCTACACCGGCCTGTACAAGATTTGGGATTTCCAGGCCAAAGCCCATTCCGAGCTGACCACCTACACCGAAAAGGCGACCGCTATTTTAAAAACCATCCACGCCAACCGTCCCCACATCACCGATTTCCTGAGCAGTTGGAATGTTTTCACCAGCGACTATGAGAAAATCGCCCCCAAGTACGCCGACCAGGCGGGTCAGGTTCCCCTGGATCATTACGTGAAGGGGCTCCTCATTGGTACCGCCCTGCATTTCATCAAGCTGGACCACGCCATCGAGGAAAAGGAGATTGTGGTTCTCGACCGCCTCTTCCACTACGGGCTGGCCCGAAGCGAGATATTGGCCTTCTACAACGATTCCCGGGCCGAAATCGACAAGCTTTTGGCAGATCCCACCCCCTTTGTGGAAACGATCCGTTCCATTCATCCCGACCTGGTGGACGATTTCAAGTCGCTCCTGCACCGGTGCTGTCTGGCCCTGGCGGGAAGCGATGCCATCACCCCCGCACCGGAAGAACGAAATCTGCTGGCCAGTTTGGAAGAAAAGTTCCGCATTTGAAGCAATACATAGAAAAAGCTCCCGCACCACGGTGCCGGAGCTTTTTTGTATGGCATTTAGGATGGGAGCAATCGGTGGCCCGCCGCGATCCGGGCCGAAGGATGGCTTCACCGTAAGTGAAGACGGAGGGAAGCGAATTCAAGTTCAAAAACGACTACCCCTCAGTCTCGCGCCAGTGTCGCAAGCCAGCTCCCCGCGTAAATGACCCGGTTCCGCATGAGCGGAATTTTCGAGGCGGTGGGCCTCGAAAAAGTGGTCATACGCCATCTGGCTCTGCCAGATGAAACAAGGGGAGCCGCCCTGGTCTGCACTAACTTGGTAGCCTCCCTCTGACGAGGGGCCGTGACGGAGGGAGAGAATTCAAATCGTAGGGAAAGGATTTATCCTTTCCTTCGCATCCCGTATTTACACTTCCTGATAAAGCACCAGTTCGCTTGCCATGCTTCCCGGGATGCGGATGGGAATTCCCTCCGAAAGGAGCTTCCAGCCCTCCACGGTAAAGCTTTGACGGGAATTATCCAGGGTGACCCGGTAGGTCTTCCCGGCATCCACCCCCCTGGGAAGGAAGGTGTACCGATCGGATTTCAGCCCCGGCATGGTGAAGAGGGTGGCGGCACCCTTGTCCCCATTGGGGGACGCAATTTCCATGACCATCCACCCCTCCTCCATGATCTTCCGGGTTTCGGGGGTATGGTGAAAGATGCGGCAGGTGGGCAGGATGGGACGGATGAAGTCTTTATAAATCGCCACGCTGTGGCGGACAAATTCCATTTGGATGGGGTTTGTGGTGGTGGCGGCAGGAGCCACCACGTTCAGGGACATATGCCCCAGCATGACGTTACGCATATGGGCATCCAATGCGCCAAATTCGTGACAGCCCATACCGGCGAAGAGCCGGTCCACCCGTTCGGGGGGCAGAGCCATGGTCATGCCATTGGTGATGAGGGCCGAATGGGGCATTTTTTGCCAGTCGGAAACCCATGTGTGGTGGAAGGCCCGCATCATACCCAGGTCGGTGCGGCCGCCGCCACCGGCGCAGTTTTCAAATATCACTTCGGGGAAACGGGTTTTCAGGTTTTGGTACATCCTGTACACCGCCTGGAAGTGGCGCAGGGCCACGCATTCCCGGATGCCTTCCCCGGTTACATCCCGCATATTGAAGTATTCGTCGGGGCCGATGTTATAGTCCACCCGCAGAAGATCCAGCTTGTATTCCTCAATGATCCGTGCAAGCTCCGCCTCCGCCCAGGCGGCGGCAGCGGGATTGGTGAAGTCCAAAAAGCCGTTATTTTGCTGGGGATATTCCCCATAGACGTTCCGAGCCCGCCAATCGGGATGGGCTTTGAAGACGTCGCTATATTCCCCCATGCGTTCGATTTCCACCCAAAGGGCAAATTTCATGCCCTTTTCGTGGCAACAATCCGAAAGCTCCGAAAGCCCATTGGGATAACGCTGGGGATTGGGGTGGTTGATGCCGTTATAGGGACCCCATTCCATTTCTCTGTGGGGCGGATTCTGCCAGCCGGCGTCGATGATGAAGACCTCAGCCCCCATTTCGGTAAACTGGTCGATGAAAGCCTTGCTGGTTTCCACCGACATATCGTGCTCGGCACCCATACCGGCCCCCACGGTGCAGGCGGAGGCGTCCGCCGCCGAAAGATTCAGCACAGACCGGCGGATGTGGGCGTGCATGGCGTTTACCGCATCGTCCAAATCTCCCTTGACGCAACCCATATGTACCACCGGGCTTTCCAACACCTTCCCCGGTTCCAGAAGGTACAGGGGATTGGTGCCGGTGATTTCCGCCTTCATCGCCAGGCGGGGCACGGCGGCGAAGTCCCGATTGCTGGCTTCCCGGAGGGCCTGGTAGTCCAAACTGAAACGGCACCCCGCCGACCAGGCAATCTGGTAAAACCAAATGGTCCCCTCCACCTTATTTTTGAGGAAGAGCAGAGGGTGACGATAGCGGTCCCGGAAATAGCGGAAATCCACATTGTGGGTACCGGGGGTCAGGGAATGCCAGTTGAATTCCCCCTCCCGTCCCCAGTGGTCGTTATCAAAATAGCCGATTTCATAATAGCCCGCCGGGTCGTTGTCGTAGCTTCGTGCAAACATATCCGAAGCCTCCACCCCGCCTGCCAACACCGAAAGGCGGCTGATGGTCATGGGGGCATCCGACTTGTTTTCCACCCGGAGCCAGCGGGAGAACATACCGGTGCCATCGGTGAGGGTGTGAACCCCGATCTCCACCGGCAGGAGCTTGCTTTGGAGGATCAGGCAGGAGTGGGTCCCCTCCGCTTCCTCCGCCCAGACGAAATCCACCAGTTCCAGATCGTAATCCAGGCATTGACCGTTTACGTCCAGGTTGAAGGCAAAGGGCTCCCGGAACAAAGCCGGGTTCAGCCGGCTGGGGCAATTGGTCAGCACGTTCTGGGGGTAACCCGCCCCATTCCACCCGCCGGACACCAGGGCTCCCTTGTAAAGGACCTCCTCGTAAACCGTCATGCCGTTGCGGTAGCAGAAGACCGGATTCTCCCCGGGTTGGTAAAAAATATTGGCGTAGGGCTTCATACTCGTTTCCTCCTATTGGATATCCAGGGCAGGCCGACCAGTTTCGGCACCGTCCCGGAAGCTGCAGTTTTCAAGGGTGATCTCCGCCCCCCGGGCATAGATGCCGTGGGATGGGTGACGGCCGAAGTTGTAGCAATCGGGGTATTCCGATCCTGTGGGGAGGTGCGGATCGGGATCATACCTTTCCTCCAGGGTATTGACCGACAGATTTTTCAGGGTGACGCCGGTGATTTTCATGCCCGGCTGGGCCAGGATCATGCTGTTGCGGTATGCCTTTTCCACCATCATATCCTCCACCGTGATTTCCGAAAGCCGTCCCCGGAAATCCTCCAGGCCGTAGCGATTGCGGTTTTGGAGGAAGAGAAATACGGGGGATTCCACCGATACCACCCGGTAGCGGCGGAAGGTGATATTCTCCACGTGGGCACAGTCGTTGGACTCTGCGGCAATGGCCGAAAGGGCGGAGCACATGTCATGGGGCGGCTTCCCAGGTCCCTGCTTTGCCAGGGGATGCAGGTCCACCAGAATATCTTCGAACAGTATGTTTTTCACGTCGCCCCCGGTTTCAGTGCCGATTTTGGTGGCGTTGCAGGTGGATGCCACCCGGCAATGGTGCACGTGGATGTTACGCATTTCCCGCCGGGGGGCTGTTGGATTTTTGGGGTCAAAGTTTTTCAGGCAAATGCCGTCGTCCCCGGTTTCGATGTCGCAGTTTTTGATTTCCACCTCCCGACAGCCGTTCAAATCGATGCCGTCGCTGTTTTTTCGGGTGTTATAGGTTGGGTTTCGGATGATGACCCCGTCGATGAGGACCTGATCGCAATCGTCCAGATGTAGGGTCCACCCCACAGTTTCGGTGATTTTGATACCGGATATTTCAAGATTCCCCACGTTGCGGAAGGCAATCACCCCGCCGGGAATGTTCGGAAGGTTTTTCCGGCAACCCAGTTCGTCCACGAAGGCCCAACCGCTTCCGTTGAGGGTTCCCTTGCCCCAAATCTTGATGTTGGTGGCGTTTTCGGCATGCAGAAGGGACATCCGGGGGCAGACTATCCAGGCTTCCTCCCTGGGGATTGCCCGAAGCTCCGCTCCTGCCTCCAGATATAGATCACATCCGGTGGGAAGTGATAGGCTCGTCACCTCGTAGCTCCCGGCAGGGATCTCAAGAGTCTCCCCCATTCCTGCGGCATGGTTGATAGCAGCCTGGATCAGGTCGGTGGTCAGTACCCCAGCGGTATAGTCCAGAAGATTGATCACGTCTAATCGTTCCCCCCTACTCAGTCTCATTTTTCATCAGTATATCACACTTTGGTTCGGTTGACAATCGGGATTTGCAGAGGAGGGTAAGAAAGATGAGCAAAAAGATACGCCAATTCTGTCTTTACATTCTCATTCAGATAAGATATAATATAATTAATAAGTTCATTTACCGAATGGAGGGTATCTTTATGCAGATCAATGCCGAACTTGGCAAGGTTTTTGACGTTGTCTTCTTTACGTCCCACTATTATGATCCTTCATCCCTGGAGGATTACTGCCGGGCAAACGGAATTTCTCCTGAACTGTTTACCACTCCCTTTAAGGAAGTCCGGGAACAGGTGGAACCCATTTCGAGCCTGTTCCTCCCCCTGGTGGCCCAGGACGATATGAAAAAAACTGTTCTTGCCTACCTGCTTGAAGAGTTTATTGTCCGGGAAAGCATCACCTTCAATGAGTATTTGTCCCTTTTTGACGAAAGCGATCTGCTTTTCGGCAAGCTGGTTTACACCCTGTTCCGAGGCAAGGACGAGGATACCCGCAACGCCCTGATTGCAAGAGATCTTCCCACCTGGTACAAGGTGTGCGGAGAAAGCAGCCTTCCCAATGAGCTTGCGGTATCCCTGATGTATTTTGCCGCCCAGTACAGGGTAGTTTTGCCCGAAATCAAGCGGGATCTGCGTAAAATCTACACCGCCGTGGCCAATTACCACAAGCTCCATCAAGATATGGTGGATAAGACCCTGGCGATCCTTGGTGAAAGGGAATCGCTGGAGGCGGTTGTGAAGCACAACTCCCCCGATGCCACCCCGAAAGACGCTGATCGACTGACGGTTTCGGTGGCTCTGATGAATCCCCTGATGACCTTCTGGCATAAGGCGGAATCTGACAACCGCCTGATCTGCGGTCCCGAATTCGCCCTGGGCTACGACCTGCATCAGGTCCCCCCGGCAGCCACCATTGCTGACTTTGCCATCAGCTGTGGCTCCAGGCACAGAATGGAGATTCTTTACAAGTTCCGGGAGCATGGTATGCTCACCGCCGCTCAGATCGCCCGTCTGATGGGATTCTCCGCTCCCATGGCCTGGCGCTACGTGGAAATGCTCCACCAGAACAAGGTGCTTTACATCAGCCGCCAGGAAGCAAAGAACATCTACTACAGTCTGAATCCGGAATTTTTCAAGTCGGTTCGCCGTTCGCTGGACGACTTTATGACCTATTTTGAATAAGCCTTTCTCTTTTCCCCGGGTGATCCATCGGTCACCCGGGGAATTCTTTTTGGCGGTTCTCGCTCCCACGCTGTATCCAGACACTTTGGAGACGATGTCACAAATGGCATATCGTACAATCCATAGCTTCTGCGTCCGCAAGGGCAGCTTGCGGGGTTCAAAAGCCTTCAAGCCATCCCATTTGTTGAAATACTGCTTGCGAATCCTGATTCCGCGTGGTAGAATGATACCATACAAGCTTCCCACAACGTAAGGAGGAACTACCATGCTGGAACACGCAAACTGGATCTCCCCCATCCGGGATTTCGGGGATCCCTGTCCGGTTTTTCACAAAAGCTTTTCCGCCCTCCGGATGCGGCGCGCCACCCTGGAAATCACCGGTACCGGCATTTATGAGGCAAAGCTCAACGGTCTTCCGATAAGCGATTACGTGCTGGCCCCGGGTTGGACCAGCTACTACGCCCGCCATCAGGTGCAGACCTACGACGTAACCCGTCTTGTCACCGATTACAACCACCTGGAGGTAACCCTGTCCCCCGGCTGGTTCCATGGGGACATGAAGGTAATGCACAAGGAAACCCCCACCGACCACACCACCGCCATCATTGGAGCACTCACTCTGGAGTTTACCGACGGCTCCACCGCTGTCCTTCCCACCGATGAAAGCTGGACGGTATCCGAAGGACCCATCCGCTTCGCCGGGATCTACGGCGGCATCGTCTACGACGCCCGGGTGGAGGACACCCCCATCGAAGGGGTCCGGATCATCGACTACCCCAAGTACCAGCTGATTCCCCAGGAGGGGGAGATTATCAAGGAGCATGAAATCCTGCCGGTGCGATCGGTGCTCACCACCCCCAAGGGAGAAACCGTACTGGATTTCGGTCAGGAGATCACCGGCTACCTTGTCTTCAGGGTAAATGCTCATGCCGGGGAGGAAATTCTCATCCACCACGCCGAGGTTTTGGACCGGGATGGGAATTTTTACACCGAAAACTACCGTTCCGCCAAGACCCGGATCGAATACACCTGCCGGGAGGGGGAGCAATATTTCAAGCCCAGCCACACCTTCTTCGGCTTCCGCTACGTGCGGCTCACCAAGTGGCCGGGAGAGGTTGACCCCGCCGCCTTCCAGGCCATCGTGGTGCACAGCGACCTGCGGCGCACCGTTTTTTTGGAAAGCGACAATCCCATGCTGAACCGCTGGATTGAAAACGTGATCTGGAGCCAAAAGGACAACTTCTTAGACGTACCCACCGATTGTCCCCAGCGGGACGAGCGGTTGGGCTGGACCGGGGACGCTCAGGTCTTCGTGAAGGCCGCAAGCTACAACTTTGACGTAGCCCGCTTTTTCAAAAAATGGCTGGGAGACCTGGCCGTCGACCAGAAACGGGATGGATCGGTACCCTGGATTGTACCCAACATTTCCACCCCCAACGCCTCCGCCGCCTGGGGGGATGCCGCCACCATATGCCCCTGGCAGATCTACCTGACCTACGGGGATACCGAAATTCTGGAGCGGCAGTTTGACAGCATGAAAGCCTGGGTAGATTTCATCACCAAGGACACCACCGTCCCCGCCACCTGGACCAGCGGAAAGTACCCCCATTTCGGGGATTGGCTGGGTCTGGATGCCCCGGAAGGCAGTTACAAGGGATCCAGCGATCCCACCCTGATTGCCAGCGCCTTTTACGCCAATTCCACCCGGCTTGTGGTGAAGGCCGGCAAGGTTTTGGGGAAGGACGTGGCGGAATATGAAAAACTTTTGGAAGCCATCCTGGAAACATTCCACCAAACCTACAAGGATAGCTTCAAAACCCAAACCGAGCACGCCCTGGCCCTGGCCTTCGGCCTGTGTCAAAAACCCGAGGCGGTAGCTACAAGCCTTGCCGCCATGGTGGAGAAAACCGGCCACATGACCACCGGCTTTGTGGGTACCCCCTACCTGCTTTACGGGCTCAGCCGTTATGGCAGAGCCGACCTGGCCTGGGAGCTGATGCTTCGGGAGGACTACCCCAGCTGGCTCTTTTCGGTGAAGCAGGGGGCCACCACCATTTGGGAGCATATCGACGGCATCAAACCCGACGGCAGCTTCTGGTCGGCGGACATGAATTCCTTCAACCACTACTCCTTCGGTGCCGCCGCCGACTGGCTCTATTCCGAAGGGGCGGGCATCACCATCATGGAGGAATTCCCCGGCTTTGAAAGGGTTCGCCTGACCCCCCACCCCACAGAAAAGCTTGGTTACCTGAAAGCAAAGCTTGAAACCCGCCACGGTTTGATCGAATCGGGTTGGGAGAAGACGGCAACCGGCTTTCTCTACCGGGTCACCACCCCGGTACCCGCTATTTTGATGCTTCAGGATTGCGAAACCGAGCTTGCCCCCGGCAGCTACGAATTTGAAATGTAAGGAGAAGAACAATGGAACTGCAGTACAATCCCTTTCAGATTACCCTTGCGGAGGGTATGACCTGTACCCCCACCGCCCTGCGGGAAGCCGCCGGCATTGCGGAATATGACTTTCACCTGACCTGGACGGCGGAAAACGCCGAAAAGGACGATAAATTCTTGTTTGATTGGCGCACCCCCCAGGTGGGCCTGATGTACAAATGGACCCCCTCCTGCGGATTCCACCACAACATGGAACCCGATTGGGGCGGCACCATCAGCAGCATGATCTCCCGCAGCGCTCCCCTTTCCGCCTTCTACGACGGCCAGGGCATCAACCACTACACCTGGGCCCTTTCGGAATGCACCATGCGGGTGGAGATCCAAAACGGCATCATGGAGGAAAACGGCAACATCCGCTTCCGCTTCACCATGGGCACCTTCCAGTTTGCCACCCGCAAAGAATCCGACCTGACCATCCGCATCGACACCCGCCCCGTCCCCTACCGGGACACCATCCAGGCGGTGGCCGCCTGGTGGGAAAACGAGCAGGGCATGACCCCCGCCGCCGTTCCCCCCGCCGCAAGAGAACCGGTTTACTCCTTCTGGTACTCCTACCACCAGGAAATCACCGATAAAGAGGTAGAGGAAGAATGCCGCCGGGCCAAGGAGCTGGGCTTTGATATCTGTATCATCGACGACGGCTGGCAGACCGACGACGCGGGCCGGGGTTACGCCTATTGTGGCGACTGGGAACCCGCTCCCAGTAAATTCCCCGACATGAAGGCCCACGTGGCCCGGGTTCACGAGATCGGCATGAAGTACGTGATCTGGTACAGCGTGTGCTTTGTAGGCTTCCACTCCAAGCACTACGAGCATTTCAAGGACAAGATCCTTCGCAACGTCTCCCACCTGGGTACTGCCGTGCTGGATCCCCGTTACAAGGAAGTGCGGGATTTCCTTTTGAACATTTACAAGACCGCCCTGGTGGAATGGAACCTGGACGGCTTCAAGCTGGACTTCATCGACACCTGGTCCGATCAGCCCGGGGATGCCCCCTACCAGGAGGGCATGGATATCCCCTCCCTGTCGGAGGCGGTAACCGTCTTCATGAATACCGTCATCGCCGAACTCAAGGCCATCAAGCCCGATATTCTCTTGGAATTCCGGCAGGGCTACATCGGCCCTGTGATGAAGACCTTCGGCAACATGTTCCGGGTTGGGGACTGCCCGGGGGACTACATTTCCAACCGGGTGGGTGTATTTGACCTGCGTATGATCATGGGCCGCCAGGCGGTACATTCCGACATGCTCATGTGGCACCCCAACGAAAGTGCCGAACGGGACGCCCTGCAGATCATCAGCATCATGTACGGTGTCATGCAGTATTCGGCCCGGCTGGACAGCATTACCCCCAGAGTGGCCAAAATGAGCAAATTCTGGCTGGATTTCCTGAAGGAACACCAGGCTACCCTGCTGGATGGGGAACTGCGTGCCTACGATCCCCAGTCCCTTTACACCTGGGCAGAAGCCATTGGAGAAAGCGAAACCATCGCCGCCGTTTACCAGGCCGAGCGGCTGATCACCCCGGTCATTGGGGAAGTCACCTGGATCGCCAACGGCTCGGAATGCGACCGGGTGCTTGCCGACCTGAAGGGCTATTTTGAACTGGTTGTCTACAACTGCCTGGGAGAGGTGGTTTTCGAAGACGATATCTCCTTCCTGGGTACCACCTTCCTGCCCATTCCCACCGGCGGCATTGCCAAGCTGCGTCGTACCCGATAAGGAGAACGCCATGAAACGTTACCTTTCGGATTACACCGCCCTGATGGGTTCCCCCACCGCCGGGGCCGTCCTGGCCTGCCACGACCTGGCGGACGGGGATACCCTTCACCTGGGAGGCGGAGAATGGCACCTTTACCCCGAAGGGGGCTTTGAAAAGGAATATTATATTTCCAACAACGATTATGGTAAAAAGTCCATTGCCTTCCCCCTGATCGGGAAGAAAAACGTCACCATCGATGGGGAGGGCACCAGCCTGATCTTCCACGGAAAGGTCCTTCCCTTCGTGATGGATTCCTGCGATGGGGTTACCATCCGGAATCTGACGGTGGACTACGCCGAGCCCATGTATTTTGAGGGGAAGATCGTGGACGCCGGGGAGGACTTCGTAGAGTTAGAATACGATGACAGCCAGTTCCACCTGGACCTTTTGGGTCGGAAGTTCCGTTTTTACGGCGAAAATTGGGAAAACGTCACCGAAAAGGTGCTGGTAAACGAATTTGACCCCGACTTCCGGGGGCCGGTTCCCATGACCGCCACCTATTTCGCCTACACCGGTACCCAGCGGGACACCAGCTTCCTTTCGGGACTTTACCGCTACCTGACCCCGTCGAAGCCCGCCCCCAACCGCCTGCGGCTGGCTGGGGCTCTGGGCTTCACCCACAATGTTGGAAAATACTGGCTTTGTACCCACAACAGCCGGGAATTTCCGGGCTTTTTTGGCACCGATTCGAAGAGTATCCATTTGGAAGACCTCACCCTGCGCCACACCCTGGCTATGGGGGTGATCTGCCAGATGTGCGAAAACATTACCCTTTCCCGCGTGGTAGCCGAACCCCGGCCGGGTCGTCTGCTTTCGGTGGACGCCGATGCCACCCATTTTGTCAATTGTTCGGGGCTTATCCGCATGGATTCCTGCCGGTTTGAAAGCATGATGGACGACGCCACCAACATCCACGGCATCTACACCCCCGTGGAACGCCGGCTCGGGGACCACCGTCTCCTTCTGTCCTTCGGCCACGGCCAACAACAGGGGGTGAAGCTCTACAAGCCCGGCGACAGAATCCGTCTGGTGGACAACAGCACCCTGGTTCCCGTGGCAGAATTCACCGTGGCAAAAAGCACCCTGCTTTCGGGAAAATACCTGCTTTTAGAAACAGCTGAGGTTTTGCCGGTGGAAATCCCCCAGGGCTTTGTGTTTGAAAACCACTCCCGGATGCCCGCCGCCCACATCACAAACTGTGTCTGCGGCTACAACCGTCCCCGGGGCTTCCTGCTAACCACCAACCGGGAAGTTCTGGTGGAGGGATGCGAATTCCATAACATCAGCCACGCCATCGCCATCAATGGGGATGCCAACAGCTGGTTTGAAAGCGGCCCCGCCGGGAAAATCATCCTGCGGAATAACCGCTTTGAAAACGCCGCCTACTCGGGCGGAGCGGTGATCTCCACCGCCCAGGAGATTCCTGTAGCAACCGACACTCCATACCACGGGGAGCTGATTGTGGAGGGGAACCACTTCCAAACCAACGGCAAGCGCTTCCTGGAGGTTCACGGCCTCCGCAAGGTGGTGTTCCGGGGGAACACCTTCACCCAGGACGACTCCCTCCCCCCTGCGGGAAGCATCGGCGAAACCGGCATCCGGGTATGGGACTGCACCGAGGTTGATATTGAGGAGATTTAATTTCCCATATACGCCAAAACGACAGAAACCGCAAGGATTCTGTCGTTTTTGTTGTTTTGGGGAATCGCTCACGCTTCCATTTCCCCGTGCCGCAGGCGGATCGATCGCATATGAGGGACGTCGAGGGCGCCGTCCCCTACGGTTCGGGCCCCACCGGCCCGAAAATTTCCCTCACGGGAAACCAGGTCATTATGCCGCACCCAGTAGGTTCCCGCACATTCCCCCAAGCGGCAGATTGTCAAGGAAGTGCAACACAACCATGCAAAATTTCAGCTGGAGTGTTCCAGTCAAGACACTTTCTGGGGCGGTTGTTAATAAGGCTCTCAACAAATTGAATATCCTCATGTGTAACCGA
>SVKS01000058.1 GCA_015068345.1 Oscillospiraceae bacterium
GATAATTCTTCAGAAAGAAATGGTAATATATACTCACAAAAGCAAAGACCCAACAAAAACAAAATGAATGTGAGGAAACAACAATGTTAAACTTTCTGGATCTTCTGGTAATCGTATTCCTGGCTTTTGCCGCCTTCGCCCTGCTGACCACCGTTTTGATGTTTGTGGTGAAAAACACCAAGGTGCAAAAAATCTGCCTTTGGCTTTCGGTGCTGGCTTCCCTGGGGCTTTCGGTAAGCTATCTGCCAAGCTTTCTGACCTTCGGGTTTGGGGGCCAGGTTACTTCCGGGGTGCTCTTCGCCCTGATGGGGATTGGCGGCGGGGTTTTGGCCCTGGTAGCCAAGGATGACCCCCAAAAGCTCCTGGTGGCCCGGATTCTTGCCGCCGCCAGCCTGGTATTGGGAATTGTCAATGCCTTCCTGATTTAAATTCAACGGACCATGAAAAATGAGAGTCTCCCACGGGGCGGCTCTTATTTTTTTTGGAACTTGTTATCCTCCGTTGCTTGCGGAATGGAGGAATATCATGTATAATGGAAACAAAAACAATCGGAATGGGAGCGAGGTGAGGTTCCATACTGCAGGAAAATATGATTGCCCTTCGGACCGCTCTGGGTTTGACCCAGGGAGAGCTTGCGGATCGGCTCCACGTGGTGCGACAGACCATTTCCAAATGGGAAAAGGGGCTTTCGGTACCCGATGCCGCCCTGCTGCCCCGACTTGCGGAAGCACTGCATACCACCGTGGCAACCCTTTTGGGGGACCGGGTGGTGTCCGACAACTCCCCGGCAATTTTACCCGGCTCTCTGTCAGGACGGGAGAATCCTGCTGGGAGGGAGGAGAATGGCTCCCTGCTTGGGGCAGTAGATATTGGGGGCACCAAGATCCAGGTGGGACTTTTGACCGAAACCGGAAGGGTATTGGGAGAAGAGAGCTTTCCCACCGACGTAACCGGCCGAAGCGGACGGGAAACGGTGCAGGAAATCGTCAAAAGTCTGGATGCTCTTTGTACACAGGCGGGGGTGACCCGGGAAAGCCTTCTTGGAATCGGCATCTTTTGTGCCGGTCCCCTGGATACCCAGCGGGGTACCGTGGAAAACCCCTATACTCTGCCCGGGTGGGAGGGTCTTCCCCTGGCAGGTCTGCTTGCCGAAGCCACCGGCCTTCCGGTGAAATTGGATAACGATGCCAACGGCGCCCTGCTGGGTGAGGTATTTACCCGGGGCCTTGGTCGCAAACGGGTTTTGATGGTGACCCTTGGCACCGGCATCGGTGTGGCCTACTGGAATGGGGAGGATCTCTACCGCAGTGGGCGCTATCACCCTGAAATGGGGCACGTAATAGCGGCAAGTCGGGGTCCCCGATGCTATTGCGGCAAGGTGGGCTGTTTTGAAAGCCTGTGTTCCGGTTCTGCCTGCAATGACAGGGCCAAGGCGGCGGGTTACCCCGGTTTTGGGGAAATGTTGGCGGCGGCCCGGCTATCCGAACCGGCGGCGAAGGAAGCTCTGAACGAAACGTTGCAGGATTTTCAAAACGGTATCTGGACCCTACGGGTGATTTTCAAGCCGGAGGTTCTGATCCTGGCAGGGGGCTTTGGAAAAGCCTACTTCCCCCTGTTACAGGAAGCGATTTCGGGGGAAAACGAAAACCAGGAGGACTTTACCGGTTTTTCTCAAATTCTGCCGGAAAGTGACGTACCCAATGCGGCCCTGCTTGGGGTTTGCATGCTACCATGGAAAAAGAAAAAAAGAAAGGGGAATACCCAATGAAACGCTACGAAAAGCTCAAGATCGTCATGATCGGTGCGGGCAGCTGTTGCTTTTGCCCGGTAACCCTGCAGGATATCCTGCTTTCCGACCTGATCAATTCCCTGCCTTTGGAAGTGTGTCTGATGGATATTGATGCCCACGCTCTGGAGGTCAGCCACGAATTCGCCCAAAAGGCTGTGGCTCTTTCGGGACGGGAACTGACCCTGGAGGCCACCACCGACCTGGACAAGGCCCTTGCCGGAGCAGATTTTGTCATCACCGCCATCGAGGTGGACCGTTATCACTATTGGTCCATGGATTTCCACATTCCCAGACGTTATGGCTTCCGCCAGGTTTATGGGGAAAACGGCGGCCCCGGTGGCATGTTCCACACCCTGCGCAACATCGGACCCACCCTGCATATTGCCCGGCGCATGGAGGTTCTTTGCCCCGACGCCTGGCTCATCAACTACACCAACCCCGAAGCCAAGCTGGTGGAGGCGGTTTCCAAGCTTACCAAAATCAAGGCGGTGGGTGTTTGCCACGGCTTTGACATGGGGGTGGCACAGATTGCCGAGATTCTGGAACGGGATCCCGACAGCCTGGAAATCACCGGTTACGGCCTGAACCACTTTGGCTGGATGACCAGCGTGAAGGATAAGGAAACCGGGGAGGATCTCTATCCCCTGCTCCGGGAAAAGGAAAAGGAATGCCATTGGCTGGCCAAATGGGACGAGGTGGGTCTTTCCCGCATGATGCTCCGCACCTACGGTCTGTATCCCTACCCCGGCACCAACCACATCGGGGAATACATTGCCTGGAGCGACGAATTCCTGGCCAGCAGTAAGATCCAGTATTTCTTCGACCCGGTGGCCGAAAAGCCCTGGGAGACCAAAAAGCATCCCCGCTTTGTCTATGACTTTACCTCCAACCCCACCGGTATTCCCTTCTCGGCGGTGGATCCCGACAAGGAAGAGGAATATCGGAATCAGTTCGTCATCGGAGAGGGTGGACTGACCCAATCCTCCGAAAATGGTATTCCCATCATCGAAGCCATTGCCTTTGACCTGAATCGCTATATCCCCTCCCTGAACCGGCTCAACAAGGGCCAGATCCCGGGTATCATGCAGGATATGTGCGTGGAAGGCCCCTGTATGGTGGATGGAGAGGGTATCCATCCCATTACGGTGGATCCCCTGCCCCCTGCCATCACCGCCATGATCAATCAGCAGGGTGCCATTCATCAGCTGGTGATCGAGGCATTTGTGGAAGGCTCCAAAAACAAGCTCCTGCAGGCCATGCTTCTCGACCCCACCATTTCGAATTACAACAACGCCGTGGCCCTGATCGACGAAATGTGCCAGCGGGAAAGGGAAATCCTGCCCGAGCTCCATTGGTAAGGAGGTACCATGAGCAAAACCATTTGGAGCGAAGGCTACGAGGAAATGAGCCGTCTTGCCGCCGGGCTGCTGGCGGATACGGTTCGGCAGAACCCCCATGCGGTGATGGTACTTGCCACCGGGCATTCCCCCCTTTTGACCTATCGATATTTTGTGGAGCGGGTCAAGAGGGAGCAAATCGACCTTGGGGGAGTCACCTTCATCAAGCTGGACGAATGGATGGGGCTTCGACCGGAGGATCCCGCCACCTGTGAATATTTTATCCGCACCGAGCTTCTGGAACCCTTGGGCATCCGGGAAGAGCAGTTCCTGCACGTGGATCCTACCGGGGATGGGGGGGCGGAATGTGCCCGCTTCCGGGAAGCCTATCTGACCCTGCCGGCCCCCGATCTGGTGATCCTGGGTATCGGCAAAAACGGACACCTGGGTCTCAATGAGCCCGGGGAAAGTCTTTCTGCTGTTTCCCACGTGATCCCCCTGGCAGAAAAGACCAAAACCCACGAAATGCTGACCCATACCGCCTGCCCGGTTACCCACGGTATCACCATGGGCATTGGGGAGCTTTTCCGGGGGCAGGAGATCCTGCTCCTGGCGGATGGGGAGGAGAAACGGGAAGCCCTGGCGGCCTTCCTGGGGGACGAGATCACCACCGCCTGTCCGGTGACCCTTCTGAAACTGCACCCCAACTGCACCACCATCGTCAACGGGAAGGATTTTCCGGACTTGTAAAGCAAAAAACGCCCGCTTCCCCTTGGGGAGGCGGGCGTGTGTTATCGTTTTCGGGTTTTCACAAGGCCGATGATGGAGGCAAGGATCAGGATGACAAGGAAGACCTTGGCAAGCTCATCCTTGAAAACGGCATCCGAAACCAAAATGGTGGTGGGGCCGTCGGCACCGCCGATGATGCCCACGTCCTGGGCAACGCTTCCCCAAAGCAGGGAGGGGGGCAGGGAGAGCCACAGGGTGAAGCCCAGAGAAAGCAGGGCGAAGATCAAAATGATCAGGAAGGCGATACGCCAGCCCTTTCGGCGGAGCTCTGCCCGGCGGGCAAATTCCCCATTCAGGGCTTCCAGCTTTTCGGCAAGCTCGGCGATGGTGGGGGATGCGGTATCGGAGACGGGGGGTTCCCCCAAAAGGGTGGAAACGGTAGTGTCCAACGCTTCGGCCAGCCGGGTCAATAGGGTGGCATCGGGCACCGAAAGACCGGTTTCCCATTTGGATATGGTTTGGCGCACCACGTGAAGCTTTTCTGCAAGCTCTGCCTGGGAAAGGCCCTTTTGGGTGCGAAGGTGTTTGATGTTGTCGCTGAGCATGGGAATGCCTCCTTCCTTTGCCACCATTATACCCCATTTTCGCCGTTGCCGCAAGCAACGAAGGCAAACATCCTTGCTTGACAGGGGCAGAAAAGCGTGATATAATGAGCTTTACAACAAGATGTTGCAAACTCAACAACGGAAACGCAGGAAACAAAAGAAGAGATACTATGAACGACGTCAAAAGCATTGTGGCAAAAAATATCACCGAATTGCGGTTGATGAATGGCATGACCCAGCTGGAGCTTGGGGAAAAGCTGAACTATTCGGATAAAACCATCTCCAAATGGGAGCGGGGGGAATCCTCACCGGAAATCGGCGTGCTGGTGGAAATAGCCAGGCTCTTTGGGGTCACTATGGACTACCTGGTGGGCATGGAAACGGTGGAGCAGACGGCGGTGGAGCAAAAGAAAATGGAAACCCGCTACAACCGTCGGGTCATCAACTATATTGCCGAAGCGGGGGTTTGGATTGCGGCGATCTTTGCCTTTGTCATCACCTCCTTTGTCACAACCGAAACCTCCTTCCATTGGCTCTATTTCGTCTACGCCCTGCCCATTGCCATGATCATTCGACTGGTTTTCAATTCCATCTGGTTCAATCCCCGGCATAACTACATCATCATTTCGGTGCTGGTGTGGTCGGTGCTGGCGGCAATCCAGGTTACCTTCTGGTATTTCGGCATCGACGTGCGGCTGATCTATCTTCTGGGGGTGGCCGGAGAAATCATTATCGTTCTGTGGTCCTTCCTGAAAAAACCGAAGAAAAGTGAATCATAAGGAGAACACCCCTTCGCCGCGGCGAAGGGGTGTTTTGCATCTAACGGGGAATTCTTCTGCGTTTGAAGGTGAATGCGAACAAAAGGCCAAGGAGCAGGACCAGGCCAGTCAGAATCAGCCCTGCAGGCAGGGAGGACTCGCCGGGGGTTGAGGGGACGACTTCGCTTGGGAAGCCGGTATTCCCCTGGGGCATTTGGGGAGACCCCATGCCGCTGGGAGGTTCGGCATTCTGTCCCATGCCACCTCTGTCGGGACGGGCCAAGCCTCCGCCAAAGGAGGACATCTGCCCATTCGGTTGGGTCGTAGTCCCGTCGGGGAAGCTCATATTGCCCTCAGGCGGAGTCATGCCCTCCGGAAGGGCGGGGGTCTCTCCTTCGGGAAGGGGAGCATCCCCCTGGGGAAGGGTCATTTCGGTTTCGGGACGGGTCATACCGCCGCCCATGGTACCATGGTTCATGGTTCCCATGTCGGAAAGGGTCAGGCCGGTGGTGTCCACCGGGGTGTCGTTCCCTGCAAACTGGCGGAAGATGCTCTCGGTTCGCAGGGTGCAGAAGGTTTTCAGGGCTTCCACCCCGGCTTCAAAGTCCTCGGTGGTGCAGAATTTGGTGGGATCCTGCTCCACGTAGGGGGTGATCAGTGTCTCCGCCTGGGCAATGATGGCCAGGGGATCCACCTGGTCCAGGAAGGCGGCGAAAAGAGTGTGGTAGCGATTGCGGGCTTCTTCGCCTTGCAGGATCCAGTCCATCATCGGTCGGTCCCCGTTTCCGGTGACCGAAAGGGGGGCATCTATGGAATCGTTCACCGCCTGGGCGGCGGAATTGCCCTGGAAGGTGCCAAAGGCCAGGTTGTAGTCCCAGGGGATCATGGCAAGCTTGCCATCCTTTTCGTAAAGGTAGTAGTTATGCACCATGTTTCCGGTGTAGCTATCCCCATTGACCACGTAGTTATGGACGACGAAATAGCGGAGCACCTCCTCTGCCGATACGGCATCGGGATCCCCCTCCGAAAGGGCCTTCAGGGCGGCGATCAGACGGGCTTGATCGGCATCGGAGAGGTTGGTTTTGGCACTTTCAAAAATGGTGGAATAGCTTTCCGGATTGTCGTCGATATACTGGAGCCGGGTTTCGGCCGAGCCCATGCCGCCACCGCCCGGGCGGCGGTCGCCATTTTGTCGTTGGGTGTCAGATATGGCCCCGGGGGTGGTGGTTTCCTCATTCATGGCGGCAGCCATGTCAAACTCCCGGCCGTTGCCCCGGCCGCCCCCCATTTCGGAGCTGTCGGGTTTATAGAGATCGCCGTAGTCGGTGCCGTAGTTCCGCTCCAGAAAGCTTTCCTCCACCGCCTCCACCGCCAGGTAAAGCCCCCAATCCTCGCCGTTGACGGTAAGGTAGACGAAGCTTGTCAGGGGGGCTGCCACGCCGAATTCGGCCATCATGCGGTAGGTAAGGTAGTCCTTCATCATGGTGTTGTCCTGAATCAGGTTGTTCAGGCTCAGCTTATCCAAACCATAGTAGCTTCTGGCGGAATCGTATTGGTCGAATTCCAGTTTGAAGCTGTAGCGGTCGGAATCCATGGAGGCAACGCTGGAAAGGGAGGTGTTGCCCTTGCCCCGGAGGCCTACCCCGGAAAAGGCTTCCCCGTCAATGACCGCCTGGCAGGCGGTGTATTCTTCGCTTTGACAGGTGGAAAGGAAGCCATCCCAATCGGCCATCTGAATATCGATGGTGTGGACCCGGCTGGTGTCGAAAAGTTTTTTGGCATAGGCGGGGCTATCCGGGGTGGCGGTGATGCCGAAGAAGGCACCGTTTATCAAAAACAGGGTTATCACAAGCGCCAAAACCAGGGCAAAGGAAGCAATTCGGCCGATATGCTTGCTTGTTATCATGCTCTTACCCCATGTAATCCCCGTTGTAGCTAACCAGGGCGGCGCTGTGGACGCCGGGCAGGCGGGAAATCTGGTTGACAAAATCGGTGTTGTCCGACTTTAGCCGCACTTCCAGATTGAGCTCCACCATGCCATCCCGGGCGGTTTTACTCTTGACCACCATACGGGTGGTGTGTTCGGCAAGCAGGGTCTTGGCGGCGTCCTCACTCTTCTGGGAATCACAGGATAGCACCAGCATATAAGGGGCCACGTAGGACTTGCGGTTGACAAACACCAGAAGAATGACCCCGATGATGATACTGCCGATCACTGCCAGGGGAATCATGCCTGCCGCCAGCACAATGCCCACCGCAATGGACCAGAAGAGGAAGGCAATGTCCAAGGGTTCCTTGATGGCGGTGCGGAAGCGGACGATGGACAGGGCGCCCACCATGCCAAGCGAAAGCACTACGTTGCTGGTAACGGCCAGAATCACCAGGGTGGTGATCATGGTCAGGGCAATGAGGGTCACCCCGAAGGTGGAGGAATACATGACTCCCGAAAAGGTCTTTTTGTACACTATGAAAATGAAAAGTCCCAGAAGGAAGGCCAGAACCAGGGCGATGCCCATGTCCAACAGGCTGATGCTGGTTACGTTGTCCAGAAAACTGGACTTAAAGATATCTTGAAAGGTCATAACACAATTTTCTCCTTAATCGTACATTCTTGCGGCGGCGTATTTGGAATAGGCGGAGGTGTGGCGACCCTCCAGCTGAATCAGATCCCGGACCAGGTCGGGCAGAAAATCATCCCACTTGACCTCCAAAATCACCGGATCTTCGGGGACCGGCAGGGTCACGGCGTTGGGATCCGTAAAATCGGTGGAGGAAAGGCCGGTGCGGATGGCGTAATCCAGGGTGACCCGGACGTTACCCGGTGCGAAAACATAGGGTTCCCGGGTGTAGTCCACCAGGGTTTTGGGGCGAAGCCCCTGGGTAGTCATTTTATGCGCCAGTTCCCGCACCAGGGGGGAAGGATGGGCAGCCATCCAGTCGGTATTGCCTGCCAGCAGGGATTCTACCTCGTCGAAAGTCAAAGGGGCGGTAGTTTTGCTGCCCAGCCCCGCTTCCTTGTATTTCTTCTCCAGCCGGGTGGTGGCGGGATCGTTGTTATAACAGCGGATCCGAAATTTTTCCCGGCGGTTGACCCCATTGATCTTTTCCCAAAGGGCTTTGTCGCGGATAGAATCAAAATACAGGCTCCGGATTCTGTATTTCCCATCCACAGCGTGGCGGTCGGGGGTCAACACGGTTCCCAACCGGGATCGCAGGATCAGAAGGTCTGCTTTTGATATCTCATGTTTCCATTCGTGGCGAAACTCCATGATATCACCTCCTTTTTTGACGTGACCATTTTACACCCCTTCTTTTAAGGTTTTGGGATGGCTTTGTGAAGCTTTTGCGAAGAAACTGTGAAAAAAGAAAAATGCGGCCCCCGAAGGGGCCGCGTATCAGGATCCGGTGTTACAGGACGCTTGTTGGGTTTGTCGGCTTAGTCGATGATTTCAAAGAAGGTGTACCGTCCCGGCCATACCGGCAGTTCAAAGGCGTACTCGGTGGGCTCGTCGATGACGGTGGTGGCGTCCCCCATGCAGGCGGGCTTGGGCTGGGTCAGGCACTCGGTGATCTCCCGGGGCCAGCCCAGAAGACGGATGCCCTTGCATTCGCCCCGGACAATGACCTGCACCTTGTCCCCCATGGGACGGTAGGACTGGACGCCGTAGACATTGTTATCGTAGGCAAAGAGGTTGAACTTGGGACGGCAACCCAAATACACCCGCTGGCCCATGGAAAGATGCTTGTTGATGCCCCGGATCACTTCCAGGGGGAGCTTATAGAGGTCGGCAAAGTTTTCCGGCAGGTTCAGGATGAAGAAGCGGCCCTTGCCGTAGTTGTCCTCGGTCATGATGGGGAAGTTGTTTTCCCCGGCGATGAGGGAGATGTCGGAATTGGTGGCGTTGGTTTTGTAGTTGAGAATTTCGAAGAGCACCGGCTCGGTGGAGGTGGCAAAGTGGCCCGCCATGTAGTTTGCGTGGCTGATCATGTATTCGCTGCCCAGCACGTGACGGCCGGTAAGCCGCACCGAAGTCAGGTCCTTGATGCCCTTGTCGTACATCTTTTTGAAGAAGCCGGTGGTGACCACGGCGTTGCCGCCCTTACGGACGTATGCTTCCAGCTTTTCCATGGCGTCGGGGGCGTGGGCGGTGGATTCGGTGAAGAGCACCACCGGGGCGTCGGTCTGCATTTCCGGGTGGGGTTCGATGGCGGCGCCGCACATACCCAGGTAGTTGTAGGCCTGGTCTTCTCCGTCCCCGTCGTAGGGTTCCCATGCGGAAACGCCGATGGGATTGCCAAGCTTGCCCACAATGTGGTCCACCATCTTCAGCTCGTTGCCCAGGGCGGGCAGGGCATTGGAGCCCACCATGCTGGAGAAGTTGAAGAGCATCAATTCGGGTGCCTTGGCAAACAGGGTCAGGTCGGCCTGCTCCAGATAGACGTTCAGGTTATCCGACGAACCGCCCAGGTCGATCCAGCCGCCGCCGTTGCGGCCCGGGGCGGTGTTTTCCAGAAGTCTGACCAGGGAATAGGATTCGTAGCGCTGGAGGTGCTGGGGGGAATACTTGGGATCCCGGGTTTCGGTGCCGGTGTAGACCATGTCGAAAATGTCCTTCTGCTTGCCGGGGTTGTAGCCGGTTTCCTGGAAGGATTCGTACCAGTTGGGATATTTGATGATGAAGTTCATTTTGGGGTTGATTGAACGTGCCAGATCCACGATCTCGTGGGAGAAATCTTCCATGAGCTTCAGCCGGTAGTCCATCCAGCTTCTCTTGCCCTTGGCTTCGATGCACATTTCACACCGGCAGGCGGTGAAGAAGAAGTCGTCCAGAATAATCTCGTCAAACACCCCCGCAAGCTCGCTGACGATGCGGCGGTATTCCTTCCGGTGGGCAGGATCGGTGTAGCAGAAGGTGTCGTAGAAGGAGGGCTTGCGGATGCCGTTGACGTACTGGGTGGAGGTGATGCCGCCGGAGGTTTCGATGCCGTTGGCTTCGAAAATAGCCTTCACTTCCCGGAGGCGTTCGGGGGTGATATCCACCTTGCCCCGGTGGTTTTCGATGTAGACCTTTTTCAGGGGGATATAGGCCTTGTAAAAATCAATATCCTGCTGAATTTTGGCGTCATCAGCGTGTGCCAGGTAGTAGGCATAGACGTATGCGGCAATTTGGAAATTCTTGTAGGCTTCCATGGGAAGTACCTCCTGTATTTTTTCTTTAGGATAGCACAAATCCCGGGGGATTGTCAATCCCCCGGGGACATCGTCTGTGGTTGATAAACAATATAGTCGGAGTTGCTTTCCTTTGCCCGGTCGTTCATGATGGCGGTGAGCTTGGCATGCAAATCCAGGGCCCTTTCCCGTGGGGTATCCCCCTTGCCATAAAAGGGACCGTCCAGGTAAATCACGGCCTGGGGTCGCTTCCGGAATCGGGTCTTTTGGTAGGTCACCGTCATGGAAAAGGCAGGTGCCCCAAACTTCACCGGGTATTTCATGGCGGTAGGGGGGAAGGGACGGATGAAGCTGCAGTATTCCCAAACGTGGGCCTCCGGGTAGATAACGATGGGGTGTCCCCCGGAAAGGCGGATCTCCATGGCCCGGGTCAGTTTCTTCATGCCCTCCACCGAATCCACCACCGGCAGGGCCCCCAGGTGGGGCAGAAGCTTCCCGATCACCGGAATGCCGTAATTTGCGGGGGCGGCCAGGGTGTAGATCCGCCGGGGAAAGGCGCACAGAGCGGGGAGGAATACGTCCCCCACCGGTTGGGTGTGGTTGCCAAAAAGGAAGAAGCTACCCCCTCTGCCCCGAAGGACCTTCTTGTTTTTGATCCGTAAGCCCAGCCAAATCCGACAGTAAAGTCCCCCGAAAATCAGGGCCAGAGTGTAGATTACCCCCGACTTTACCCTTGCCCCAACGCCATCAGGGATCCATTGGTAGTCGGGGGGCAGGGTGAAAGCCTGGTTGGCGCTTTGGGTAAAATCGTCGGTGAAGCTTTCGTAATAACGGATCTCTTTCACGTGGCTCCCTTCCACCCGGCGATATCGTCGGGTTCGAATCGGTAGGTCAGTGCTTTGCCATAAACCCTTTCGTAGCAGGCCTTTTTCAAATCGTAGTCTGCCGCCGCCATGTACTCCATGTTTTCCCGGGTGGTGGCGTCCCGACGGGGTTCCAGGAGTCCCAGTACGTGGAGAATGTAGCGTACCTGGCGGAATTCCGGGGTATCATCCTCCGGCAGGTCCTCCATTTCCACAAAGCAGGACAGAATGGGTACCCCCAGCTTGGCGGCATAGAAATAGGCGCCGTTTTTGGGGGGACGGGGTTTGCGGTAGTTGAACCACATCTCCTGCTCCGGGTAGAGCAGTACCGCTTCCCCCCGGTCCACCAGCTTTTCCTTCAGCACGGCGTGGAAATCCCGGGCCAGATAGTGGGGGTCGGCGGAGATGGGAATGGTGTCGGCATAATTCATCAAAAAACCCACCGCCCCGGGCATGGCAAAATTGGTGGTTTGGCTGATGATGGATAGCTTCCGCCGGCCAAGACGGTTGGTCAGGTGGCGGATAACGGTGTTTTCCAGGGGGCTGAAGTGGTTGCTGGTGATCAGTACCCCCCGGAGGTCGGATGGGATCTTCTCCAACCCCCGGATCTCGGTGTGCCGGTTGATCTTCCGGGTGGCGGCCTGGGCCATGCCCACTGCGATGGCAGATTTGATCCGGTAGGTGGGGGTATTGCGGTTTTCCAGGTATTGCCGGGTGATCCAACGGCTTTCCTCCGGGGTCAGAACCGGGTCCCCCGGTTCCACCTTGCTGTGGAAATCCCCATGCTCTGCGTGGGTGCGGATGTTTTCGATCACAATTTCCCGATGTTCGCCTAAAATCATAACCGAATCGCCTCCCCTTTTTCAAAAAGCTTCCGGAAGGTGATTTCCCCCTGGGGAATCTCGCTTCCCCGCCGCACCAAAAGGGACAGGCAGGTGGCGTCGGCCTGCATTTTTTCGGTGGTGTAGCCCCTTTTGTGGGCTAAAATTTCCTCCATAAAGCCGCTTTTTGCCGCATATTCCCAGAAAAGATCCCCGTAGGGGATGCCGTCGTAGCACCAGGGTTTGGAAAACAGGTTATAGTGTACCAGCTTGGGGTTTTCCATGGGTTCCCGGTTGGGGTTTGGCATGGCGTCCCAGGCAGGGTCCAGGAAGAAGATCCGGCCACAGCACATAGCGTTCAGATAATCCTGGTCGGGGGCAATGCAGTCGAAGTGCCAGGTGGTGAGAAGGCGCAGAAAGTGGGTCTCCAGTGCTGCCTCCCGCAGGGCGGCAAGATTCATCAGAAGGACGCCGGAATTGACGTAGTCCCCGGCGGGAATGCCCACCGCATCCTGGGTGTAGGCCACCAGGGGCGGCACGTCGATAATGGAAAGGTCCCGGCAGGCTCCCACCAGCTTGTCCCCAATGTCGGTGTCAAAAAGCTCCGCAGGGTCGGCGGTGAACACCAGGTCGCTGTCGACGTAGATTCCCTTGTCATACTGGGGAAACATGGCGGGGATGAAGAGCCGGTAGTAGATGGTCAGGGTGAAATAGTCACAGCGGAGCCGATTTTCCATCCTGTCGTCCAGGGCTTCCAGATTGGTCTGCATGGGTTCGAACTGCAGTTTGAAGTTTTCGGTTTCGAGAGCCTGGAGACGGCGGATGGTCTCCTCTGCCAGATCCTGGTGCAGGATGATGGCCCGGTAACGCCGGGCGGGGGAGGCGTGGTGAATGGCGGAGGCCAGGGCTGTGGCCAAATAGGGGGCGTAGCTTTCGTCAATGGTGAAGAAAATGGGGATTTCCCGGTTCATGATTCAAAACTCCTTTGATAGTCCTCCAAAATAGGATCGAATTCGGTGATGCCCAGCTGGGTATGCATGGCTTCTGCCTGCCAGGGCTTGATGGTAACCGCCCGGAAACGGGGGAAAAAGCGGAAGAAGGTGGTGAAATGTTTGCACACCGTGCCGGGGCGAATGGCAGCCTGCTCATTCCAACGGCGAGGCAGTTTTTTGCGCCTGGCAAGCTTGTTCAGGGCCGATTGATCCGGCATGAACATCTTCTTTTCCCGGCACATGGTTCGGCACTTGCCAAACAGGCCGCTTTCCCGGATTTTTTCCATATCCATCAAAAGCACCCCGGAGTTCAGGTAGGTGTGACACAGAACGTTTCCGAAAAACCACTTGCCGTATCGGTCGGGAACCCCGGCGATCTCTGCTTCCGTCAGATCGGTTTCATAGAGGGGGGAAAGGCTTCCCCGGCACATCACGTCGGCATCCAGGTAGAGCACCCGGCCGGTGATCTCCGGCACCAGGTCGGCATAGAGCCGAAGCATACAAAAGGGGGTGAAGCGGGTGTCCATGTTGGCGGTGGGCGGATCGGCAAAGAATACCTGCTCCAGGTTGAAAATCCGCACCCGGCTTCCGGAACCCAGGGCCTTTTCCAGCTTGATGCCGAAGCCGGACCCGATGGGCTGCCCGGCGGTCAGAATAAAAACCTCCAGCTCCCCCGGGTTGTGCTTTCGAACCGACAGGGCCGAAAGGGCAATGCCGGTTTCCACCCCGGCGTCCCCACAATATAAGATACGCATGGGCTCACCTCCATGGATCCCATCCTACACCATTTCCCCGGGGAAAGCTACCGAAGGATCGGGGAATTGACTCTCCTGTTGTTCCCTCCGGGCCGGAGACCGGCTCTCCAGCCCACTCTCCGATCCGGAGAGTGGGTTTTTTTCGAAAAAACCGATTGAATTGAAGCCAAAATTCGGCTATAATACAGGCAAGAATATGGACAAAGGAGCGTCAGTATGGGTAAAAGCTATTGGATCTGGTATTACGGAGACTATGAGCTCCATCATCTTGCCAATCTCCACTTCCGCCGTACCGAGCGGAATTACACCCGGCCTGCCTGCTGGCCGGTTTCCACTCCCTATGTGAACGTGAAATTCTGGAAGGAATTTACCTGCGGGGAAGAAGGGGGCTATCTGGTGTGCCGCATCAATGGCCTGGGGGACATGACGGTGGACGGCACCATCTATGCCTCCGGGGAAAGAGTGACCCTGGGCGCCGGACGGCACGTGGCGGAAGCCCACGTGGCCAATTACGGCGGCCTGCCCGCCATTTTTGTGGAAAGCGACGTTTGTCCCAGCGATGAAAGCTGGGGAGTCAACCATTTTGCCGGACCCCTGGAGCCCGCCGGATGGGACCCGCAGTTTGATGTCCCGGAAAAGAACCCCGAGGTCTTCCCCTTTGCTTACGAAACCAAGTACCCCGTGGCAAGCGAGCGAGTGGGGGATGGTATCCTCTTTGATTTTGGCACCGAGCTTTTCGGTTACCTGGATATCACCGGAGCCGACGGAAAGGACATGGGTGTTTTCTACGGCGAAAGCCGGGAGGAAGCCCTGGATACCGATTATACGGTGGTCATCGACAAGGTTTCGGGGGAAACAAGCTACCGGCTGACCCAGCGTGCCTTCCGATTCATCCACCTGACCCCTGCCCCGGAGGGGGTGGCGGTGACGGCGGAATATGAATACCTGCCCCTTGCCATGCAGGGAACCTTTGCCTGCGACCGACCTCTGTTTGAAAAAATTCGGGAGGTTTCGGCCTACACCTTCCACCTGAACTGCCGGGAGGGCTTCCTGGACGGCATCAAGCGGGACCGGTGGGTCTGGTCGGGGGACGCCTACCAAAGCGCCCGCATCAACCGCTACAGCTTTTTTGACAAGGCCATTGAACAGCGTACCTTCCTGGGTCTGGTGGGCAAGGAACCCATCAACCAACACCCCAACACCATCCTGGACTACAGCTTCCTTTGGATCATTGCCCTTTCGGAACACTACATGACCTACGCCGACGGGGCCTTCATTCGCCGGATATTCCCCCTGGCAAAGAGCCTGCTTGCCTTCTGCGAAAGCCGCATCAACGCCGATGGCTTTGTGGAGGGAAAGGATGGAGACTGGACCTTCATCGACTGGTCGGAAATCGAAAAGGTGGGGCCGGTGGCCGCCGAGCAGATGCTTCTGATCGCCGCCTACAAGGCCATGGCGGTTTTGGCGGAGGCTCAGGGGCTGGACGGAAGCGACTACCTCCGAAAGAGCGAAGACTTGCACCGTCGGGTGGACCAATACTATTGGAAGGAAGAGCTTGGTGCTTACATCGATAGTTACAGCATCGATAGCAACCACGTGACCCGCCACGCCAATATTTTCGCCATCCTTTATGATATTGCCGACGCCCACCAGACCGGGCTGATCCTCCAAAAGGTGCTGAAAAACGACAAGATCACCAAAATCACCACCCCCTATTTCGAAGGCTACGAACTGGATGCCCTGGCAAAGCTTGGGGAACTTTCGGCGGTGGAGGATATGCTGGAATCCTACTGGGGCGGTATGATTGCCCTGGGGGCCACCACCGTGTGGGAAGAGTACGATCCCACCCTGTCGGGGGCCGATCACTACGCCATGTACGGGGGCAAATATATGAAGTCCCTCTGCCACGCCTGGGGTGCCGGACCCATCTATCTCTACGGCCGCTATTACCTGGGGGTCTATGCCACAAGCCCCGGCTACGAAACCTTCCGGGTGGAACCCTGCCTTGGCGGGCTTGCCGAAATTTCCGGCACCGTCCCGGTGAACGGGGGCAGTGTGGAGGTAAAGCTGGATCGGACCTCCCTCCGGGTGAAAACCGACAAAGCCGGGGGAACCCTGGTTTGGAATGGTATCGAATATCCCCTGGTTCCCGGCGAAGAAATGATTTTGAAAGGGTAAAAAGCAGCTATGACCAATTTTGAAAGGGCCATCCGATTTGAAAAGCCCGACTATATTCCCATGCGCTTTTCCATCAATGCCGCCTGCTGGCACCACTATCCCAAGGAATTTCTGTGGGATATGATGGAAAGCCATAAGCTCCTCTTTCCCGATTTTGTCCGGCCCGCCCCCGATTGGGAACCGGAAATTCCCCTGGTGGCCCGACGGGATGAACCCTACACCGACCCCATGGGCTGTACCTGGGTCACCGCCGATGACAGCATCACCGGTACGGTCCACGGACACCCCCTGGCGGATTGGGATGCCTTTGGTACCACGTGGCATTTCCCCGATCCCGAAAAAACCGACGGACTCTACTGGCGGGACCTGGCAAAGGACCAGGCGG
>SVKS01000059.1 GCA_015068345.1 Oscillospiraceae bacterium
GTTCGCGGCCCAGGTGGGGCAGAAGGTCGGTGATGCAGAATACGGGATCCCCTTCGGCTTCGCCGATGGCGATTTCCACGGTTTCGCCGTCCTTGCGGCAAACCACGCCGTGCAGGGCAAGGGGGATGGTCATCCACTGATACTTGCGGATACCGCCGTAGTAGTGGGTCTTGAAGTAGGCGGCGTTGCTTTCTTCATAAAGGGGATTGGGTTTCAGGTCGAGGCGGGGGGAGTCGATGTGGCTGGCGATGATGTTGCAGCCTTCCGACATGGGCAGTTCGCCCATATGTACCAAGACGACCATTTTGCCGCCGAAGCTAACGGCATACTTGCTGCCGGGCAGCAGGGGAGAACCTTCTTTGAATTCTACGTAGCCGTGGTCGGCGGCCATGGCCATGGCCCGGGAAGCGGCTTCTCTTTCGGTTTTGCCTTCATCCAGGTAACGCATGTATTCCTTGGCGTAAGCATCGATCTGAATGCTTTCCTCGGCGGTGAGCTTTTCGAATTTGCGTTCCTTCTTTTTGAGCAGGTTTTCGCGGATTTCCTTGATCTTTTCGTCCATGGTGGGTTTCCTTTCTGATCTCTTTATTTTTATAAATTTGATCCGGTGTGAATCAGACGGGCGTAAAGCGCCCGGGCTTCGGTCTCAAATTCCGAAAGCGTACCTCTATTATATAGGAAAGTTTGGCTTCTTGCAAGATAATATTCATCTGGTTTTTGAGCATCGATGCGTGTGATCGCGGCTTCGGGGGTGATGCCGTCCCGGGCCACGATGCGGTGGATGCGGACTTCGCGGGGAGCCAACACCGAAATGGTAGTATGACAAAGGGCATCCAATCCGCTTTCGAAAAGCAGGGGGGCGTCAATCACCGCCGAGGGAGCGGTGCTTTCGGCAAGTAAACGCTTGATTTCGTTGATAACAAAGGGGTGAGTAACACCGTTGAGCTTTTCAAGCAGAGCGGGGGAGGAAAAAACGATTTTACCAAGCTTTTTTCGGTCGATCTTCCCATCGGTGAGAATGTCGGTGGAGTAGGCGTCGGTCAGGGCGGTGCGGAGCTCGGTGCTTTCGGCAAGAAGACGGTGATAAATGGCGTCGGCGTCCAGAACCAACGCCCCGTGGTCAGCAAATACCCGGGTCAGGGCGGACTTGCCCGAACCGGAGGGACCGGTGATGCCAAATACAATCATGAAATCTCTCCTCTCGGTCACAGCGTGATCATATCGCCGCCGCAGGCCCGGAATACCCGATTGAAAACGGCGGCGCCCCGGCCGGTTTTGGAGGGGGAAAGCTGGATATAAAGCCGCTCCACGCCCAAACGGTCGGCCTCCCGCAGGCTGGTGAAGACCTTTCGGGCCTGGGTGACCGAATCGCTCTCTCTGCCATAGGGAATCACAGGGATGCCTTTTGCGGCAAAGAGGGGAGCGGATTCATCAAAGCAGATCACCGCAAACTCTCCGCTTTGCTTGTCCAGCCAGGCGGCGGAGTCTTCACCGGAACCAAGCAAGGCGGTCAGAGGGGTGGAGGGGGCGTAGTGTTTGTATTTCATGCCGGGAGAACGGAGAATTTCGCCGGTTTTGGGGGCGGATACGTCGCACACCGGATATCCGAGGGCTTCCTCCAGATCTTCCTTACCAACACCGCCTGCCCGAAGAATGTCCAATGGGAAATGAGTCAGGTCCGCCACGGTGGATTCTACCCCTACGTCACAGTCTCCGCCGTCCAGAATCATAGGGACTAATCCGGTCAGGTCATCGGCGCAGTCTCGCAGAGTGGTAGGGCTGGGGCGCCCGGAGAGATTGGCGCTAGGGGCGGCGATGGGGG
The DNA here is from genome assembly GCA_015068345.1 of Oscillospiraceae bacterium. GTDB lineage: Bacteria > Bacillota > Clostridia > Oscillospirales > QAMX01 > RUG11797. Next base: position 1,823 of record SVKS01000059.1, read on the forward strand.
TCCCGGCGGCTTCAATCAAAGCCCTGGCCCCGGGGTGGGCCGGCATCCGGATGGCTACCGTGGGCCCCCCGGCGGTGATAATATCGGGAACCAGAGAACTTCTGGGCAAAACCATGGTCAGGGGACCGGGCCAGAAAACATCCGCAAGTTCCATCATGACCCCTTCCATTTCGGGCGTCATGACAACCAAAGGATATAGCATCTCAAGATTTGCGATATGCAGAATCAAGGGATTGTCCTGGGGACGTCCCTTTACCCGGAAAATCTCCTTGGCGGCCGCGGGATTAAGCCCGTCGGCGGCCAGACCATAGACGGTTTCTGTGGGCATGGCGCACAACTCTCCGCGTCGAATGACTTCGGCGGCTTCCTGAATGGCAGTGGAGGATAACTTGAGAATTTTGGTATGCAAAACGAGCACTTCCTTCGAAATAATAAGAATATAGTATCAAATCGGCAAATATGCCGGGAATATGACGTAAAAAAAGAGAAAAAGAGAATTCATGAATCGGATTTTTGCAGGATGTTGGCGGAAGGTGATTTTGAAAGGGCACATTCGACACAATCTTCATGATATTGTGATTTTATCACAACTTTACCAAGAGTGCAACCATTGTTTTGTATGGTGATTTTGCCCTGTGCATAATTTGTACAAATATACAAAATTGGACCTCCCTGATTTATGCAGATGTATGTGCCGATCGTAAAAAATTGAACAGAATCACAAGAATACTGCATTGTCAATGCGTGGGATATCGTCTATAATTATGACTATGAACAGGGCGGGGTATTTTGTACATATTTTCGTTTCGTCAATATTACACAATGCCCCTTCCACTTGCAGGAGTGGAAACGCGAGAAAGGAACCAGAGCCCCGCACAGGTGAAACGTTCCTTTTTTATGTTCAAAGCATTAAAAAAGGAGAGAGTGAAGAATGCTTAAAAAAGCCTCATCCACGCTATGGGTGATAACGGCACTTCCCCTGCTGTGCCTTATCACAATCTTTGTGCCGGCGCTGAATCCTGTTGTTGTATCGATCAATGGCGTAAACCCCAACACGGCGTTTATGGAATTGCTGTACAATATGGATGGCCTCTATCCGGCAATTAACAAAATCCCCGGCGCTCCGTTTGTTACCTACTACATGCCCTTTGGCGTAGTGGTATTCCTGGCTGTCCTGGTGGCCAACCTGCTTGCTTTCATTCTGAAGGTTGCTGGTAAAGAAAAGAGCGCTGCCAAGGTTGCCAACATCACCGCCTGGTGCAACCTGGTTGCCGGTATCGGTTTCATCGTTTTCTACGTCATTGCCGCTGCCAAGCTGCCCGAATGTACCGTTGCTTTCAATGCCGGTGCCGTCGTGTATGCTGTGGTTGGTCTTCTCTGCGTCCTGCTTACCTTCAAGCACAGAAAGCAGGTTGAAGCGGAAGATACCCGTGCGAAGTATCTGAAGACCATCTTCACCAAGTCCCAGAAGAGAGAAGCCATCATCTTCTACGGTATGGTCGGTCCCTTCTACCTCCTGGCCTGCATCGTAACGCTGTACCCCTTCATGTGGGGCTTCATCATGAGCTTCACCAACTACACCGGGTACAATGATCCCGAAGGCTCCGGTTTCTCCTCCTACATGCGTTGCATTCAGGATCCGCAGACCTGGACCTCCTTTGTTACCACTCTGGAAATCTCCATCTTCTACGTACCGGTTGGCCTGGTTCTGGGTGTTGCTCTGGCAATGCTTCTGAACACCAACATCAAGGGCTCCGGCTTCTTCCGTACCGTTTACTACTTCCCCTCCATCATCCCGGCTATTGCTACCGGTCTGATGTGGCGTATGCTCTTTGCCCAGAACAACGGTGCTATCAACGTCATGCTCGGTTGGTTTGGTATTGAACCCTTCAACTGGCTTGGCTACACCGGCTGCCGTTACGCTCTGTACATCATGCTCGCCTGGGGTTCCGCCGGTGGTATTCTGACCTACCTGTCGGCTCTGAAGGGCATTTCCAACGAACTCTACGAATCTGCCATGATCGACGGTGCCACCGCCGGCAAGCGTTTCTGGAGCATCACCCTTCCGATGATTTCCTCCACCCTGTTCTACAACCTCGTAACCGGTCTGATCAACGCCTGGCAGGTCTATCAGCAGCCCGTCTTCCTGGCTGGTGCTACCATGCTGACCGTTCCCTTCCAGCCCAACTACACCTTCGTTGTTCAGATTTATCAGCAGATCTTTACCAACCAGCGCTTCGGCTTCGGTCTGGCCATGGTTTGGGTCCTCTTCATTGCTTCCATGATCACCAACAGAGTCGTCTTCTGGACCGGTAACTTCTGGGTATTCAATGAAAACGAATCCCGTAACGAAGTGAAGAAAAAGAAGGTCAAGAAGCAGAAGGCTGTTGTGGCCGGAAACTGACAAAATATTAAGAAAAGGAGCTGAAAGGTTTGCAAAAGATCTCTTTATGGATGACCAGAATCGCACCGCTGGTGTTGATAGTTCTGTTGTTCCTCCCGGGCGTTTTGAGTCCCTTCGGATATACCGACACCTTCTTCGGTAGTCCGCAGTCGGTTCTGACCCTTTCCATGAATCCCAATGGAATTCGTGCTATCTGTGACCCCCGTCGTCCCGGTTATGACTACATCAAGTCCTTGTATACCAATGCTGAAGTAGCCGCTACCGCTGTTCTGTCGGACGTCATTCCCATCCTGTGCATCGGTTTCTTCCTTGCTTACATTGCAATGGCAGCCGGTACCATTTTCACCTACTTCAAGAAGGACACCATCCAGAATACTGGTTGCCGCATCGTTAAGGTTGCTGGCTTCTTCTCTCTGGGTGTAACCCTGGCCACCTACATGGTCAACTACTCCTCCCGTTACCTCAATACCACCACTCAGGAATTCGAAACTCCTGTTCAGTATGGTCTGTGTGTTCCGGTTCCGGTTGGTACCATCCTTGCCCTGGTTTTGATTCTTGTGGGTGTTGTAGGTTCCTACATCTACAACTACTACAATACCCAGACTGTCCGTGCCGCTATGAAGATCCTTCAGAGCGTACGTCCGGTTGAAAATCCCGCTAAGAGAACCATCATGACCACCATCTTCTACATCATCGCCTGCCTGGTGGCTCTGGTCTTCCTGGTTCCCTTCTACTTCACCTTCCTCAACTCGATCCGTGAGCTGCAGAGCACCCCGGTTATCGACTGGCCGACTCCTCCTCACTTCGAAAACTATGTTTACGCGATCAACCGTATCCCGTTTGCCAGATTCGCTCTGTCTTCGGTGATCATCGTTGTTCTGTCGGTTGGCCTGGGCGTTGTTGTGAACTACATCTTCGCTTACGCTTTCGCCAGACTCAACGCTCCCGGTAAGGACTTCCTGTTCTCCATCGTTATCACCCTGATGATGGTTCCGGTTATCGCTACTCAGATCCCGCAGTACGTCGTTCTCATTCAGCTCGATACCTACAACACCTACTGGGTATGGTTTATCCTGGGTCTTGCCGGTAAGCCGACGTACATATTCCTTTACAAGCAGTTCCTGCAGGGTATCCCCAAGGCTCTGGAAGAATCCGCCAACATCGACGGTGCTTCCCTGCCCCGCACGATTCTGTCTATCATCGTTCCCAACACCGGGCCGGTTATCGCCACCGTATTCATGCTGGAATTCCTCTATGCATGGGGCGACGTTACCCTCCCGTTCCTCTACCTGAACACTGAAATTTGGCCGATCTCCGGCGCATTCCAGGCAACCGGTTACTACGTATTCCCGAATACTTCTACCGTCCTTGAACCGCTCAGAATGGCTATGGCAGTTATGTTCATCATCCCGTCCATCGTAGCTTACACCTTCGGTCAGAAGTATCTGCGTGAAGGTATGGTTACCTCCGGTCTTAAGGGTTAAAATCCTTTTGAAAAAAGCCAGAAGCTTTCGCTTCTGGCTTTTTTTGTGGTGAAATAAGCCGGGGGAAAGGTTGACGAAAAAACGGGAATGGGGTATAATAAAGTGTAAGATTATCAAAGAAATCAATACAGGTCCAGAAGATAAGGAGCGGAATCTATGTATAAATTGCTGATCGTGGACGACGAAAAGACGGTACGGGACAGACTGAAGAATACAGATTGGAGCCGCTTTGAAATTGGTGAGGTTGAGGTCGCTGAGCATGGCATGGCTGGTTTACAAAAGGTACACGATTTCAAACCGGATTTTGTTCTCAGCGACATGCATATGCCCATCATGAATGGCATCGAGATGATTCGGAAAATCCATGCTTCATTCCCTTGGATTCAGGTTGTGGTATTGACAGGGTACGATGATTTCGATTATATTCGGGAATGTATGCGAAGCGGAGTTACCGACTACATTCTCAAACCAATCAATGACGAAGAACTTTCAAAAGCATTTCAAAAGCTGATGGAAGCAAAGAAGAATGAGGACCAGGAAAAGGTTCGTTATCAAACACTTCACTCAGAAAAGCTGGAAATTATTAAAGGACTGCGTAAACGTTTTCTGCGGCATTACTTTACCGAGCAGATGACAGAGGAAGAAATCGAAGAAAGCAGTGCCTATGCAGAAATAAACCTGGATGCGGATAGCTACACAACCATGGTATTTCGTCTGGATATGGAAGGGAAAAACGCAAAAGAATACTATGGAACTGAATTCGATCTGATCGTATTTGCTTTGGATAATATTATGGCGGAATTTCTGGCAGAAAATGACAGCTTGTGCGCACGAATTGACACACAAAATGCCGATTGCTGCGTCCTGATTTGCCGGGAATTGAATGAAGAAGAAGCGAAAGCGCTTTCGGAAAGTATTAAGGATAATATTTATCAGATTGCAGAATTATTGGGAACCACCGTCAGCGCCGCCATGGGAATTACAGTGAAGGAAAAAACTTCCATTTTGGCGTCCCTGGAAAGTGCACGCCGGGTTCTTTCGGAAAATCAGGGACGGGATGCATTCTATATGGCGTCCGAAGATGAAGAAACGAAACCGGTAGAAATGGAAAAACGAAGCGAAGAAAAGATCATTCCCCAAGAAGAAAGCAATATGAAGCTCATTACCCGTGCGGCAATAGAGTTTATCGATAAGAACTTTACAAAGACCATTACACTGGACGATGTGGCGGATCATGTTTATCTGTCGCCCACCTATGTAAGCTTTCTGTTCCGTACCGAGGTAAAGATGAATTTCATCAATTACCTGACCAACAAACGTATGGAAAGGGCAAAAGAACTTTTGAAGGATCCCAGACTAAAGATTTATGAGATATCAACCGCTGTGGGATATGAAAATTCCCGGTATTTCTCTTCCATTTTTAAAAAGTATGTAGGACAAACGCCCATTGACTATCGATCCAAACTGGGTGTGGAAGAAAAAGTATGAAGCACTACAGGGCCAGAATTCCTCTGATCGTAGCCTTGTTTATGGTTGCGGTACAGGTTATTTTACTGTTTTCCTGCTATGCAATTGCTGTGGGTACCCGGGAACAGTTTGCAGAGGAAAGCTTTGAAATACAATGCTATGATGTAAAAAACAAGGTGGAAAGCACCCTGAAACAATTGGAGGCTGTGATCAAAGCTACCGAAAACAGCCGATTTACCGTGTATAGCGAAGGGACTACCGCTACCATAACGGAGGACGAGGTGGCCGATCTCTCCACCTCTGTGTACCAATATATCGAAAGCCTGGATATTCCGGAGGAGATGGTGGACTCCATTATCATCATGAGTACTACCTATACCAAATCCGGCTATATCAAGCGCATCGGGGGAAATGGAATCGTAAGTACTATGTTACCCAATATGGCCCAGATGAAACTGGTTGGCATGGATCTGTGGGAGAAGAACAGAAATCTCCAATGGAATTATTACCAGAAGGGGAGCCTGGAAAGACAGTTTCAAAAAGCTATGGAGCAAAATGGACGGAATATATCGGATCAAATTCAGTCCAACGTATCCTACTTTTTGTCTCTGCTGGATGGAAAAATTGTAATGTCGGCTCGTTCACCCTATGGGGGAAGTCGTATTTTCGTAACCGTACATCAGGATTTCCTGAGTTCTTTATTGAAGGCAGACGAGAGGGTAAATCTGGCTTTGTTCAAAGACGGCCTTCCGGTGTACTCAAATGCATCCTACCGGGTTTATGGCCCACAAATTGCGGAGAAGGACGCAGAATGGGTTTCCTCGGTGGGAATAAAGAATTATAACAATCGATCTTTCACCCTGGAAAACAGTGAATTTGATCTGGTTGTCAATGCTCCGGTAGAAAACGTGGTGCAGGAGATCGCCCTGGTGGAACCGCTGGTATGGGTGGCACTTGGTGGCGTGACGCTGGGCGTCGTGGTATCTTTTGTGTTGACCCTGGTGCTTTTGCATCCCATCCGACGGCTGACCCGCCGGTTTGACGAACAGTTCAAAAATGGAAGCTATCGGGAGCTTGGCAAAAACGGTCGTTTTCTGCGATGGCCTATGTTCTATCGTGTTCTGGCTATTATGGTAATTTCGGTTATGGTGCCTTGTATCATAACGGGTTTCTTCTATCAAAACAGACTGAATGATTTTGTATGGGATACCAATGCCAAATATCTGGAGCAAGTATCGGAAGCCGTCAGCGAAAACGTAAGCAAAAAAATGGAGTATATCCGCTTTTACAGTTCGATTTTCCCAGAGGAAGTGCTGGTGACATATCTGGAAGGGGCATATCAATCGGATGCGAGCTTGAAGGAGAAACTCAACTCGGTATACGGGGAGATCGACAGCTTTGCCGGATATGCCCTGTTTGACCGGGAGGGGAAACAAAAATACGCCAGCCGAACTGCCTATGGACAGCAAGTCCTGGATAAAGACATGATCCCAACAAGTGTTGAAAATGAAAAAAAACTTGTATGGGAAGGTTTGGCGGTGGACAATAGCCGTAACGATGGTCGTACACAGCCGGCATTGGTGCACGTGCTGTATCATATGGGAGAATCCGGTCGCGAAGTGGCAGGATATATGGTTTTCTACCTGAATATGACGCATTTTTATGACTTGCGGCCTAATGTGGGTCATGAGTTTACCATTACCGGACCCGAAGAGAGAATATTATTCTCCAGCGTTTCCGATAATTCCGATCTTTATGACCGCCTGGCAGGGGAGTCCACCGATCAGGACGGGGAATATCAGTTAATCCGGGAACCGGATGGAATCTTTGGTGGAGAGATTGTCACCTACAATGACATGCGATATTACCAGGAACAGGCCGAACGACTCAGCTATTCCTATATGCTGGTTTTCTTCCTGTCGGCTGCGTTGTTTGTGGTAGCCACGCTAATGCTTTCCAGAAGACTCTCGCATCCGCTGGAGATTATGGTAGAAGATATGCGCGGTATGGGAGATATTCAGGAAATTACCCCGATTCGCTACTTCAAACGGGATGAAATCAGCCTGCTTGTAGAAAGTTACAACCGCATGGTGGCACGTATGGCCAGCCTGATTGAAGAGAATGCACGGCGGATTAACCGGGAAAACGAACTGATTGCCCTGAATACCCGTACCGAATTGCAAATGCTTCAACAGCAAATCAATCCCCATCTGCTCTACAATACATTGGAATTTATTCGGTATCATGCCAATGCGGAGGGTAAAACCGCCGCAGGGGATATGGCTATGGCATTGGCGGATTTCTTCCGCTATACCACGTCGGTGAAGGATGACATCGTGTCCTTTGCGGATGAGCTGAACCATGTGAAAAACTATATTCAAATCCATCGCCTGCGCTATGGGGAACGGTTTGAAACGGTTTACCACATTTCGGAGGAAGCGTTAAATTGCCGGGTGGTAAAATTTATTTTGCAGCCCTTTGTGGAAAACGTGTTTAAATATGGGATTGCTAATAAGCTTCATGGGGCACTGATTACCGTTACCGCTTACGTGGAAGACGATGTTTTCTACGTGGCCCTGGAGGACAATGGAATTGGTATGCGGCCGGCAAAATTTGCAGAATTGCAAACCCGTGTTAAGACCCTGCTTGCGGGTGGGGAAGTTGACAAACCGGGGGATAATTCCACAGGCGGCGTCGGCATGGCAAACGTGGCCCGCAGATTGCGTATGTATTATGGCGAAAAGGCGGTGTTGGAACTCCACAGCGAATTCATGCGGGGATTCCGGGTTCTAATTGCCATTCCGGCGGAGATTCGAAAGCCGGAGAAAGAAGAATTTACAGAAAAATAGCGGAGAATGCGGCTTTTCTTGATAAAGCTGTTGAAATCAAAGCGAAACTGTGGTATACTATCCGATAGGACTCTTGATTTCCCGGAAAAGGATTGTATACCGGAAAACAAGGACTTTGAAATTTCCTGTTTTCGGAATATGATATGCCGGATCCCGGTTATGCGGCATAGGAGGTACAAATGAAAAAACGTATTGGGATTATCCTTGCGGCAGTGGCGGTAACCCTCTGTCTTGCGGGTGCTGTGTTTATGCTTTACGGTCAGGATGATACGCCGGAAAGTGTGTTGAAGCCCAGCGATCCCTACAAGGATATTTCCCTTGTGATCAACGACATCAAGGAAAGCGACGTGGAAGAGGTAGAAGCAAAAAACTTCCCGGGAGCTCCTGACTTTGCGGTTACCGTCCTCTATGATGAGGATGAGGAAACCTTTAGCTGCGAAATGCAGAACAATCCGGAGGATTACTATTACAGTGATACATATATGGATCTGATGGTGGCCACCCTGTTGGATATGGAAGCTACGTCTATAGCCGCCAACGGCGAGGTGAACGCTGAGGATTATGGTATCACAGAAGACAGCATCACCTATGTGATCCATATGAAAGATGGTTCGGAAAAGACCCTGCGGCTTGGAAAAACCACACCCCTTAATTCCGGCTATTATGTGAAACTGGATGAAAGCGACGTCATTTATATCATTGGAAAATACGAAGGCTCCACCCTGGAACGTGATGCCTACGAGATGCGCTCCATCGTCATCTACCCCACCATGGAAAGCTACATGGATCTTTACCGTCTGCGTATTGAATATGCCGATGGCAGTGTGGTGGATTCCCGCCAGCTTTCGGATGATGAAATTGCCCGCGGTTCGTCCTATGCGCTGTTTAAGTTTACCGAACCCATCGTCATTGAAATCAATGACGATATGGCCAAAGGTAACTACTATGAGCCGGCTTTGAACCTGTCGGTGGATCAGATTGTTGCGGATAATAAGGATGATTTGGCTCAGTACGGACTGGATACGCCCGACACGATTCTCTTCACCAACGTCAGCGGCAGCGAAACCGAGCTGATGCTGGGTGATTTGGTGGAAGGCAACGTAAACTACCGGTATGGAACCATGGAGGATGTGAACTGCATCTTCACTGTCCGCGGTCCCTTTGACTTTATGTCGACCGATATTTACGATCTGGTGGATACCACCATTTGGATTCATTCCATCGATGATATGAAGACCATTGATATCACCGACGGCACCATTTCCTACAGCCTTTACATCGATAGCTTTACCGATACGGAGGAGGCTTCCAACAGCCGCTTCTATGCCGAAATGGACAAGAAGGCATTGGATACCCTGTCGGTTCGCAGAATGTACATGGAACTGGTTTCCCTGCCCACCGTGGGCTCTCTGGCGGATGCCGGACTGGATGCAGAAACCATTCGCAAGGGCAAGCCGGCCTATAAGATCGACTTTGTCTACGACGATGACAGCGAACACTACATTTACCTGTATGCCATCAATGACATGCAGCTTGCGGCAGATGTGGACGGCAACATGCTCTTCTATACCTCCCGCAGCCAGATTTTGAAGATTTTGAACTACTTCGAAATGCTTAAAAACGGCGAGATTATCCCGGAAATTTAATCTATCACACTACTTTGTATGGCTATATCCGAGGATGGAACGTCATGCGGTCCATCGAATAAACGGAATTGGATATTTTCATAATATAGAATTTGGAGGAATTATTTATGCTTTCTGCAGGCGATTTCAGAAATGGCGCAACCTTTGAAGAAAACGGCCAGGTTCTCCAGGTCGTAGAATTCCAGCACGTGAAGCCCGGCAAGGGCGCGGCTTTTGTCCGTACCAAGATTCGTAACGTCATCTCCGGTGGTGTTACCGAAAAGACCTACAACCCCGACGACAAGTTCCCCATTGCATACGTTGAAAGACGTGAAATGGAATACTCCTACAACGATGGAACCCTGTACTACTTCATGGACATGGAAACCTACGAACAGCTGCCGGTTGGTGAAGACCTGCTGGGTGATGCTTTCAAGTTCGTTAAGGAAAACATGGTCTGCAAGATTCTGTCCTACAAGGGCACTGTGTTCGGTATCGAACCCCCGACCTTTGTTGAACTGGATGTAACCGAGTGCGAACCGGGCGTCAAGGGCGATACCGCCACCAACGCCACCAAGAACGCCACTCTGGAAACCGGCGCTGTTGTCAGAGTTCCTCTCTTCATCAACGAAGGGGACGCTATCCGCGTGGATACCCGTACCGGCGAATATCTGGAAAGAGCCAAGAAGTAATTGAGCAAGTCAATGAAAAGAACCGCCGAAGGGGAGCAGAACCCAACGGCGGTTTTTGACTATCAGGTGAAAAAGGCGGCGTTTGATAAACGCTTTCTGCCGGTATCCCGGGAGGATATGGAAAGCCGGGGGTGGGAGGAGTATGACGTGCTTCTCATCACTGCCGATGCCTACGTGGACCATCCTTCCTTTGGTACCGCCATTATATCGAGAGTTTTGGAATCGGAGGGCTATCGGGTAGCCATCTGTGCTCAACCAAAGTTTGATTCCCTGCAGGAGATTCTTTCCTACGGGGCGCCCCGTTATGCCGTGATGATCAATGGGGGCAACATGGACCCCATGGTAGCTAACTATACTGTGGCGAAACGGAAGCGCAGTTACGACTACTACTCTCCCGGCGGACAGGCGGGACTTCGACCCGACCACGCAACCATTGTCTATTCCAAATTGGCCCGGAAGGCATTTCCCGGAATTCCCATTCTCATTGGCGGAATCGAAGCCTCTCTGCGCCGCTTTGCTCACTATGACTATTGGAAGGATGCGGTGGTTCCCTCCATTCTGGTGGAATCGGGTGCCGATATCCTCATGTACGGCATGGGGGAACTGACGGTCAGGGAGTTGATGATGCGAATTTCCCGGGGGGATTCCCTGGAACGTATCCGGGATATCCGGGGTACCTGTTATTTAGTAAAGGAACGTCCCCAGGAGGATTTCTTTGCGTTTGCGGAGTGCGCCCCTTATCCCAAATTGTGCGAGGATAAGGTGGAGTATGCCAAGGCTACCCGACTTCAATATCGGGAACAGGATCACACCTCCACCACCGCCATTTTGCAGCGCCATCGTTATCAGGGAAAGGATCTATATCTGGTGCAAAACCCGCCCCAACGTCCGCTTACCACGCCGGAGCTGGATGCGGTGTATGATCTTCCCTATGCCCGCTATTATCATCCCTGCTACGAAGCCTTTGGGGGAATTCCCGCCATCGAGGAAGTGGAATTTTCCATTGCCCACAACCGGGGTTGCATCGGTGGGTGCAGTTTTTGTGCCCTGGCCTTCCACCAGGGACGCTTCATCCGTTGCCGCAGCATCGATTCGGTGGTGCGGGAAGCTGAGCTCATTACCAAAAGTCCCCGATTTAAGGGGTACATCAACGACGTGGGGGGACCCACTGCAAACTTCCGAAAGCCCTCCTGCGCCAAGCAGAAGGAGCATGGCCTCTGCCGCAACCGGGTTTGCCTGGCTCCCGAACCCTGTCCCGCCCTGGAAGCCGACCACAGCGAATATATTGAGCTTTTGAAAAGGGTCCGGGCTCTGCCTGGGGTCAAAAAGGTGTTTGTCCGTTCGGGCATTCGCTTTGACTACATCCTGGCAGATAAGGAGCACGGAATGGAATTCCTGCGGGAATTGGTGCTCCACCATGTCAGCGGTCAGCTGAAGGTGGCCCCGGAGCATTGTTCCGATCACGTGCTGGCTTCCATGAACAAGCCGCCTTTCGCCGTTTTTGAAAAGTTCGTCAAGCAATACGAGACAATCAACGCCCGCTATGGGTTGAAACAGTTCCTGGTGCCCTATTTGATGTCTTCCCATCCGGGAAGCCGTACCGAGGATGCCATCAAACTGGCGGAATACCTCAATAAAACCGGCCGCCACCCGGAGCAGGTGCAGGATTTCTATCCCACCCCGGGTACCATCTCCACCTGCATGTACTTCACCGGCATCGACCCCCGTACCATGAAGGAGGTATACGTACCCCGTACCACCGAAGAAAAGGCCCGTCAGAGAGCCCTGTTGCAATGGGATCGACCGGAAAATTACGATCTGTGCCGGAAAGCCCTGCTGGAAGCGGGCCGCAAGGACCTGATCGGCAATGGCAAAAACTGCCTGATTCGGGATCATAAGGGTCGCCCCGGTGGGCAGAGTTTTGAGCGGAAGCCAAAAAAGAACAGCCGACCCTCAAAAAAATAAGGAGTCTGTATGCCAAAATTCTTTTTGAATCGGGATGCCCTGGGTCCCCAGGTGATCCTGGATGGGGAGGATGCCCGCCATCTGTCCCGCTCCCTGCGGGCCCGGGTGGGGGAGCTTGTCACCCTGGCAGACGGGGAAAAGAATGACTATACCTACCGGATTACCGGTTTTACCAGGGAAACGGTGGAATTGGAATTTGTGGAATCCCATCCATCTGAAGCCGAGCCGAAACTGCAGGTGACCCTGTTTATCGGGTGTGCCAAGGGGGATAAAACTGAGGTTATGATCCAGAAGGCAGTGGAGTGCGGAGCGGTACGCATCGTCCCCTTCATTTCTCAAAACTGTATTGCCCGTCCCGAACGGGGCAAAAAAGTGGACCGTTGGAATAAAGTTTCCCTGGAAGCCGCCAAGCAATCGGGCCGCGCCATGCCCCCGGTGGTGGATGACGTGGTCAGCTACAAGGAAGCGGTTGCCATGGCGGCGGCAATCGGCGGAGCGATCCTGTATGAGCACGAGGAAATTGCTTTTGGAACCTATATCCAGGAAACCCTTGGAATTGGAAAAAAGCAGGAGATTGCTTTCCTGATCGGTAGTGAGGGGGGCTTTACCCCGAAAGAAGTGGAGGAAGCCAAGGAAGCCGGGCTTGCCAGTCTTTCCCTTGGCAAACGGATCCTGCGGTGTGAAAGTGTCCCGGCATTCCTCCTGGGTGCCGTTCTGGCCTTGACCGAAGAAATTTAGAAAGGAAAAACCAACGTGAAAACAGCAATCGTAACCGGCGGTCGCCGAGGTATTGGCCTTGGCATTGCAAAAGAATTGGTGAAGGCGGACTTCCGGGTGGTAATCACCGGTGTCAGCCCCTCGGCAGAGGATGCTCTGGCGGAACTTGGGGAAAATGCCCTGTATTTCAAGTGTAATTCGGCGGTGGACGCCGACCGGAAAGCCCTGATGGAATACGTGGATCGGGAATTTGGCAGACTGGACGTATTGGTCAACAATGCCGGTGTGGCCCCGAAAATTCGGGCGGATATCCTGGAAACCACCGAAGAAAGCTTTGATTACGTGGTGGATACCAACACAAAGGGTACCTTTTTCATGACCCAGCTGGCGGCTAACTACATGATTGCCCACCTGGATCCAGAGAATCTCCCCATGATCATCAACATCAGCTCCATGTCGGCCTATACCTCTTCGGTGAACCGGGGGGAATACTGCATTTCCAAGGCGGGAATCTCCATGGTGACCGCCCTGTTTGCCGACCGCCTCAGCGAATACGGCATCAACGTGTACGAAGTGCGCCCCGGCATCATCAAAACCGATATGACAAGCAAGGTTACCGGTAAATACGACGCACTCATTGAAGATGGCATTACCCCCATCAAACGCTGGGGCTACCCGGAGGATATTGGTAAGGCGGTGGCCGCCATTGCCGGGGGGGCCTTCCCCTTCTCCACCGGGGAGGTTTTCAACGTGGACGGTGGCTTCCACCTGCGTCGCCTTTGAGTTTTGGGGAGGAAAGCAGAATGGCCGCCAGGGATGGAAAGGCCATCAGCGCCACCGAAAGGTCACAAAGATTGTATAAAAGTTCCAATGAAATCAGGGGAGCCAGCAGGGGCAGGACGCAATAGTCGCTTCGATACCCCCAAATCCAGCGGCCAC
>SVKS01000060.1 GCA_015068345.1 Oscillospiraceae bacterium
TGGGGCCCGAAAAAACGGTCATATGCGATCGGCCGTCGGAGCGGCCGATCATGTAGGGGCCGTACTAAGGGCCGAAAGGCCCGCATGTCGGCCCGCCCCAGGCCGTTTACGGCCTGGGGGAGGGATTTGTGCAAAACCAAATCCGCCGCACCTGCGGTACGTCGGCGGGCCGATGTGGGCATCGGCCCCTACTGACAAGGGAGAGCCAAGATCCGCCGCACCTGGGGTGCGGGCGGCGGGACGGGAAACCCGTCCCCACTACCCCTCAGTCGGCGTTGCCGACAGCTCCCCTGACAAGGGGAGCCAAAGGCGGATGCGTGGAGCCAAGATCCGCCGCACCTGGGGTGCGGACAGCGGGACAGGAAACCCGTCCCCTACGATGCAAAAATGTACCGGGTATGGCATTATGATCAGGTCTGTCACCCACACAAAAAATACGCCGCCCATTTGGGCGGCGTTTCCATATGCAAAACAGGTTTATTTCAAATTGGCGTCCTCAAACACCTGCTCACCGGGCAGAACGTAACCGGCCTCGTGGGCGGCATCCAGCATGTCCTTTTCGGAGGGTTCTTCCCCGGCCTGGCTTAGGAGCATGTCCAGGGTTCGCTCCTTCAGGTCGGCCTCGGCGGCCAGGGCTTGGGCTTCGGCCTCTGCCCGCTCGATCTGCACCCGGATGGAAATCAGCGACCCGATGGCGTAAAGGACAAGCAAAACCAGAGCCGTCTTGGCCACAAGCTGCCAAAAACCGCCCGACTTCTTTTCGGATTTCATGGGTTCCCGAACCATATCTGCTGTCCTTTCTCTGTTTTATAAATTGTACCCTTCATTATACACTATTTTTTCCGAAAATGGAAGGGCTTTTTTGAAAAAATCCACCGGCATGTGGAAAAACCGACGGCGCCCGCCAGGATGGAGGAGAGGCGAAGTACCCCCTGCATATAAGAAAGGGCGTGGAGCAGGATGCCAAAGCCAACCAGAAGGCAGAAGGCAAAATCAGCCAAAGCTTCGAAAAACTTCGATTTGGTTCCGAAAAGCCAGCGCCATACCAACCACAGAATGCCGTATCCCGCCCCAAACAGAAAGGCGGAGGCCACCCCGAAAAGCTCCACCGAAAGCACCAGATGCAAAACGTCGGTCACTTTTTCAGGGCCTCCCACAGGCCGGGGCGTTTGGCTTTTTGGGCGGGGAAAAAGACCCGGTCCACCCGACCCTCCACCTTGAGCTCCCCGGTGGAACGGTCCAGCCCCAGGATTTTCAGCCCGGTTCCCTGCAGGACCAGCCGACCGGCGGTGGTTTCGGCCTCGATTTGCAGGTCGTCGAAGCTCAAAACGTCGCTCACTCCCGAAATCAGCGCTTCCTGCCGCTCCCGGATGATGATGTTGGTGGGAAGTTCATTTGACATTGGCGTCGCCCCCTTTCGGGGCTATTCTATGCGGGGGAAGGGGAGGTTAGAACCTCAAAGCTCCCGGTACATGCTGGCGGCATCGGCCTTGGCGGCGTGCTCTGCCACGTTCAGTACCTCGATTTTCAGGGTACGGTCCCCAAAGGTGACTTCCAGAATATCCCCCACCTTCACCTGGTAGCTGGCCTTGACCACCCTGCCGTTGGCCACGATGCGGCCAATGTCGCAGGCGTCGTTTGCCACGGTGCGGCGTTTGATCACCCGGGAAACCTTCAAAAATTTATCAATTCTCATGGTAATTACAAACTTTCTTTCAAATTCTTGCCCGCCTTGAAAAACACGGTTTTGAGGGCGGGAATTTCCATTTCTTCCATGGTTGCCGGATTGAAGCCGGTACGGGGGGCCCTTTCCTTGACCTCGAAGGTACCGAAGCCCACCAGGGTAACCTTATCTCCCCGGCTCAGGGCGGCGGCCATTTCCGAAAGGATGGCGTTAAGAATCTCGCCGGTATCTTTTTTACTGGCCCCCGCGGCGGCGGAAGCACGATCGATCAATTCCGCTTTGTTCATTTGTCCTCCTTGGGCCGATAATTCTCGGTAAATTGATTGCAGGAAAGCTCCAAAGCCTCCTCGGCGCTGGTGCCTGCAAGGTGACTCATGCGGGTAATGGCCAACAGCAGATTGCCCAGGGCGGCGCTGTCGGCAGGATTTGCAGAATAGGCCCGGAATGCCTGGACCATGGCGTCGGCGGCCTGTTGGGGGTCGGCGGGCAATTCTCCCGCCCGGGTGGCCCGTTTCATAAGCTTTTGTCCCCGCATCAGGGCCGGAAAGGCCCGGGGGACGGCGCAAAGCTCGTCGTAAAGGCCGGCCTGCTTCTTTTCCACCCGCTTGATGGCGTCCCAGTTTTCCAGCACCTTTTCGCTGGTTTTGGCCTCCACCTCCCCAAACACGTGGGGGTGGCGAAGCACCATTTTTTCAATGACCCCGTTTGCCACGTCGTCCAGGTTGAATTGTCCCCTTTCCCGGGCAAGCTCGGCATGGAAAACCACCTGGAACAACAGATCCCCCAGTTCCTCCAGAAGGTCGGTGTCATCGGTCCGGTCAATGGCATCGGCCACCTCGTAGGCCTCCTCCAAAAGATCGTTTCGGATGGTTTGGTGGTTCTGCTCGGCATCCCAGGGACAGCCGCTTTCCGGGTCCCGGAGCTTTTGCACCAGGGGGATCATATCCCCCATGGTGTAGCCCGGCTTTACCTCAAAACTCATAATTTGCCTCCGCACCCCTGGCAGAAGGCGGCGTCCTTGTCATTTTTTCGGCCGCAGGTGCAGATTTTGTACTTCTTTTCGGCGGATTTGGTCTCTTCCATTTCCTCCAGGGCCTCCCGAATGGCGCCGATGGAGATGCAAAGGTTGGTGACCTCCTCCTCGTCCAGGGCTTCCTGCCCCCGGGCATCGTAAACCAGCCGGCCCAGGTCGGCGTACTTGTCCCGCAGGGTGCGGCGCAGCTCGGCCTCTTTCATGGCCCGGCGGGTTTTGGTCACGGCTTTGCGGCCGGCCTTTTCACATTCTTCCACAGCGGTCTGCAAACCGCTTTCCAGTTCGTTCCAAAAGTTAGACATGGTCATGAGGCTCCTTTTATGAATCATTTTTTATCAGGGGAGGGGTGCAGAATAAGATACGGCTCCGGCGCAAACCATGATCAGATATCGTCGAGTTCCACGCTGCCCCACTTGTTCATGTACAATCCCGGCTCCTTTACGTTGCTTTCCCGGATCATGTGGCCGTCAACGAATTTCTTGCTGACCGCACCGGCGCCCAGGGCAATAACCTCCCCAAGCTCTTCCATCATCCAGATGTTGTAAAGGTGTTCCTTGCCCGGCAGGGCCCAGCCCACATTTTCGGTGCCGTCGGCGGTATTTTTCTGGCGGTAAAGGTAGTAGGGCTTGTATCCCGCTTCCCGCAGCATCTCGCCACCCCGGCGGATCACATCGGCAACCTTACCGTGCCCCACAATTTGATCCAGCTCCGCCGTGCGCTTGATGGCCAGGGAATGGACCGAGATCCGCTCGGGACGCAGGTCAATGATCTCTCGCAGACTATCCAGGTGGCTTTCGGGGGTCTCCCCGGGAAGCAGGGCGATCAGGTCGCAGTTGAGATTCATGCCGGTGGTCATGTGGCAGTGCTGATAAATCAAGTAAAACCGGTCCAGGGAAACGGGGCGCCCCGCAAGGGCCAACACTTCGGGGGTCATGCTCTGGGGATTCACCGACATATTGCGGATGCCGTAGGCGTGGCAGACGGTGACCTTATCCACGGTGGTCACGTCAGCCCGGCCAAGCTCCACGGTTTTTTCCGCCTCTTTCCAGCCGGGAAGGAACTTCAGCCGCTCAAAGATTATCTGGAAGTCCTTGGGCGACAAAACCGCCGGGGTACCGCCCCCCATGTAAAAGGCAACCAGCTTCTTTTTTGCCATATCCTCCCACTTTTCGTCAAGCTCGCCCAACAGGGCAGTGACGTAGCGGCGGATGGTATTTTCGTCGGCCCCGGCCCGGGTGATGAAGGAGCAGTAGCGGCATCGGGTGGGGCAGAAGGGGATGTTGATATACAGGGCGTAGGTGCCCTCTCCGGCCTTTTCTTCGGCTCTGCCTGCGGCAAGCACCGCCTCGGCGGTAAGGGATGCCTTTTCCGGGGACAGGTCGTAGTGACGGATCAGGTATCGTTCGATGGTTGCGGCATCGGTGTGCCGTAACTCCATGGCGGCTTTTGCCGGGCGCACCCCGGTCAGAGCGCCCCACAGGGGCTTTTCCCCAAGATGCTGCAGCGCTGCCTGATAAAAGGACATTTTGATGGCGTATTGCTCGGCCCGCTTGTCATCCCCTAAGAAGAAGGGGGCACGGCCGAAGGTCTGGCGTCCGTTGATCACCAGCCGGGTTTCGGCGTAGGCGGGGTTTTTGGTGACGATGGCGTAATCCCCCTGTTTCACCGCCTTGCCCGGGGCGTAGCGGGGGGAGAGTTCGGGAAAGAGCATCAGGGCAGTCTGCTCCACGGCGAAGACGGCGTCGGTGCCCCGCAGGAAGAGTTTCACAGCTCATACCCCCGAATCCCGGCATCCCGCAGATAGGGATTGTTTTTCTTTTCGGCAAAGAGGGTGGTGGAATTGTAGTGGCCGGGGTAGAGGATGTAATCGTCCTCCAGGTCGTAGAGGGAGCGCAGAGAATACTTCATATCCAGCTCACTGCCCCCTTCCAGGTCGGTGCGGCCAATGTCATTTTTGAACAGGGTATCCCCGGTGAAAATGACGTTATCCATGAAAATGCAAACCGAACCGGGGGTGTGGCCTGGGGTGTGCAGGAACTGGGCCTCCACGGTGCCAACCTTGGTCTTTTCCCCGCCGGAAAGCAGAATGTCGGCCTTCACCCGGCGGAAGGGCTCCGACATGATGGACATGTACATATTGTCGTCGGCGGTTTCCAGCATACCTGCATCCGCCTTGTGGATCACCACACGGGCACCGGTGGCCTCCCGAAGCTGTGCCACCGCCAGAATGTGGTCGAAGTGACCGTGGGTCAGGAAAATGTTTTTCAGTTTCAGCTGGTTTTCGTCCAGAAAGGTCTTGATCTTCTGGTAGTCCCCGCCCGGGTCCACCACCGAAGCCTCAAGGCTGTTTTCATCGTAAACCAAATAACAGTTGGTGCGGAGTTTCCCCACCACAAAGGTCTGGATTTTCATGCGTTCTATCTCTCTCTTTGTAAAATAATTGACAATACAAGGGACATCCCAGTAGGGGCGGGCACTGCCCGTCCAAACGTACCTCCCGGCACACACTGCCTCAGAGGCAGGGAGTACATCCCGCAGGTTTTGGACCGGCAATGCCGGCCCCTACGGATGCGTACCCGGTCGTGGGGTGTTGTTGCGTAGCAACGACGGGGGCCGTCGGTAAAACCGACAAACCATTGGCCGTCCAAACCTACTTCACAGCACATGCTGCCGCAGATGCAGGGTGTACATCCCGCAGGTTTTGGACCGGCAATGCCGGCCCCTACGACGGTGCGTAAAAGCAATCTTCTTGCCATTTCCAAGGGTTTTCTTCGATATATTTCCAAATTTTATCGTATTCTTGCTGATTTCGTACGACTCGGTCGTGGAAAAGTTTTTGCCACAGGGAAAAACCGACCATTTTGGTGGCGGCCCCCTTCATTTGACCAATTACCTGCGATATGCTGGGACCCGGCAACGCCTTTCCCCGTTCATCCGCCTCAATCTGCAACAACAGGTGTACATGGTTGGGCATAATTGTATACCGATGCAGGGAAACAGTCGGATATCGGTTGGGAATTTCCAGAATTATCGCTTCTACTATTTTCCCACATAGCGATAAGGGGATGGATTCAAAGGAGTCGAGATATTCCCTGTCCCATAAAAAGTGTTTTCTGTCCCTGGTACAGATTGTGATGAAATATACATTGGGCTGACTGTAATCATAATTCTTTAGACGGTTGGGCTTTCGTTCCCGAAATAGTTTCATACCCATCCTCCTCCCTGCACAATCTTAGCAATAGGGGGTGTTGTTGCGTAGCAACGACGGGGGCCGTCGCAGTAGGGGGTGTTGTTGCGTAGCAACGACGGAGGTCGTCGGTAAAACCGACAAACCATTGGCCGTCCAAACGTACCATGTGGCACAGGCTGCCGCCGAGGCACCGTGTGCATCCCGCAGGGTTTCGGACCGGCAATGCCGGCCCCTACGGTGACATGTGTACGACGCCTACCAGGCCAAAACCTTTCCGTCCCGGGCCCTTGCCACCAGGGTGATGGGTCCGTCGGCGGTGTTTTCGATCTGCATATCGGCTCCGAAAATGCCCTGGGCTACGGTGTGTCCCTGGGCTCGGAGAAGCTCGGTAAATCGATCCACGGCGGGGGAGGCAATGGTGGGGATTTCGGCGCCAATGAAGCTGGGCCGGAAGCCCTTTTCCATGTTGCCTGCCAGGGTAAAATTGGAAACCACCAGAAATTCGCCCCCAACCTTGGCGGCGTCCAGGTTCATTTTCCCGGCCTCGTCCTCAAAAATCCGCAGGC
The DNA here is from genome assembly GCA_015068345.1 of Oscillospiraceae bacterium. Classification (GTDB taxonomy): domain Bacteria; phylum Bacillota; class Clostridia; order Oscillospirales; family QAMX01; genus RUG11797. The sequence goes on from SVKS01000060.1 coordinate 6,474, forward strand.
CGCCGATCTTATGGGCCAGCTTTTCCCCATCGGCAGGGGTATCCCCAACCTCGGCGCACAGATATACCAATAAACCCGGGCCAATCTTGGATACGATCTCGCCCTCCACCCGGAGGGTGGCGTTTTTCACCCGGGAAATCACTGCGATCATAGTTGTATCTCCTTTGAAAAAAGCGGGGGAACTCAGCCCACCCGCTTGACTTCAATCACCGAACGCACCGCATGGATGCGCTTGAGAATGCTGTCCAGCTGGGTCCGGTCGGTGACGTTGATGGAAAAATAGAGATCCACAAAGCCGTTTTGCCCCGGCTTGGCGTTCATGTTGCCAATGGCCACACGCATATTGGCAATGATGTTGGCAATGTCGGCCAAAAGACCAAACCGGTCCTGGGCCATAACCTGGATGGAGGCGGGGAAGGTGGTACCCTGGGATACGTGCCAATGCACGTTTACCAGACGGTTTTCCTCGTCCCCCTCCCGGAAGGCGATGCTTTCCATGTTCCGGCAGGCTGCCCGGTGTACCGAAACCCCGTACCCCCGGGTCACAAAACCCACGATCTCGTCCCCGGGAACCGGGGTACAACACTTGGCAAACTTGATCAGGCAGGAATTCAACCCCTCCACCAGAATGCCCGAGGGGGGCGGTTCCTTCAGCTTGGCTTTTTCGAATACCGCTTCCAGGGCGGTGTCGGTGTCAATGCCGGAGGGGGTATCCTTGGCCATGGCGCAAAGCTCGTCCTTGATGCGGTTGAGGGCCCGCTGGGGGGTGATGCCCCCGTAGCCGATGCCGGCGATCAGGTCCTCGGCGGATTTGTAGGAAAGCTTGTTTGCTGCCCGGGTAATGGCCTCGATTTCGTCTATGATGGCGGTGGAAAGGCGCTGTTTTTTGATTTCGCCCATGAGCATATCCCGGCCCAGGGCCATATTTTCCTCCCGCTTTTCCTTTTTGTACCATTGGCGGATCTTGTTTCGGGCTTCGCCGGTTTTCACGATGGAAAGCCAGTCCCGGCTGGGCCCCCGGGAGGCGGAGGAGGTGAGGATCTCGCAAACCTCCCCGTTTTTCAGGGTGTAGTCGATGGGTACCATCCGGCCGTTCACCTTGGCACCCACCAGACGGTTGCCAACGGCGGAGTGGATGGCGTAGGCCATGTCGATGGGGTTGCTGCCCACCGGCAGGGCGATGACGTCCCCCTTGGGGGTGAAAACGTAGACCTCGTCGTCAAACAGGTCCACCTTCATGCTGTGGATAAAGTCGTCGGCGTCGCTGTCCTGTTGGGATTCCATCAGCTTGCGGATCCAGGCCAGCTTTTCGTCGTCGGCGGACATACCCTTCAGCCCGTGTTTGTATTTCCAATGGGCGGCAATGCCGTATTCCGCCACGTGGTGCATATCCCAGGTGCGGATCTGTACCTCAAAGCTAACCCCGTCCCGGCTCATGACGGTGGTATGTAACGACTGGTACATGTTGGGCTTGGGGGTGGAAATGTAATCCTTGAAGCGACCGGGCACCGGTTTATACATATCGTGGATCAGACCCAAAACGTTGTAGCAGTCGGTTTTGGTGTCCACGATGATGCGCAGGGCATAAAGGTCGTAAATGTCATCCAAAGAGCGGTTTTGCACGAAAAGCTTGCGGTAAATGGAGTAGATGTTCTTTTCCCGGCTGGCCACCTTGCAGGCAATCTTTTCCTTGGCCATCACCTCTTCAATGTGGGCGGCGATGGAAGCCAGGAAGTCATCGTTGGTCTTGCGGGACTCCAATCCGTCCAGAATTTCCTGGTAGCCGATGGGGTCCAGGGTCCGAAGGCAGGTGTCCTCCATTTCGTGCTCAATGCGGGTGATCCCCAGCCGGTGGGCGATAGGGGCGTAGATTTCCATGGTCTCCAGGGCATATTCCCGGCGTTTGGCTTCCCGCATACCGTGAAGGGTGCGGATATTGTGGAGCCGGTCGTTGAGCTTGATGATGATTACCCGGATATCCCGGGCCATGGCCAGGAACATTTTCCGCAGGTTTTCCATTTCCTCTTCCTCTTTGGAATGGAACTGGAGCTTGTCCAGCTTGGTCAGCCCGTCCACCAGCTCGGTGATTTCGGTGCCCACCATCCGTTCCATTTCCTTGTAGGAAAGGTCGGTGTCCTCCAGTACGTCGTGGAGAAGGGCCGCGCAAATGGAAGCCGAGTCCATGGCCATGTCGGCCAAAAGCTCCGCCACCGAAAGGGGATGGATGATGTAGGGCTCGCCGGATTTGCGCCGTTGCTCCTTGTGGGCATCAAACGCAATGGCAAAAGCCTGGCGAATGGCATCCACCTGGCTTTCACGACCGTATTTCAAATATTTCTCTATAATTCGCTCAATATCCTGTGAAAAATGTTCCATGTAATCTCCGAACAATTGGATTTGAATTTGAATTGGAATGATTTATTCCCTGTCCAGCTTCTTCATCAGGGGACTTTCCTCCAGCTTGACCTTGGTTTTCCGCTCCCGGTCCAGGGACTGGACCACGATGCGGTAATCGGGGGTCACTTCAAACTGCAAGAGGCCGGTTTCGGCAAATACCGAAAGCACCGTCAGGAGCTTGCCTGCGGTGATATCCCGCTTTTCGAATCGGCGCAGGGCCAGACCCATTTCGCCGAATCCGGTGCGGAAGGGCTTGCCGGACATATGCTTGAGCAGGTAGTGCCACACCGCCACAAAATCCTCCCGCTGGGGACGCAGGGAGGTGATCTCGCACCGGCACAGTGCTTCTCCGGCGGCAAAACGGTTGAACAGGGCTACGCCGTTTTTGCCCACCGATTCGCTGGCCCGGATGTCCTGGAGCACCAGGGAGATCTGCTTTTCTCCCCGGAATACGTTCACGTCCAGGGTGAAGGCGATGTCGCACACATCCATGGCCTTCAGGTCAAATTCCTCCGGGGTGACCCGGAAGAGCATGGCAGTCAGACTGACTCCACACTTTTCCACCGTCAGCCGCAGGTGCTTTCTCATGCAAACCGGAGTCACTTCCAGAATGCGCACCCCGAACATGGCGAAAACCGGCACCGGCCAGGTGAAGCCGTAGGGTTCCAGGGCCAAAAGCCCCTCTATATTTTCCACCGACAGGCTTCGGGCCCGGACTTCGGCATCGATGGCAAGCACCGGCCGCACGTCCACCTCTTCGAATACCTTTTCGGCGTAGGCTAAAAAGCGTTCTTTGAATGCAGGAAGGTTTTCGGGTTTCATGGTAAGCCCGGCCGCCAGGGCGTGACCGCCGTAGCGTTCCAAAAGGTCGGACATACTGGCCAGGGCTTCGTACAGGTTAAAGCCCTCCAGGCTCCGTCCCGAACCCTTCACCACCCCGTCTTCGATGGTCATCAGGATCACCGGCACCCCATAGGCCCCCATCAGCCGGGAGCAGACGATACCGGTAATGCCGCCGCACCAATCATCCCCCCACAGGACGATGGCCTTGTCCCGTTCGGGGACAAATCCTTCGGCCTGGAGCATGGCTTCCACCTTTTCCAGAAGCTCGTTTTCTTCGGCCTGGCGGCGGAAATTCAGGTCGCAAAGCTCGTCGGCCCGGGCCCGGGCAACGTCCCAGTTTTCGGCCAGCAGAAGCTCCAGGGCTACGTCGGCCTTGGAAATGCGGCCTGCCGCATTGATGCGGGGTGCCAAGATAAAATTGATGGTGGCGGTGGAGATCCGCTTGGAACGGGCTCCCGATGCCTCCAGAAGGGCCGAAAGCCCCTTGTTTTGGGTCTGATCCAGAATTTCCAGACCCCGGCTTACCAGTGCCCGGTTTTCGCCCTTAAGCTCCATCACGTCGGCCACGGTACCCACCGCAACCAGGTCGCCGTAGCGGGCGAACATGCCCTCCTGGTCCCCCGAAAGGGCGGAAACCAGCTTGAAGGCCACCCCAACCCCCGCAAGCCGGGGGAATTCCATCCGTCCGTCGGGACGCATGGGGTTCACCACCGCCCTGGCGGCGGGAAGGCGGGCCCCTTCACCGGTGGGACATTCGTGGTGGTCGGTAATCACAACGTCCAGGCCAATGGAGGCGGCGTAATCCACCTCAGCGGCGGCGGTGATGCCGTTGTCCACCGTGATGATCAGCTGGGCACCCTGAGCCTTCATGTCATCCAGTACGGCCTGGCTCATGCCATAGCCGTTTTGCACCCGGTCGGGAACCCGCCAGTCGCATCTGGCTCCCACCGAACGCAGGTAATCGTAAACCACATAGGTGGCGGTGATGCCGTCCACGTCATAGTCGCCGTAGACGAAGATTTTTTTGCCATCCCGAATGGCCTCCCGGATGGTGTCTACAGCCTGATCCATGTCATCCAATAAAAACGGATCGAAAAGCGGACGATTGCCGGCATCCAGGAATCCTCTGGCGGAGGGAAGGTCCTCATATCCCCGGGCATACAGCACAGCCGAGGCCAGCTCGGTCAAGGGGGCATAGTTCCCCATGGCTTCCAACTTCTTGAAACAGCATTTCAAATCCCAAAACTTGGCAAGCATACGCATCCTCCCTTCCCTTTTGGGTTTCTCAATAAATTGGTGATACAATAGTATAGCACAGGCCGCTTACCCATTGCAAGCGGAAATTCATAATTTCTTAACAATTTGCGATTTGCAATGGACGAAGGTCAATGGACAAAGGTCAATTGTCAATGATCCATTGTCAATTGTTATCAGCGTTTTCCAAAAACGCCAGAATCTCCCCATAGGTCGGTATGCCGTAGGTGGCACCAACGCCCCCCACACAATGGTGGCCCACGGCGTTGCCCACCCGGGCGGCATGATGGAAATCGGCCCCCTCTGCCAGGGCGTAAAGGAAACCGGCACAGAAGGAATCCCCGGCGCCGGTGGTATCCACCACGGTTTCGGCGGGGAAGGAAGGGGAGAGGAAGCGGGCTTTTCCGGCTTCCGAAATATAGGCCCCGTGGTGGCCCCACTTGATGATCACGTGGCGGGCACCCATGGCGTGGAAGGTGTCACAGAGCTTATCCAGGTCTCGTTCGCCGCCGCAAAGCTCCACCGCCTCGTCAAAGCTTGGCATGAAAAGATCCAGGTGGGGCAGACACTGGCCCAATTTGTCAATCCAGTAGCCCCGGAAGTCCCAGGCGGTGTCCAGCACGGTGAAGAGGCCCTTTTCCTTGGCCCGCATCAAAAGCTTTTTGCATTCTGCCCCGTCAAATTCCTCCATCAGGAAGGTACCTGCCACAAAGAGGATGTCACATTCCTCCAGGGCGGCATCGGGAACGTCGTCGGCGTGGAGTTTGTCGTTGGCACCCGGGTTATGGAGAAAGGTGCGTTCCCCGCTTTCACCAATCAGGACGCAGGTGGCGCTGGTTTCCAGGGCGGGATCCACCACCACGTAGCGCCGGTCTACCTTGTTTTTGTCCAGAATCGATTCCAAAAAGCCGCCGAAGCCGTCGGCCCCGATCTTGATCACCAGGCGGGGGTCGGCCCCCAGCTTTGCCAGGTCGATGGCGGCGTTGCTGGCGCAGCCGCCGGGGTTCATGGTCACCGATTCAATGCCCTTGAGTAAGCCCGGGGGCGGCAGCTGATCCACGTGGCGGGTGGTGATATCCACACAGGTATGTCCAACACAAAGAATCTTTTTCATAACAAAACGGCAGTCCTTTCGGTCAAATATGGGCGAAAAAGGATATCGCGGGAACCGCAATATCCTTTTGCTATAAACTTTTTCGTATCAGTCGGCAGTTTCCACACGGGTAATGGAAGCCCCCACAGCCTGGAGCTTTTCGATGATGTTTTCGTAACCCCGTTCCACATAGCCCACTTCGGAAAGGTTGGTTTCCCCCTGGGCTGCCAGGGCGGCAACGATCAGGGCGGCTCCGGCCCGCAGGTCGCAGGCCCGCACGTCGGCACCGTGGAAGCCCTTTACGGGGTACACGGTGGCCACCCGGTTTTTCACCACCACGTCGGCCCCCATGCGGGCCAGCTCGGTGACGTATTTGAACCGGTTTTCAAAAATGCTTTCGGTGACGGTGCTCTGCCGGTCGGCCAGACAAAGCAGGGTGGTGATCTGGGGCTGCATATCGGTGGGGAAGCCGGGGTATTCCTCGGTACGAACCGTGGCCCGGTTGATGCGGCCGGGACGGGTCACCCGCACGGCGTCGTCGCTGGTTTCCACCTGGGCGCCGATCTCCCGGAATTTGGCAATGATGGATTCCAAATGCTTGGGGATCACGCCGGTGATGGTCAGGTCGCCCCCGGTAGCCACGGCAAATGCCATGTAGGTACCGGCTTCGATCTGGTCGGGAATGATGGCGTAGGAACAGCCGTGGAGCTTTTCGACCCCCCGGATTTTGATCACGTTGGTGCCGGCGCCCCGAACGTGGGCACCCATGGAGTTTAAGAAGTTGGCCACGTCCACCACGTGGGGTTCCTTGGCCACGTTTTCCAGGACGGTGTTCCCTTCTGCCAGGGCGGCGGCCAGGATGGCGTTGATGGTGGCACCCACCGAGATCACGTCGAAGTAAACGTGGGCTCCGTGGAGCTTGCCGTCGGTGGCGGTGGCGGTGATGATGTTGCCGGTGATGTCGATTTCGGCACCCATGGCCTCCAAGGCCTTGATGTGCTGGTCAATGGGACGCTCCCCGATTTCGCACCCGCCGGGAAGGCTGACGGTGGACTTGCCAAACCGACCCAGCATGGCCCCCAGCAGGTAGTAGGAGGCCCGCATTTTGGACATCAGGTCGTAGGGCGGGGTTTCGGTATTGACGGTGGTGGCATCGATGGCGAAGGTGTTGCTTCCCTGGGGGGTGACCTTCACGTCCATCTGGCGGAAAATATCCAGCCACAGGAGCACATCCTTGATGCAGGGTACGTTTTCAATGTGAACTTCACCATCGCACATGATGGCGGCGGGCAGAATGCCGTCGGCGGCGTTTTTGAAGCCGCTGATGGGGACGGTGCCCCGCAGGGGTTTTCCCCCGGTGATATGATATTGAACCAAAATCGATCCCTCTTTCAATATACGGGCCGGTTTGCCTTTTGAGGTAGTATGCCCCAAAAGCTGCCCCCTGAGCCCCTGGTTTTGGCCCTGAAACGGCCGATAAAGGCGGCGGAACCAAAGGAAAAATGTAAAATCCGCCGCGGGAAGACAGACCTGCGCTTTCCGAAAGACACAGCTTTTTTGTTAGTATATCACGTTTTTGGTCCTTTGTCAATCGACAAAGGTGGGAAAATGGACAATTGGCAATGGATAATTGACTGTTATCAATCGACAAGGAACAATCGACAAGGAACAATATAACCAAAAACCACCCGATTGACAATCGGTGGGATTTTGGTTATACTATACCTAATTATGTAAATTTCCGGGAGGACGAACCCATGGTGGATATTGCCGTCGCCAAAATGGATAAATACTTTGGCGATACCCCCATTTTGCTGGACATCAATTTTGAAATATACGAGGGCCGCCACGCAGGGCTGGTGGGCAAGAACGGATGCGGAAAGACCACTCTGTTCCGGGTCATCACCGGGGAATACGGCTTTGAAACCGGTACCGTGGTGATTCCCAAGGAAAAGAAGGTTGGCATTCTGGACCAGACCCCCCGCTTTGCCTCAAACGACACGGTGGAAGCGGTGCTCCGCTCCGCCTTTTACGAGGTGGATGCCATCGCCCGGGAAATGGCCGAGCTGGAAGGCCCCATGGCGGATGGGGACAAGTACGCCATGCGCCGCTATGGGGAGCTCTCGGTGGCCTACGAGATCAAGGGGGGCTACGAAACCGAAACCGATCTGAACCGGGTGTGCGAGGGCTTGCATATTGGCAAGGAAATGCGGGAAAAGCGCTTCGCCCTTCTTTCCGGCGGGGAGCAGACCCGGGTGAACCTGGCCCGGCTGATTTTGGAAAAGACCGATATCCTGCTTCTGGACGAGCCCACCAACCACCTGGACATGGCCTCCATCCAATGGCTGGAAAACTTCCTGGAAAACTTCAAGGGCACCGTCATGGTGGTGTCCCACGACCGCTATTTCTTAGACAAGGTCACCGACATGACCATTGAGATCGAAAACCTCCACAACGACGTCTACGACGGCAACTACTCCTTCTACGCCACCGAAAAGGAAGCCCGGCTGGAGCTGCAGCGCCGCATGTACGAAAAGGAACAGCGGGAGATTGCCCGGCTGGAATTCACCGCCAAGCGGATGCACGGTTGGGGTATGGGGGCCAGCAAAATGATGCGCCGGGCCCTGGCCCTGGAACGCCGCATCGAAAAGCTGAAGGAAAACGCCGTGGAGCGGGTCCGGGAAGCCAAAAGCATGAACGGTTCTTTCAAGGATTCGGGCCGATCGGGCAACGACGTGGCCTACATCCGGGAGATCGGCAAGTCCTACGGCAGCCGCACCCTCTTTTCCGACGTGACCTTCGACATCAAAAAGGACGAATCCATCGCCCTCATCGGGGACAACGGGTCGGGCAAAACCACCTTCTTAAAGATCCTCCTGGACGAGGAAAAGCCCGACACCGGCCGTATCCGCTGGGGAAGCAACATCCACATGGCCTATTTGCCCCAAAAGGTTACCTTTATCAATGAATATAACTCGGTTTTGGAGGAAACGGTGGCTGCTCTGGGCATCACCGAACCCATGGCCCGGAACCGGCTTGGCACCTACCACTTCATTGGGGAAGACGTGTTCAAAATGGTGGGGGATCTGTCCGGTGGGGAGCGGAGCCGACTTCGGCTTTGCATCCTCATGTATGCCGAGGTGAACCTGCTCATTCTGGACGAACCCACAAACCACCTGGACATCGCCTCCTGCGAATGGCTGGAGGAAGCCCTGGAATCCTACGACGGCACCCTGCTTTTCGTATCCCACGACCGCTATTTCATCAATCGGTTTGCCACCCGCATCCTCTCCCTGGAAGAGGGGGGGCTTCGGGATTTCCCCGGCACCTTCGAGGAATACCAGATCGATCTTCAAAAACGGGAAGCCATCGAGAAGGAGCAAAAACCCATCATCAAGGCGGAAAAGAAGGCCGAACGTCCCACCAACGAGGTGTACGAAGCCGAAAAGCGCCGCCGTGCCGACAAGAAGCGGGCCAACGCCCTGGAACGGCAGATCGCCGCCCTGGAGGAGGAGATCGCCGGTTTGGACGCCGCCATCGAGGAAAATGCCAAGGACCACCTGGCCCTCCTGCCCCTGCTTGCTGAAAGAGAGGAAAAGGGAAACCAGCTGGAAGCCCTCTACGACGAGTGGGCAGAAATATCCGAATAAAAAAGGCCCAAACGGGCCTTTTTTACTGCAGATCTACGCCGTAGATCTCGCTGTACACAATTTTCCCCCGGATGTTCTCCGATTTCATCAGGCTGACCCGGCCCACCTGCATGGTCAGGGGGGGCATCTGGGCCAGGAGCTTTTCGGGGTCAAAGCCCTTGCGGCATTTTTGCCGGCGGGCCAGGGTAATGTGGGGCTTGAAGGGGCGCTCCTCGGTGGGGAAGCTCGCCTCCGAAAGTCGGG
>SVKS01000061.1 GCA_015068345.1 Oscillospiraceae bacterium
GGTCCCCGATTCGGTCGGCGGCCAACTCGGTGAAGGATTGGAAGTAGATGCCGTCCCCGGGAACCCGGCTGTATTTGTTTTGGTACAGGGCGATGATATCCGCCGCCAGGGCTTCCAGGGAATCCATATCCGCCGAAGCGCAATCCCGGCTCCACCCCTAGGCAAAGCCCCAGATCACCTGAATGCCGTATTCGTGGGCATATGCCACCACGTCGGCGGCGTTTATGGGGGGGAAGTCGTTCCAGATGATCAGCTGATTCAGCCGGAGTCGAGCCATGTTTTCGATGTAATCCCGGTAATCGTTGATGGGGTGGCCCCAGGTGAACACACTGCGGGTTTGGATGGCCGGGGCCGATGCACTGTAATAATCGGGCATGGGTCCGTCCAGGGCTTCGTCGTATAGCTTCACCGGCCCGTGTTCAGGGGCCGCCAGGGCGAAATAGTCGTCCACCAGGTCCACCGCCCCGTAAAAGAGGTTTCTCCCCTCCCAGGCGGTGACCAGGACAAGCTTGCACCCGGGAAGAACAGGATTGTCCACCGCCTTCACCAGGTAGCCCCCCTCCGGAATTTCCTCCGGGGACACCAAGCGGGAAAGGAGGGGAATCTCGTCGCAGAGACCCACCACCACAGCATTCCGGTCGATTTCCGCCTCCGCCGCCTGCTCCAGGGGGAGCACGTGGATGGTGTAGCGGCCCGGATCCCGCAGAAGCAGGGCCCCCATTTCCTTGTTGATCAGCTCAATGGCCTTCTTTTCCATTCCGGCGTAGCTGCCATATATCAATTTCCAGTTTCGGTTATGCATGTAGCTTCCTCCTTGGTGGGATGATAGTCCCATTATACCATCTGCCAAAGGCAGATGTGGGCTGAGGTTATTATACCACAAAGCGCAAGCGGAGGCGTTCCGCTTGCCACGCCGCTGCGGCGGCGTGACAAAAAGCAAAGCTTTTTGCGCTTCTTTGGTTCAATGTTCTCGGTCGGTTTGCGTTTCGCAAACCGTGAAGGTACGCCAGGCGTACCTTCCATCTGCCAAAGGCAGATGGTAACCGAGGTTATTATACCATGGAGAAACGGTTGCCGCAAGCCGTTTCGGGATCGAATCCACCATCCTCTATTCCTCAGACGAAATGGTGATCAAATGATGAATAAGCAAAACGTGCCGTCCGGATCGGGCGACACGTTTTATTTTTATCGTTTCCCCTTATAGTCCTTCGGAGAAAGGCCGGTGTGTTTTTTGAAAACGGCAGAAAAATAGAGGGGATCGGCAAAGCCCGAAAGAAGAGCCACGTTTTTCACCGAATCAATACCGTGGTCAAAAAGCGATACGGCATAGCCAATCCGAAGGTTGCGCAGGTAGTCGGTATATCCGGTTCCGGTTTTGGCCTTGAAGAGATGGGAGAGATATTTTGTGTTGTAGCCCAATTCCTCCGCCAGGGCGGAAAGGGACAGATTGGGGTCGGTAAAGCGGGCTTCCGACAGCTCCATCACCTGGCGGACAGGCCCCGTCTCCCCCGCAAGCTGGCCCGAAAGCCGGGATAGAGCGTAAAGCAACATGCTTTCGGCAGCCAGGTCAATGGTACGTTCATCCGCCCGGGCCAGACTTTCGATCCAGAGAGGAATCAGCCCCTCAAACCCAGAAGACCTCCGTGTAGCGGGACGAATGCCAAACCGGCGCAAAAGCTCCTCCCCCCGGGTTCCATGGAAATCCACGTACATATATTGAAACCCTGGCCCGGGGTGAGCCTGAAATTGCTCCCCGGAAAAACCAAAGACCAGATCCCCTGGGATTGCAGAGCAGGAGCTGCCCCCAAAAGCCAGGGTGCCTTCCCCGGCGGTAACCAGGATTACCCGGTGCTCCCCAAGGATGGCGGCTGTCTCCATGACGGCGGGATTGGTTTCCAGGATAAACCGGGACACCAACAGACTGGCGTTTTCGGTTGGTGAAACAAATTTGCAAATGTTATGCTTCTGCATGGGACACCTCCGATGGGACGTTTGGGGTTATGATACCTCAACAAATCCGAAAAAGCAAGAGGATTCTAACCCGATTCCATATTTTCATGGGAATATTCTATTGTTTTGCGGGTTGGGATTTGCTATACTACCCCCAGAAACCACCAATGACAGAAAGGGGACTCCCTATGAAAAAATGGAAGATCGGCGTGTTTGGTACCGGACGCGGGCTGGATATTGCCAAAAACTTTATGTTACTCAACTGCGACATCGTGGCCATTTGCGATTTCCACAAGGATCGTCTGGCAGCTGCGGCAAGCTACCTGGGAGAAGACACCGCCGTATACGAGGATTTTGATTCCTTCATTGAACACGACATGGATGCGGTGATCCTAGCCAACTACTTCCATGAGCACGCTCCCTACGCCATCGAATGCTTCAAGAGGGGCATCCACGTGTTCTCGGAATGCATTTCCAACGGTACCATGGCGGAGGGCGTGGAATTGGCCCGGGCTGCGGAATCCACCAGTTCCATCTACATGCTGGCCGAAAATTACCCCCAGATGATCTTCAACCGGGAAATGAGGCGGATTGTTGACACCGGAACCCTGGGCAAGATTCTGTATGCCGAGGGGGAATACAACCACCCCGGCGATCCCGACAACCTTGACTTCAAAAAGACCTACAACTACTTCCCCGAACATTGGCGCAATTTCCTCCCCAGCACCTACTACATTACCCATTCCCTGGGCCCGGTCATGCGAGCCACCGGTGCCACCCCCAAACGGGTCACCGCCTTTGCCTCCTTCGCCCCCATTGAAGGTGCCCACCCCACCGCAAGCCACAGCGGTGACAGGGTTGCCATTATCACCACCCAAAACGACGACGGTTCCATCTTTCGGGTCACCGGCTGTGCGGCTTTCGGCGGGCACCATAACGCCTATCGTATCTGCGGCACCGAGGGGCAAATTGAAAATCTGCGGGGTACCGATAAGGTCATGCTTCGCTACAACGACTGGACCAAACCGGAGAATGCCGAGGAGATCAATTGCTATGTTCCCAGCTGGAACGACCGGGATGAAGACCTGATCGTAAAGAGCGGTCATGGAGGCGGAGACTACCTGACCGCCCGGATCTTCATGGAAGCCATGAAAGAGGGCCGGCAGCCGGAGCATCCCTACAACCTCCACTCGGCCATTGCCATGTCCTCGGTGGCTATTTTAGCGCACCGTTCCATGCTGGAGGGCGGCAAGCCCTACGACATTCCCGATTTCACCCGGGAAGAAGACCGTAAGCTTTACGAAAACGACCGTCTTTCTCCCTTCCACTACACCGACGGTACCACCCCCACCTTGCCCACCTGTTCGGTCACCGACTTCGCCCCCACCGAAGAACAGGTAGCCCTCTTCCGCAAACTGGTCATGGAAGAAGAATAGGATTCTGTTATAAAAAGCAACCTCCTGTGCCGGTCGGTACAGGAGGTTATTTTGATTCCCCGTTACAATTGGTATTGCTCTTCTTCCATCGCGGTTCTCTTGCCATAAATCACACAACTTGCCCTAAAAACGTATTGCCTGACGGGCAAAAACGTGCTACAATGGTGGCATTACATTGGAAATTCATAGAAAGGTACTGTTTTATGCTGGAACGAATTTTTAAGCTTTCCCAAAACGGAACCACCGTCAAAACCGAGGTTATGGCCGGTATCACCACCTTCATGACCATGGCGTACATTCTGGCGGTGAACCCCAGTATCCTGGCCGACGCGGGCATGGATTCCTCCGCCGTCCTGCTTGCCACCGCCATTTCCTCCTTCCTTGCCACCTGCTGCATGGCATTCATGGCCAACCTGCCCTTCGTTTTGTCGGCGGGCATGGGACTCAACGCCTACCTGGCCTACACGGTGGTGGACAAGATGGGCTACAGCTGGCAGGTCGCTTTGCTGGCGGTATTTGCCGAAGGGCTCATTTTCATTCTTCTCTCCCTCTCCAACGTCCGGGAAGCCATCTTCAACGCCATCCCCCTGACCCTGAAACGGGGCGTTTCGGTGGGCATCGGCCTGTTTATCGCCTTCATTGGCCTGCAAAATGCGGGGGTCGTGGTGGACTCCTCCACCCTGGTGACCATTACCAGCTTCACCCAGAATTTTTCAACCCACGGCATCTGCGCCCTCTTAGCCCTGGTGGGGGTTTTGATCACCGCCATCCTCCACATCAAGCGGGTACGGGGCTCCATTCTTTTGGGGATCCTTGCCACCTGGCTTTTGGGGATCCTTTGCCAGCTCATCGGCATTTACACCCCCGATGCCGCCGCCGGCTTCTACTCCCTGATTCCCAGCCAGCTGATTTCGGTAGACTTTTCCAGCCTGGGCAAAACCTTTGGTCAGTGCTTCACCGTGGATTTTTCCGCTGTCAGGATCCTGGATTTTGTCGTTGTGATCTTCGCCTTCCTGTTTGTGGACCTGTTTGATACCCTGGGCACCCTGATCGGGGTTGCTACCAAGGCCAATATGCTGGATGACAAGGGCCGTCTGCCCCGCATCAAGCCCGCCCTCATGGCGGACGCCATCGGCACCACCGCCGGTGCCGTGATGGGCACCTCCACCATCACCACCTTTGTGGAATCGGCGGCAGGTGTCGGCACCGGGGGACGCACCGGCCTCACCGCCCTGGTTTCGGCTCTGCTCTTCCTTTTGAGCACCCTGTTTGCCCCCCTGTTCACCTCCATCCCCTCCTTCGCCACCGCTCCTGCCTTGGTCATGGTGGGATTTTTGATGGTCAGCTCGGTCACCGAGATCCGTTTTGACGACGATAACCTCGGGGAAGCCATTCCTGCCTACATCGCCATCATCGCCATGCCCATGTGCTACTCCATTTCGGAGGGCATCAGCCTTGGCATCATCTCCTACGTGGTGCTCAACCTCTTCACCGGCAAGGCCAAAAAGATCTCCCCCCTGATGTACGTATTGGCCCTTCTCTTCATTTTGAAGTACATCTTCCTGTAAAACCCACAAATCCACATAAAAAATCGGTGTCCCCCAAAAGGACACCGATTTTTCTATATTTCAGATCATTTTCCCAAGAAGCTCTTCCAGCCACTTGGGACGATGACTCCCAATGGGTTGGATCTCGCCATTTTTGTATTTGGCAACCGTAACAAATCCGTTGTCATTGTCGTAAAAGGTGGCTTCGTTGCAATAAGGTAATACCGCCATGAGATCATCAAAGCGTTTTTCAAAGCGCCTTGCCACCGCATCCGTAGCGATGTTATGACCACCCCTGCGAACCCGGTTTTCGATCCGGGCGAGGCTTTCCTCCATGGTGTCCAGCCCAACGTAGTAGAGGCGGATCACGTAGTTCTTTTCCATAGCCCGACGGATCACATCCAGGGTATTTCTCCCCGAAAGGGTAGTTTCCTGGGTGAAACAAATCTCCTTTTCCAGGCATTCGTCGATCATGGCGAGGGCTTTCCTGCCTCCCTCCAGGGAACTTCCCCCACAGGCGGCGGTAATCTTATCCACGTCGATAATCTTTCCAAGATTACTGATTTCGGTCCGCAAAACACCGGTCAGACTGCTTTTCCCACAGCCATTGACCCCGGCAATGATGGTATACGTCTTCATAATTCAATTTCCTTATTGCAATTTACGTTACTATTATACTACAAATCGGTCGATTATGCAACACTTCACCACTTCACAGCGCTTCCATTTCGCTTCGGATGGCGTCATCCATGGCCGGTTTTTCCGGGAAGACCTTGTTTGGATCCCGGAGGGTTTCAAACACCTCAAAATACCGCAGACCAAAGGCGTGGAGCGCCTCTGCCGAAAAGTGCAGATGATCCGGATTGGCCCCCAGGCCCTCCGCGGGGACGTATCCCACCCGATCCATTCTGCCTGCCACCTCCCGAAGGGCGGCATTCACCTGGGGATAGTTCACCAGGGAAGTACCCAGGGTGCAATCCGCCAGGAAATCCCCCAATCCCCCCACCAGGAAGGGTACGTCGTAAAGATTCAACTCACGCCGGAAGGCTTCGATCATGGGGATCATCCGCTCTGCATAGGTGGTGTAGCGTTCCGGGGTACAGTCCCCCTCCCCCTGATGCCAGAGAATGCCGGCGATGGTGCTGGTGCGCATGGCAAGTCTGGCCTGGTACACCGCGTGGTCAAAGAGCAGGCTGCCGGGCACCCATTGCTCCAGCTTGGTGCCACCGTCGGCGGCGGGGATGATACCCACCGGAACCTGGTACTTTTTGGCATAGGCTTCCGCAAAGCTTTCTGCCAGGTTGACCCCGGCGGTACGGCGATCGGGGTTGATGGGTCGGAAAATCGGTTGCCAGCGGCCGTTGCGGAGCATGGAGATACCGGTAAAGTCCACCGGCAAGGCTTCCTCCGCAAAGCCACGGCCTGCCATATTGGATTGGCCGATGATCAAAAAGGAATGGATCATACTTTCTCCTCCTTGGTTCTTTGGCAACATTATACACCATTTCGCCAGGCTTTTCCACCCTTGACAGGGATTTTTCCCCGATGTATAATCGGAATAACACAACACACGGGAGGTTTCCCCATGAAAATCGAGATCCATACCTTTGAAGGCAATTACGACGGCAAGCGCTGTCTGGTCCACGCCCGGGCAGGAGCCCTGGACAGGGACAACCTGGTAATGACCCTGCAATACCTGAACGTGGCGGGCTCCGACGACTTTTCCCCCCTGCTGGTTTCCCAAAGTCACGACGGGGGCAAAAGCTGGACTCCCCCAACCCCCGACCCCTCCTTCACCATGGAATACGCCGACGACGGTACCCGCTACACCTGGTGCGACGCCACCCACCTTTTCCACAAAAAGACCGGCATCGACCTGGCTTGCGGCCATTCGGTGTCCTACGCCGCCGATGCGGTGGTACCCATCCTGACGGGGAAGACCTGGACCTGCTACTCCACCTTCGACCCAGCCGCCAACCGCTTTACCGGCACCCGCCGGGTGGAAATGCCGGGGGAATATCTTCGCGGAGCCGCCACCGGCTGCAGCCAGTTTATCGAGGAAGAAAACGGCGACCTGCTGATTCCGGTTACCATCCACCACGGGGAGGAATTTCATTCCAACACCGGGGTCATGCGCTGCTCCTTTGATGGGTTCAACCTGACCTTCCTCGGCATGAGCAACGAGCTTTCCACCCCCATTGCCCGGGGATTTGGAGAAGGGTCGCTGATCAAATTCCAGGGGAAATACTACCTGACCCTCCGCACCGACGACGCGGGCTTTGTTTCGGTGAGTGAGGACGGAAAAAACTTCACCGAACCCCAAATCTGGCGTTGGGACACCGAAGAGGTGCTTCCCAACTACAATACCCAACAGCATTGGCTTACCTGCGGCGGCAGGCTCTACCTGGTTTACACCCGGAAGGCGGGAAACAACGACCACGTGTTCCGTCACCGGGCTCCCCTGTTCATGGCAGAGGTAGACCCGGACACCCTTCGCATTCTGCGGCATACC
Source organism: Oscillospiraceae bacterium (assembly GCA_015068345.1). GTDB lineage: Bacteria > Bacillota > Clostridia > Oscillospirales > QAMX01 > RUG11797. The sequence continues at coordinate 7,446 of SVKS01000061.1, forward strand.
GAGGTCATTGTGGTCCCCGAACGGGGTGCCCGGCTGGGCAATTTCGGTGTCACCCAAATCGACGGCAACACCGCCCTGATCACCGTTACCGAATGGATGCAGCCGGCGGGCTGTGAAAAATACGGCAGCACCAACGCCCTGTTTGTCACGAGAGTCAGCGCCGATTAGGAAACCATAAAAAAAGCGACGGAAACTTTTCCGTCGCTTATTTTTATGGAATTACAGCAAATTGATGATGATTAGTCCCACAAAGGCAATGGCAACGCCAATGGCACAGCGGGGGGTGACCTTTTCCCCAAAGAAGACCGCCGCCATGGTGGTGGCGATGATCATCCCGCCCCCCTGGCTGAGGGGGTAGAGCAGCACCGAGTCCAAAAGGCCCGCCGCCTGGGTTTTGAAGAAGGAATAGGCGAAAAGGCAGATGGCCATGACCGCAATGTAGCCCACGATCTTCCGGAAGGTTTTGACCTCCAGCTTTTCGTCACTTCGGGTAAGCAGGAAGAAGAGCACCAGGGTGATAAACCCAAAGAGGTAGGTGTAGAAATTGAACACCGAAACCGGCACGTGGGGGGTGGTTTTCACAAAGAGCTTTTGGGAAAAGTCCACCATACCGTTGGAGATGCCGCTGATGATCAGAAGCAGGATCCGTCCCGGGGTCAATTTTTCCTTGATGGAATTGTTGTAGCTGCAAAGTAACAGCACCGCCACAACGAGGATGAGGATGCCCACCCACTGGGTCAGCTTGATGCCCTCGTCAAAGAAAAGGGCGCTGAGGCAGAGGGGGATGAGGACCGCCAGGGTGTAAAACACGTCCATGAGCATGTAGGCGTTTTTTCGCACCGCCACAAGCCAGGTGAACACCAGAACCGCCGTGGACACCCCCGAAAGGGCAGAGATCCACAGGAAGGAACCGGTTTGCCCCATGGCCCCCAGGTCTCCGCTGAGGATCACCACCAAAAGGCCGATGGGAATGCAGAACCCCAACCGGATGAGATTGCTGAGGGTGGCGCCCCGGAAGCCGCTGATGAGACCGCTGGTTTTTTTGGCACAGTACCCCTTCCCTGCCCCCGCCAGCATGGCGATGGCCAGATAGAGATAACCCATGATTTTGTCCGCTCCTTATTGATCGCCCAGAATGGAGGTTTCCACAAAGCTGTAGGCAGCGTGGAAGGGAGACTGGGTGTAGGAGTTCCAGATGCAGGGTTCGTCGAAGAAGCTGTTGGGACCCACGGCATAAAGCTCTCCATCGGGGTGATGGTGGGGACCCAGGAGGTTGCGCAGGTTATTGAGCAGGGTGAATTCCACCACGTTTTCCCCGGTCTTCAGGAGCTTCGACAGATCTGCCTTGTAGGGAGCCCACAGGTAGGTATCCACCTTTTCCCCATTGACGGTGACGCCCACCACGTTGATGCCCTTCTTTTGGAAGGAGAGGATCTTTTGGGTGTCGCAGAGGTCAAACTTCTTCTGGACCTTCAGGGTGCCGGCAAAGAAGGGGAAGCCCTGCTTTTCGATATGCTGGAGCTTCACCGACTTGGGAGGCGCCACAATGGTGAAGGAGCCGTCAAAGAAGTCGGCATCCCGTTCGCCCTGGGTGTAGGTACCGTCACAGGCAACACCGAAATCACCCACCAGATACATGGCTTCGATTTCCATGTCGTAGGTCAGCTTGTTCTTTTCGGATTCAAAGATTCTGGACTTCCGCAGGTTTTCGTACACCACGTCGGATTCCACGAAATGGACCAGAAGCTCGATGGTGTTTTCCCCAAGGGTAACGTAATCGGTGATGTCAATCTTTTGGAAGGCCTTGTCCCGGAAGAAGCCCACCACCGTCTTGTCGATTTCACGGCCGTTCACCAGAATCTTGAAGATTTCGGGGGTTTCAACAGCCAGATAGAGGGGCTTGGGGAGATAGGCCAGGTTGGCCTTGAAGAGGCAGCGGATATCGGTGCCATGCTCCAGGGCGTAGGCCCGGTTGGCCACGTTCAGGACGTAGCTATCCTCGGCCTGGAGGACCCCGTCAAACCAGTAGGTGCACTTGTCCAGGGTCAGGGCGTTTTCGGTGGCGGAGACCACTGCAAAGTCGCCGGAAAGGTCCAGGGCTTCCCCGGCAACAGGGGCAATGGGTTCGGAAACCGGGGTGCCGTCGTCGATGAGCACCAGGCTGCCGTAGGGCGGGAAGGTGTAGCTGCCGTCGAAGGGGAGCTTTTCCCCGGTGGCAATATCCAGGGAGAAGCCACCTGCGTGGATTTTGGTTTCGATTTCCTTGTTATTGGAGTTGACGAAGTAATGGAAGGTGAAGTCGGGGTATTCCCGGCGGGTGTAGGTAACTTCCGGCGAATCGATGATGGGATTTTCGGGAGCTTCGGCGGGGGTGATGACCTTGCCGCCGTTTGCCTTGAACTCGGCAATGAGCTTTTCGGTGTTTTCGAAGAAAACTCTGTGTTCGGGAATCACCAGGGTGGTGTAGGACTGCTTGCCCACCACCAGCTTAGCCCCTTCTACCCGGGCGTGGCGTTCCAGCATGATCTCGTCCCCCAGGTGGAAGAGGATGTGCTTGGCTTCCAGGGTGTTCACCGCCTCGATCATGGCGGCGTTGTATTCAGCCAGGCCGGGGTTATCCGCATCGTTGTAGCAAGCCCAGGCAGAGGTCATGTTGTGGAGAAGCAGGGTATCAAACTGGATCTCCCCTTCCGCAAGGAGCATGCCCACCCGACTCATGGCATCGTTGAATACCTTGTATTCGTCCCACCAGGGCTGTTGGATGTACATGGCAGGGGGATAGTCACGCTTGCGGATGCCACGGAGGGAGTAGCCCTCCAGGTGCTGACACATCAGGTTGATGCCCCGGACCATCATCCACTCGTAGTTGCGCTTCAGCTCATCGTGGCCCACGTTATGACCGCAAAGAGCAAAGGTTTCCGAAAGGATCTGCTTTTTGCCGGTTTGGGCGGCGGCGGAGGCCAGCTGGTGCTGGGTCAGGCAGGGGAAAATGTTGCGGCCCAGCCAGTCCATGCCGGGGATGTCGAAATATTCGTAGTGGGGCATACAGGCACCGTTGGAGGTGAGCTGGTCCAGAAGGGTTTCCTCCAGCACCATGTGACCGGTGAACTGGATGCCATGTTTGGCGCAGAAATCGTGGATCTGCTTCATGAAATTCTTACTGAAAAGCTCGGTTACAAGCTTCCAGAACTTGATACGGCCGGCTTCATAGTTGCCTTCGGCATAGAAAAGGCCGGGGAGAATATCGTAAATTTCTTCCCCGTAGGCAAGCTTATACTGCTCCGGAAGGGTCAAACTCCAGGGGATGCCGTTGCGGGAAATCTGGGGCTCGTCGGTGAAGAAACCGTCGAAGCTGGTGCCGAATTTATCGTAGTAGGGCTGATAGACCTCTTTGATAAAGTCGGCGATCACGTCCTCCGCCATGGTGTCCACGTAGAAGGGGTTCACTTCGTAGAAGAAGCAGTAGCTGTCGTTTACGTAAATGATGCGGTTTTCGGGAATGTCCTCCCGGGAATCGGCCGCAGGGCGGACCCGGAGGTACTTTTGCCAATAGTGTTCCCCCTTGCCGTTGACCTTGCCCCCACCGAAACCGGAGGGCCAGCCGTTTTCGTCGTAGGCCCAGGGGTGCATGCCCCGCTTGTTCGATTCCTCGATGCAGGCGGCAACGTTGTCAAACCATTCTTCTCCCATGTATTCGGTCTGGAGACCGCCCCGGGCGTGCATGAAATAGCCGCCGATGCCGGCTTCATCCATGAGCCGGGTCTGGCGAACCGATTCTTCCACGCTGAGCCGTTCATTCCAGGACCAGAAGGGCACGGGACGGTACTTTTTATCAATATGCTTGAAGTCCATAAACCTCTCCCTATTCTTTCCAGGCGCCAAGCGCCTTCGTATTACCTTGATTATATCATGTCCCACGGCAAAATCAACCATTTTCATCAAAAATTCCCTGTTTTTTCGTTGACAGAGCCCCCTACCCCTGCTATAATCAAATCAAATATATCATCCGAAAAGGAGAGCCGATATGGAACATTGCTATGACCTGATCGTTGTGGGCGGGGGCTTTGCCGGCACCTGTGCCGCCCTGGAAGCCGCACGTCACGGCCGGGACGTGCTCCTGGTGGAAAAGTACAACTGCCTGGGGGGCGCCGCCGCCAACTGCCTGATTTCCCCCTTTATGGGATATTGGACCACCGAACCGGGCAAGGAGGAAAAAAAGTTCCTCACCGGTGACCTGTTCCTGGAGATTTTGAAGGAATCCATCGCCCTGGGGGGCATGAAGGATTACGAAATGTATTTCGACGAGGAGATCCTGAAGCTGGTGCTCAACCGCATGTGCCAGAAGTATGGTGTCACCCTCCTTTACAACACCACCGTCACCGGCGTGGAAGTGGACGGGGAGAAAATCGTGTCCCTTTCCGCCCTGGGCAAGTCCCGGAAGCTGACCCTCACCGCTAAAAACTACATCGATGCCACCGGCGACGGGGAGCTTTCCATGCTCTCCGGCTGTGACTTTAAGGTTGGCCGGGAGGCTGACGGTCTGTGCCAGCCCATGACCCTCTGTTTCCGCATGGGCGGGGTGAATAAGGAAACCTACCACAGGGTGAAGGGACAGATCAACGTCCTCTACAAGGAATTCCAGGCCCAGGGCAAGATCAAGAACCCCCGGGAAAACGTGCTGATTTTCGAAAATTTCAACCAGGGGGTGCTCCATTTCAACACCACCCGCATCATCAAGCTGGATCCCACCAATCCCTGGGACGTAACCAAGGCCGAAATCGAAGCCCGGGAGCAGGTATTTGAAATCCTCACCTTCCTGAAGGAAAACATCGAAGGCTTTGAAAACGCCCGGATCCTTTCCACCGCCCTGCAGATCGGTATTCGGGAAAGCCGGAAGATCATCGGCGAATATGTGCTGACCCAGGAAGACCTTCTGGCTCTGGCCCGATTCGACGACGCCATCGCCGTGGCCAATTACGATATCGATATCCACAATCCCGCCGGTACCGGCACCAGCCACCACTACTTCAAAGCCGGGGAATGGTACGAAATCCCCTACCGCTGTCTGGTTCCCAAGGGAAAGAGCAACCTGCTTGTGGCAGGGCGCTGCATTTCCTCCACCCACGAAGCCCAGGCTTCCTACCGGGTAATGCCCTTCTGCGCCGAGCTTGGTCAGGCCGCCGGTGCCGCCGTGGCGGTTGCCCTGGAGGAGGGAAGCGACCTTCGAAGCGTCAACGTCCCCGCCCTGCAGAAGATCCTGCGGGAAGAGGGCTTTGTAATCTAAATCTAACCCCCCGGGAAACCGGGGCTTCGTAAAACAGTTTCAGTCCTGGCAGGCAATCCTGCCAGGACTGCTCTTCTTTATCAAACAGATAAAGAGCGCACTTCTATACACCATCTGGTGTAGTGCGGTATTTGCGATGTTGCACAGCACCAGAGCCTCCCTTGTGTAAAGGGAGGTGGCACGGCGTAAGCCGTGACGGAGGGATTGTCATGCAGAGAAAGCATAATAAGCAGTTGGTTCCACTGGCAAAGCAGCTGCGAAAAGAAATGACCAAAGAGGAACGCCATCTTTGGTATGACTTTTTGCGTACCCATCCGATCCGGTTTTCCAGGCAAAAAGTGCTTGGGAAATACATTGTCGATTTTTACAGCGCCGACGCACGGCTCGTCATAGAACTGGATGGCTCACAGCACTATGAAGCGGAAGAAATCCAAAAAGATAAAGAACGCACCACTTTCCTGGAAGATTATGGACTCACTATTATCCGCATTCCCAACAACGAAGTCAGCAGAAATTTCCGTGGCGTTTGCGAATATATCGATACTGCGGTAAGACAATCCCTCAGTCAGCTTCGCTGACAGCTCCCTTTACTCAAGGGAGCCTTGGGCGCTACCGCGCCAGTGCATAACAAAAACCGATCTATAATCGTAACATAGGTCGACTTAACTGATTTATGAACACCTGTAGAACCCGGGGGAATATAATTGATAATTCACAATTGACATTGGACAATCGTTGTAGGTGCCTTACGGCGCTTCCTTGATATTTTGTGTGTGAAAAGGAGCCTCCGAAGGAGGCAATCCAACATTGTCAATTTTCCATTGACAATTGCGCAGCCTCTATTGTCCATTGCGAAGCGTCTCCTGTTATCAAAATATTGCAAAAAAACGTTTTTTTCGGGGCGGTCTTGTGTAAACCTCCAAACTTTCTTTTTTGGGCGAATTTTGGTTGACATTGCCTCGCTTTTTGTGATAGTATTCTATCCGTAGTTTCTTTTGTTTTGCCAATACAGGTTTGGATAGATGGCCCAAATGACCGGCGCACGCCTTTCAGTTGCGACTATTGGGAATGCAAGTCTTCAATCCGTTTCCATCCATATTGACAAACAGGCTTTTCTTGGCAAAGTCTGTTTTTTCTTTTGAAAAAGAAGGGAGTACCGATTATGAAAGCTTTGGAAGAAAAGATTCTCCGGGAAGGCACCGTCCTTCCGGGAAACGTCTTGAAGGTTGCTTCCTTTTTGAACCACCAGCTGGACGTGGACTTTATCATGGAAATGGGTCGGGAGATCGGTCGGCTGTTCCGGGACAGCGGTGCCACCAAGATCCTGACGGTGGAAACCAGCGGCATTGCCATTGCCATGGCTGCCGGTGCCGCCATGCATCTGCCGGTGGTATTCGCCAAAAAGCACAAGACCAGCAACCTTTCAGGGGAGGTTTACGCCACCGTGGTCCATTCCTACACCCACGGGGTGGATTACACCGTGGTAGTGAACAAGGACTTCCTGAAAGCAGGCGAAAAGATCCTGATCGTGGACGACTTCCTGGCAAACGGCAAGGCACTCCTGGGTCTGATCGACATTGTCAAGCAAGCCGGTGCCGAAGTAATCGGCTGCTCCTGCGCCATTGAAAAGGGCTTCCAAAAGGGCGGTGACCAGCTGCGGGAAGCCGGTATTCGGGTGGAATCCCTGGCCATTGTGGAAAGCATGACCGCCGATTCCCTCACCTTCCGTCGTGTGTAATTTTATATTACATAAATATTTTTTGAAAAAGAGGAGTTTTTTCAAATGAAAAAGTTACTCGCCATGCTGCTCTGCATTGCCATGCTTGCTTGCGCTTTTGCCGGATGCAGCGAATCCGCTGAAGAAGAAAGCGGCCTGTCCGCCTCCCCCATCGACGCTGTCGAACTGAAGGCTGACTACGAAGTTCCCGAAGATTTCAAGATCGGTTTCATCTGCCTGCACGATGAAAACTCCACCTACGACCTGAACTTCCTCAACGCTGTTGACACCATTCAGGAAGTTGCCGGCCTCACCGACGATCAGGTCGTTGTGATGACCAATATCCCCGAAGGTGACGAATGCTACGTCGCCGCCAAGGATCTGGTTGACCAGGGCTGCGACATCATCTTCGCCAACTCCTTCGGCCACGAAGACTTCATGATCAAGGCTGCCAAGGAATTCCCCGAAGTGGAATTCTGCCACGCCACCGGTACCAAGGCTCACACCGAAGGCCTTGCCAACTACCACAATGCCTTTGCCTCCATCTTCCAGGGCCGTTACCTTGCCGGTATCGCCGCTGGTATGAAGCTGAACGAAATGATCGAAGCCGGTGAATTCACCGCCGAGGAAGCCAAGGTTGGCTACGTCGGTGCTTACACCTACGCCGAAGTTATCTCGGGTTACACCTCCTTCTATCTTGGCGTGAAGTCGGTTTGCCCCACCGCCACCATGGAAGTACAGTTCACCGGTTCCTGGTATGACGCCACCGAAGAAAAGAACGCCGCCGAAGCTCTGATCGCCCGCGACTGCAAGCTCATCAGCCAGCACGCCGACTCCATGGGCGCCCCCTCCACCTGCGAAGCCAAGGGCGTTCCCAACGTTTCCTACAACGGCAGCACCTACGAATCCTGCCCCGAAACCTTCATCGTTTCCTCCGCAATCAACTGGGCTCCCTACTACAACTACATCATCGGTTGTGTCATCAATG
>SVKS01000195.1 GCA_015068345.1 Oscillospiraceae bacterium
TATTCCATCCGGAAGGTCAGGGCTCCCTCTCCCCCCTTTTGGAGGCAGAGCAGACTCCGTTCCCCATCCTTCACAAAGGACCCATAGGTACGGCCCGCCTCGTATGTTACCATAGGCGTCACCCCAAAATCAGCGTGTAGGTGCCGTCGTATTCGCCGCACCCCGACACCACAATATAGGGAAGCTCCTCCGGGAAATAGGTGAAGGTAACGCCTTCCCCAGGAGTGAGGACGTTTTCCTTCACGTCGGTCACCACCAGATAGCCATCCAGATATTCCTCCGCATCATCCCAGAAGGTCAAATTCCAACTGGGTCCCCCGAAGTCGGTAACCACCTCCAGGGTACGGGTATAATCTTCGCTATAATAAAAGCCATCGGCTCCCTCCCAGTTGCTGGAAGCCAGGGCCCCCTCTTCGTTGCCGCAGGCGGCAAACATAGTAAGGCACAAGGCCAAAACCAAAAGCATAATCGCCGTATTTTTCATGGTATTTCTCCTTTCCAGAGATTAGTTCTCCTTTTATTATACCCTATATTCCATTGCCTTGTCAACGAAAAGAGCCCGCCTAACGGCGGGCCCCATGGTTCAGGATCTTATTGAAGCTTACAAAGAAGGCGATGGTGGTTACTGTGGCGGCAATCATATCGCTGATCGGTTCGGCAAGAAATACCGCAAACACCTTGTTTTCGATAAAGAGGGGCAACAAAAAGATCAAGGGAATCAACAAAATCAGCTTTCGCAGGCAGGCCAAAAACAGGCTAATTTTGGCCTGACCCAGGGCCATAAAGCTCTGTTGACAGGCAATTTGAGCACCAAAGGCAAAGATGCCCGCCATATAGATCCGGAGCGCCCAGGAAGCATAATTCACAAGCTCTGCATCTCCGGTGAAAATACCCGCAAATACAGACGGGAACAGCATGGATAATCCCCAAAACAGGGTCGCATAACCAAGACAGACTCCAAGCTGAATGAAAAAGGCCTTTTTCACCCGTTCCGGCTTACCTGCGCCAAAGTTATACCCCATAATAGGCTGGCCCCCCTGGCAAAACCCCTGAAGGGGCATGGTGGCAAGCTGGCAAACGCTGGTGATAATGGTCATGGCACCCACCGCCACGTCACCCCCAAAACGCGACAGACTGGAGGTAAAGCTGATGGAAAGCAGGCTTTCGGTGGACATCATGACGAAGGTGGAGATACCAAGACCCAGGCAGGGTTTGAAAATTGCGGGAATCAACCTCATGTTTTCGCGTTTCAGCCGAAGTACTGTCTTTTTCCCCGTCAGGAACCGCAGAATCCAAAGGGCTCCCACCGCCTGGCTCAAAACGGTGGCCAGGGCGGCCCCCTTCACTCCCATATCCAGTGCAAAAATGAAGATGGGGTCCAATACAATATTGATCACTGCACCGATCACGGTGGTCAACATACTGATTTTGGCAAAGCCCTGGGTGGTAATGAAGGGGTTCATACCTAAAACCGCCAGCACAAAGACGCTCCCTAAGATATAGATCCGGGCATAGTCCACCGCATAGGGCAGGGTAACGTCACTCCCGCCGAAAAAGCGCAGAAGCGCAGGACAGAAGATATAGAAAACCACCGTCAATCCCAGAGCAAAGAGCAAAAGAAGTGAGAAACAGTTTGCCACGATCTTTTCCGCCCTGTCCCGATCTCCCTTTCCCATGGCAATGGCGGCCAGGGGTGCACCCCCTGCCCCCGCCAGCATGGCAAAGGCGTTAATCAGCATCAGAATCGGCACAAATAATCCCACTCCGGTCAGGGCGGCGGCCCCGATTCCGGGAATGTGGCCGATGTAGATGCGGTCCACGACGTTGTAAAGCAAATTGATGATCTGTGCCACCACCGCAGGCAGAGCCAGACCGAGGTAAAGTTTGGGAATGCTGCCGCTTCCCATGATTTGTGATTGCTTATTTTCCATAATCATTTCCTTTACGTGTTTTGCATAAAAGGACGGACAACCGGGGCTGTCCGTCCTGCATATTATTGGTTCTCAGTTTTTGGGTGCTACCACCCGCACGTAAATGCCGGCGGTGGCACTTTTTCCCAGGTCATCTGTCACCCTTGCCTCCAGGCGATAGATACCGGGAGTTCGGCTATCGACCTTTCCGGTCACCTCCACCCGATCCGAAATGTCATTTCCGGCGGTATCGGTGGCGTGGAAGAGGGTGGAAACATCCATCTCTTCCCCAAGGGCCACCAGGCAATCGGTCGCTTCCAAAACCGGCTTTTTCTTGTGCCAAGGGTTGCTTTCATCCGGGTCGGTAGGGTCCCAGCCCGACTCTCCCTTCACGTGAATGGCAGGATCCAGCGGCAAGGGGCAGGGCTTATCCTCGGTGGTGAAGATCACCTTGGACCCGGGCTTACAATAATCGTAGATCCACTTGGTCCCTTCCACCGTCATGCGGATACCCTTGGAAAAGTTATCACGGCCCAGCAGTTCCACGATGCCGTCCGTCTTGCGCTTGGCAGCCATGCCCACAACGCCGTAGCACTCCATTGCGGCCAGACCGGCAATGGTCATAAGGGCTTCATTGGCGATTTCGATCACACCATATTCATTCTGCATCTTACTCGGCATGATAGTTCCTCCTAACCAGTAATGCTCCCATTAGGGGCATTACCATTATAGATGATTTACAAAAAATATGCAAGGCAATTCCCGCTTTCCGCAGGGATTTTGTGCAGAAAAACCCGTTTTAACGCTTGCCAATTACGCATTAGCATGTTATAATTACCAGGCTATTGAAGCAACCACGCTGGAGGAGGTG
>SVKS01000062.1 GCA_015068345.1 Oscillospiraceae bacterium
GTAAGCGCCAATCACGTCAAACCCTTTTTCCTTGCAAGTCTGAATCGTGTTGAAAAGGCCTTCTTCGCCCCGATCCATACAATGATTGTTGGCAAGGGTCAGCATATCAAAGCCGCAATCCTTGATCGCATCCAAAAACGCAGTTGGGGTATTGAATCTGTATCGTTCATATGTGTATTTCAGCGCTTCCCCTGCAATAGGGGTTTCGAGATTGCCAATCAAATAATCACAATTTTTGAGCTTATTCGCTTTTGCAAAAAGCGCGCCATAGTCACCGTTTGCAATTTCTGTCATTCTGGGACTGCAAAGCATATCCCCGATAATCATAATTTTAGCCATGTCTATATTCCCCGGTTTGTATCCTTTATCCGAAGTATGTTTCCAGTACGTATTTCGCCACGTGCTCCTCATTGGAACAGATCACACCGTCGGCCTCATCAAAAAGGATCTTTTGGGCATTCCTTGTGGCAAGACCAAGCCCCGCAGCCCGGATCATAGTCAGGTCGTTACCGCTGTCTCCCAGTGCCATGGTCTTTTCCCGGGGTACCCCGATCCTCTCCGCCAAGGCCAGAAGGGCGCTTCCCTTTCCTGCTTTCGCATTGACGATTTCAAAATTGCTTGGACTTGCTTCCGCAAGGTACAGACCGCCCAGGTCCTGCAATTTTGCCCGACAAGCCTCTTTTTCGGCCGGGTCATGGAAGAAGATGGACACCACTTCCACATTGTCTGCGGCGCGCATATACCCGTCAAAATCATGAATAAAGACACCACATTTTGCCACCACGTCCACGTGACACCGGTCCACCCGGAAGAATTGATAATGCTCTTCTTCCTGGTAATTCTCATCCACACAGCAATCCCCTTGATGGCGGATGCTGATGTGAACCTTGTATTCCGTCAAAAGATCTGCAATTCTACACACAAGCGAGTTGGGGATACAGGTGTAAACCTTTTCGCCTGTTTTCTTATCCAGGATCACCGCCCCATTGGAATAGATCATATAACGGATGGCAGGGTGATTCCGTACCATCTCCGGAATCTCCGCATAGGTTCTGCCGGTGGCTACCACAAACTCGCCGCCTCGTTCGGCAATCCGGCTGATGGCATCTAGATTTTCCCGGCTGATTTCCGCTTGATTATTGAGCAAGGTACCATCCAGGTCACTTGCAACGATCGTATATGGATTCACGTGCTTTCTCCTAAAATTCGGAGCCGCCGCATTGCGACGGCTCCTTTTTGTATTCAGATTTCTTTGATGCTGGGACTGCTTGTGATACCGAAACGCTTCAAACAGTATTCGTAGCTGAAGGCTTCGTCCACCGAGCGCCAGGCATTGGGACCGATCCAGCTACGTTTGGGATCACACAGGTGGAGGGGACCGAAGGAATTGACCCGGTTGCCCCAAATGGTCAGTTCCAGGGTATGGGAACCGGCTTCCACGTCCTTGAGCACCAGCTTGTAGGGGGAATAGACAACGTTGCCCTTTTCCTCTCCATCCAGCGCCGCCGATACCAGACCGCCCACGTACTGGGGTACCTGAATTTCCAGGTCGCCTCCCTGGGTTTCTAGAGGAATCTGATAGGTCAGGTTGGCCCCGTAGAAGGGGAATCCCTGATGTACCAGGTCACCGAAGGATACCAGTTCGGGCTTCTGCGTCAGCTTGGTATAACGCCCCTGGCAAACCACGCCGAAATCGCCCATAATGAAGGCATTTTCGATGTTACTGCGCTGATTGTAGGGAATATCCACCAACAGCACGTTTTGGCCCGCATGGATTGTGGGAAGGGGTATGGTCATAATCGATTTATCGGTGTAGTATCCCACTACGTTATTTTCCACCTTTTCACCGTTCAGCTTCAAGCCAACAATGTCCCCATCCTCAATGGCAAGTTTTGCACCGGTGATTTCATGATCACTTTCGAAGGTAAAGCGCAGATGGGCTGTATGGGTGTATGGCTCTTCGGGTACCACCCAGGGCTGGGCCACTGATTCCATACGGCTGGGCCATCCAAGGGTTTCCCGCAACACGTTATCCGCCCGTAGAAGTTCTTCCTCCGGCATCCAATCCCCATCGTCCAGAGCGTATTCTGCCATATCCAGAATCATAACGTTTTCTTCGCTGGTCTTGTAAGTCATCCGCTTGGGCAAAGTGATAGCTTTCCCAGATGTAGTTTCTACATTCTCTGCCATGGCCCCTTCCGTAGCATCTTCCAGGAAATACAATCTGGAATCGTGTTCCCAAAGGGTTTCAGTAAGCTCGGTCATACCGTTTGCAATCTTTGCCGCCATCGGCTTGATCTCTCCGGTAAGGGTTTCGTACAGGGTGACTTTATATGACCCCTTCAGTCGGATCTTTACCTTTTGCGGGGTAGGAATATCGGGATTCTGTGGTTTTTTGCCCTGGGCTACAAAGAGCCATTTTCCGGTATTGTCCTGACGCATGCGGTAGATGCGATCTTCGGTCAAGCTACCGTTTGCACCGCGGATCTCGACATCCCGTTCTGAATCCAGGGCGGAGAGAATCGCTCTTTTATCAAAGGAAATACATTCGCTGATTTCTGCAAGCCTTTTGGCCCGATCAGAGGGAATGGCATCCACAAGGGTGGGAATATCCCCGGCAAAAATCAGGCGTCCCCCGGCCTTTCGGAAGGCTTCCAGCCGGTCAAGAGTTGTGGAGCGAATGGTTTCCATGGAGGGAACCACCACCACGCTGTAACGCATTTCACCCACAGGAAGCGGTGCATCCCCCACTTCACACTGTCCGGGAAGGTTGGATTCACAAATATAGTCGAAATCAATGGTACCATAGAGCATCCATTTGATGAAACTCTGGAAGTTTTCATCCATTCGGTTACGAACCAAACGAGTGTGCTCGCCGGGCCCCCAATGGAGCCAATAACTCTCCACTGGGTGAATGACACCAATCTTCACCATTGGCTTACCTCGGGTCAGCGCAGTGGCTACACGGGCAAAATGATCTTCTACATAGGCGTATTTTTCAAACCAGGGAACCTGGTAATTGATGGAAGCGGGATAGTCACGCTTTGCCTCCCCCTTCATGGATACCCATGCCAGATGGGGTACCCGGGTCGTAACACCCAGGGCTGCTTGCCAGTCTCCCTGGGTCTTGTGCCCACGGAAGTCAAAATCCCAGTTGGTAACGCCATAAAGCTCCGACAGAACGCCGGGATATCCATACTGGTTGGCAGCAGATGCGGTTTGCTTTACGGTAGTGAACTCATAGGCATCACAAAGCATATCCACACCCACCAATCCGAAGGAGCGATAGGAGCGCATAGCTTCGCCCAATGCGGCGGTCTGGCTTTCCAAAGTAGGTTCTTCCATCATGTGACCTGTCAGCATCAGGTTATTTTCCCGGCACCACTTGCCGCATCGATCGGCAAAAGCCGAAGCAAATCGTTCTGCAATATGGTCATGGTAATGGTAACGAACCACCGAAGGAGCGCTTTCCGGAAGGTCCCAGATTACCTCCGGCAAGGCTTCCACCAGCTCTTCGCCATAGGCATCCCGATAGGTTTCCGGAAGATCATCGGTCCAGGGCAGGGTGATATCCTTCTTATCGTTGGCAAAATCCAGTGTAGTCTTGTGACTGAACTGGGGTTCATCGGTGAAAATAGCCGGAATGGCTTTGCCGAATTCCTCTCCCACGTGTTTCTTATAGGTTTCGTAGGTTACTTCAATGAAGCGGTCAATGGCTTTGGGATTGAGGGTATCCACGTAAGTTTGGTTGTTATACCAGGGATTGGGATTCGGTGTCTCTACATAGGCATACCAAGGAGTACCCTTTGCCTTCTCCGGATCATCAATCTTTTGATAGGAAGCCAGATACCCTTTTTCATCCAGCTGAATATCATAAATCGCCAGCAGTTTTCCATTCCCGGTACGAACCGCTTTGGCCGTGGAGTTCAGAATTTTGCTATCGGTCTGCATTTCTTCATAAGACCAGGGGGTGAACAGCAGGTAGCGCGCCCGATATGCAGGATCCTTGGTCACATAGCCACCGGCTGCACCCGAAGGCCAGCGGTCTTCGTCGTAAAGCCAGCCAAGCATTCCGTTTTCTTTGAATTTTTTCACACACCCCTTGATCAGCTCCATGTGCTCATCGCTGAGATAGGTGGTAGCCATGCCGGTACGTACGTGCATGTGTGCGCCGCCAAAGCCCATTTTTTGCATCACATCAATTTGCCGGGTCAATTCCTCCAATTCCAGCTTACAGTTCCAGGCCCAGAAGGGGGTTCCACGGAAATCCGAAGTCGGATTTTGAAAAAGCTCCGGACTAAGCTTTTCGGTCTTTTTAGCGTCGTAGATCATATTGCTATGCTCCTTTCCTTGACTTGATTTGATTATAGCACACTCTCCTGCTCCACGGCAATCTTTTTTTATGTAAAAAACACCGCAGATCCGAAATGGATCTGCGGTGTTGGAAAAACAAATTACGCTTTGGCTTTGGTTAAATACTTAATGGCGAAGAGCACACCAACCATGATTACCATGGAGATGGGCAATACGATAAGCCAGTTCTGTACAAAGCCGGAGATCAAATAGCCAACGAAGGAAACAGCGGCCACGGTGATGGCGTAGGGCAGCTGAGTGGACACGTGGTTGACGTGTTCGCATTGGGCACCGGCAGAGGACATAATGGTGGTATCCGAAATCGGGGAGCAATGGTCACCACAAACGGCACCAGCCAGACAGGCCGACATACCAATTACCATGAGTTCGCTTCCGGCGGGGAATACGCTCAGAACAATAGGAATCAAAATGCCGAAGGTTCCCCAGGAAGTACCGGTGGCAAAAGCAATGGCACAGGCGACCAGGAAGATGATGGCCGGGAGGAAGTTATGGAGAGCACCGGCATTGGCCAGGGCGTTCTTTACAAAGGCATCCGATTCCAAAAGACCGGTCATATTCTTAAGGGCGGTAGCCATGGTCAAAATCAAAATAGCAGGAACCATTGCAATAAAGCCCTTGGGAACAGCCTTCATGGCTTCCTTGAAGCTGACCAGGCGGCGGGCAATAAAATAGATGACAGTAATCAGAAGGGCAACAATACCAGCCAACGGCAGAGCCAGAGTAGCATCGGTATTACCGAAGGCACCGACAAAATCCTTGTAATAATCACTATCGACGCTATAGAATTCGCCAACATAAATCATGGCGAATACCGAAATGACAATCAAAACGACAACGGGAAGCAGAAGGTCGACGATCCGTCCCTTGGCATTACCAGCATCGGCTTCATTGCTTGCAACCTCGGTGCCAAAGGTAAAGAGGTCACCATTCATAGCATTCGCTTCGTGCTTCTTCATGGGACCAAAGTCAAACTTCATCAGGGCGATGGCGATGATGAAGACGAAGGTCAGAAGGGAATAATAGTTATAGGGAATGGCTTTGATGAAAAGCGCCAGGGAGGAGATTTCTTCGCCAGAGGCATCCACAACGCCGGAGGTATATTCCGAAACGGCGGCTGCCCAGGAGGAAATGGGAGCAATCATGCAGATGGGCGCTGCCGTTGCGTCGATGACGTAAGCAAGCTTTGCACGGCTGATCTTTTGGGCATCGGTTACGGGACGCATAACCGAGCCAACGGTAAGACAGTTGAAATAGTCGTCAATGAAGATGAGAACACCAAGCACGAACGTGCAAAGCATGGCACCGATTCTGGACTTGATATGATCCTTGGCCCATCTGCCAAAAGCCTGGGAACCACCAGACTGGTTGATCAGGGCAACCATAATACCCAGAATCACCAGGAAGATGAAAATACCGGCCGTCCCGCTGACAGCAGCAATCAAGCCTTCCTGCAACATGGAATCCACGGTGGCAACAACATTAAAGTTGCTGTAAAGCAGAGCACCAACCAGGATACCAACAAACAGAGAAGAATACACTTCCTTGGTGATCAGAGCCAAAACGATGGCGATCAGCGGAGGAACCAGAGACCAGAAGGTTCCAATAAAGGGGTTTTCGGCAACCGCTACTCCTTCTTCTGCGGCAAATACCGTAAGGGTAAACATGGCACACAGAATCAGAACGGTTGCAATCAAAAGCACTTTCTTTTTCATTGCGGGAACTCCTTAAGTAAATATTTATTGTGACACCCACAAACGTGTGTGAAACGATACAAAATAAAAGGAAGACTGCGTGCTTCGCAGCCTTCCACAATGACACCATATCATTGAAAAGACCTTGATAGCACTCCACAATCCTTGTGACAGTCCGTAAGATCTTTTCCTACGACCCAGCTCAACCTCCCCGGAAAAGGAAGAAAAGCTTCGGCAGGTTTCCCTTTCCCCTTGCGGCCTTTCCGGACCATCACAACAAGAGTACTCTTGATTCCTGCGCCTCTACCAAATTACGTAGTATTATACACGCCTCTCCCCTGTTTGTCAACTGTTTTTTCTTCCAGTCTCACATTATTTTGCATTTTTCCCCAAAAAAGACGGCCGTCCCTAAGGACAGCCGTCTTTTTACGATCATTTACCCATTTTCGCCATATGATATCTCATGGCTTTCACGTTTTTGTTTGCCCCCGGCGTCATAAATGCACCGCAGGCGGCACCCATGACTGCACCGATGGCAATTCCTGTCAAAAAACCTTTCATATCAATTCCTCCCGTTTCTGCGTTACTCTGTAACGCATCCTTATCATGTCACAGGAGGAA
This sequence comes from Oscillospiraceae bacterium, assembly GCA_015068345.1. GTDB lineage: Bacteria > Bacillota > Clostridia > Oscillospirales > QAMX01 > RUG11797. The sequence goes on from SVKS01000062.1 coordinate 6,687, forward strand.
TGATAATAACCGAGGAAAGTTCTCTCTTCCCTGCCAGGTTTTATGTCTTGGGAGAAATTGTCACAAAAATCAGCTGAAATTTGTTCCAGAGACGAGGGATCAAATGTTGATTTCCAAGCCCGCGGCTGACCACCAGACGCCCCTCGTAAAGGCCAGAGATATATTTGGGGAAAAAACCCTGTCCGGGCGCAAATAGCCCCTGTTTACCAAATCGGATCTGTCCTCCGTGTGCATGCCCCGACAAGGTAAGGTCGATGGGCCGTGATGCAATCACCCGGGGATAGAACTCGGGATGATGGGAAAGGAGTATTTTATATCCCTTCATATTCGAAAACCGATCCAGGAACTCCACGTCGGGATCCGGGGTATAGAGTCTGCTGTACCTTCCTACTCTGCCACAGGGCGAAGTCAACCCACCGATGACGATATCGTTTCCCTTGATTCCCACCCGCTGGGCGGTATCATCCAGCAGAGTTACACCACAGGATGCCAGGATGGCCCGCAAATTCTCCTCCACAACCCATTCATGGTTTCCAATGGAAAACCATGCCGGCGCTATTTGGGTACACTCCTGAAGAAAATAAAGACTTTCAGGTTGTTGCTTTTCCTCCGGAAGAGGTTGTGCATCGAATATGTCCCCGGACATCAAAATCATATCCGGAGCTGCCTTTTTCAATTCTCTCAATACAGCTTTGGCATTTCGGTCATGCAGATCGCTGACCAGGGCCAGCGTGATAGGAGCTATGATTTTCTCGCTTGTGAGAGAAATCCTGGTAATTTCCATGATTTATCCTTTATTCTGATTGGCACGAAGCTGTCCGCAGGCAGCGTCAATATCACTGCCCAGACGGCGGCGCACCGTCACGTTAATGTTACGTTTGCCAAGCTCTTCGCAAAAGGCGTCCACGTCCTCCCGGGTGGAGGGCATAAACGGAGATTCCTTCACGTAATTCAGGGGAATCAAATTCACGTGGGCGTGCATATTGCGAAGTAGATTTGCAAGTTCTATGGCATCTGTCCGGGTATCATTAAAGCCCCGGATCATGGCGTACTCGAATGAAATACGACGTCCCGTTACGTCGAAATAACGCTTGCAGGACTTCATCAGTTCTTCCACCGGGTAGGCTTTGTTCACCGGCATGATCTGATTCCGTTTTTCATTGTTGGGCGCATGGAGGGAAACCGAAAGGGTGATCTGTAGCTTTTTATCAGCCAGCATATCGATTTTGGGACACAAACCGCATGTGGAAAGGGAAATATGCCGGGCACCCAGATTCAATCCCTTTTCGGCGGTAATTAACGAAATAAACTTTTCTACGTTATCCATGTTATCCAGGGGCTCCCCTGTTCCCATCAAAACGATGCTGGATACCCGTTCTCCGCTTTCCCGCATAATACCGTATATTTCTGCAAGCATCTCCCCTGGTGTCAAATCCCGAATCAATCCACCCCGTGTAGAAGCGCAAAAAGCGCATCCCATCCGGCAGCCAATTTGTGTGGAAATACAAGCCGAATTTCCGTGATGATACCGCATCAAAACACATTCCGAGTTTTGTCCATCCGGAAACGCAAAGAGAAATTTTTCGGTTCCATCTTTCGATTTTTGATGTACAACAGTTGTAACCCGGCTGACATAGGCATGCTGTGCCAGTTTGGCCCGCAGGGAGGCGGATAGATTGGTCATTTCCGGAATATCATTTCCCTTAACCACCCATTCATATACCTGTTTTGCACGAAACTTTGCTTCCCCAAGAGAGACGATAAATTTTTCCATCTCCCCCGCTGTCAGGGAAAGCAAATCCACCTTATCACTCATGCTTGTTTCCTCTTCATCCTGCAAAAATAGAAACCATCCATACCATCCTTTGTGGGAAGAAGCAGTCGTTCTCCGTTCTTTGTTGCATATTTTGCAGGTAGTTTTGCGTCTTCTCGGCAGAATTCCGGATTTTCTGCCAAAAACGCCTCCACCACTTCTTCATTTTCATGTTTATTTGTGGTACAGGTAGAATATACCAACCTACCACCGGGCTTCACCATTCCTGATGCAGCACGCAAGATGGATTTTTGAAGAGCCGGAAGGCCCTCGATACCATCCATACTTTTATATTTGATGTCGGGCTTTTTGGAAATGACCCCAAGTCCCGAACAGGGTACGTCACAAATCACCAGATCGGCTTTTTTCAAAAGTACCTTATCCTCCACCGATGCATCGTGAACTTCAGGCACCATGATTTTCACGCCAAGCCGCTTGATTCCCTCCCGAATGGCATCCACTCGACCGGAATAAATATCCCGGGTAACGATCATACCCTTGTTTTTCATCAGCATAGCTGCCATAAAGCTTTTACCGCCGGGAGCACCACAGGTATCCACCACAAAGTCACCGGGTTTCGGATCAGCCGCCAGCACGTCCAGTACGCTGGAGCGGGACTGCACGGTAAACAAGCCCTTTTGAAAAGCCTCCAGCTCCTCTACGTTCACCTGTCCGGGAAGGGTAGCACACATAGGAAGATCGGTATCCCACTCGGGGGTCACTCCAGCCGATGCCAGGCTCTCATTCAATACCTCCTTGCTTCCAAGCAAAGAATTCCACCGAATTTCAGTGGGAGGCGTCCCGTTGTTCCAGGCAAGCATGGCCTCACATTCCTCAAGATCCATAGTCTCGAGATAAAGCTTGACCAAAGGCAGCGGATGGCTATAGCGAATAGAAAGACGTTCTTCTTCGGTTTCTGCTTCAATTACGGGTTCGCAGTCCCGATATACCGAAAGCTTCCGCAATACGGCATTACAGAATCCCTTGGCTTTTGGATTGATCTTTCCCACCATACTGACCGCATCGTTGAGGATGGCGTGCAGGGGCAATTTTTTTCCAAACAATATCTGGAATACCGATACCCGCAGTACACATAGCACCCGGGGGTGGATCTTTTTCAGCCGCACGGTAGACGTTTGCGCCAGCAGGTAATCGATATACATTAAATTTTCCACTGTGCCATAAAGCAAAAAGGCAGCGAGCGCCTTGTTCCGGGGCGAAAGATCGGATTCTTCCATGGCTTCCCGGAACAGGATATCTACGTATGCATCCTCCTTTTCCCAACGGAAAAGCAGACGGCAAGCACAAAGTCTGGCGGGTGAAATGGGGGTCATTGTATTGTTTTCTCCTTAATGGGATGTCCGTTAAAGTATGCACTGGCAGGCATACGTTTTTTGCCGGCAGGCTGTACCTCCCCAATGGAAAGTAGCTCTCCATTGCCGCAAGCTACAATCAGGCCTTTTTTGCCTGCTTCCACTACCGTGCCGGGAGCGTTCTCTGTATTTCCACCACAAAGAACCGGTGCAAAAAGTTTGAGTTTCACACCGTCGATGGTTCCTTCTGCACAAGGCCATGGGTCACATCCGCGAATTCTGGCGCCTACCAAATAGGCAGACACGTTCCAATCAATGATGCCATCCTCCTTGCTCAGCATAGAGGCATAGGTCTGGAGGGATTCATCCTGCTTTTTGGGCATAATCTGCCCCGCTTCCACCGCCCGCAAGGCTTCTACCATCAGGGGCGCTCCTGCGTTTGCCAGCTTTTTTGTAAGAGTTTCGGTGGTGTCGTCCGGTGCAATGGGCACCACAGTGTGCATCAGCATATCACCGGTATCAATTCCCTTTTCCATATACATAATGGTAACGCCGGTCTGCTTTTCCCCCGCCATAATGGCGCGCTGAATGGGAGCAGCACCCCGGTACTTGGGAAGCAGGGAGGCGTGCACGTTGATGCAACGGTACTTTGGATATTCCAAGACATAGGAAGGCAGGATCTTACCATAGGCCACCACCACGATGACCTCTGGTTCCAGTTCTTCCAGAAGGGGCTTGATGGCTTCATTCCGCAGGGTTTCGGGCTGATAAACCGTCAAGCCCTTTTCCAGGGCAAGCACCTTTACCTCTGACGGGGTGCTTTTCATTCCCCGGTTGCGGGATTTATCGGGTTGGGTCAGAACGCCCACCACCTCGTGTCCGGCATTCAGGATTTCTTCCAGGACCCGGGCGGCGATGGCAGGGGTGCCCATAAAAAGTACCTTCATTCTTCTTCCCCTTCCTCTTCTTCCTCCTCGTAATAACGAACGATCTTGCTGTCAAATAGGTGACCATCCAAATGATCGTTTTCATGGCACAGACACTGAGCCATGAGGCCCTCGGCTTCGAAGGTATATTCCTCACCATCCCGGTTCTGTGCCTTAATCACCGTTTTCCGGGGGCGCAAAACGTAGCCATGGACACCGGGAACACTCAGACATCCCTCCAGGGCTTCGTATTCATCCTCGGTGGAAATGATTTCAGGATTGATGCATTCCAACTGGGTCTCACCATCGTCGGCAATAAACATACGCTTCAGGATTCCGATCTGGGGACCGGCCAGACCAACACCATTGGCCTCTGCCATGGTTTCCCACATATCATCCAGAATATCATGAAGGCGTTTATCAAATTTGGTGACCGGCTTACACTTCTTGGCAAGAATTTCGTCACCCTTGGTTAAAATCGTACGAAGTGCCATGGAAAATTCTCCTTTTCTCTTTTATTGCACATCATAGGGATTTTCGTCGGCAATCAACGATACCCCTTTATTATTCTTTTCCTTATAGAAGGCACACATGGCACCCTCTACCCTATCCCGAAGTTGGTTCAAGCGATTGGTTTTTACCGTTAGCGACCACCGGAATCTATTATTCGCCTTGTAAACAACCGAGGGAACCGGGCCCAACAGCTCATCCCCCACATCAAGACAGAATTTGATCTGTTCTGCAAAGGACCGTGCACTACGCATCACCTGCTCCTCCGCCAGACCGGAAATCTGGAAATACAGTACCTGGGTAAAAGGCGGAAGCTGCAAGGTTTCCCGTAGTGCAATCTCCTCCCGATAAAATGCTTCATAATCCTGGTTGGCGGCCGCCAACAGTACCTGATTTTGCGGACTGAAGGTTTGAATCACCGCTTTCCCCTTTTTGCTGCCGCGTCCGGCACGTCCGACCACCTGGGTCAGGAGCGAAAAGGTCCGCTCTGCCGCCCGAAAATCGGCGGCGTAGAGAGCCATGTCCGCATCCAACACACCCACCAGGGTAACGTTTTCAAAATCCAAACCCTTCGTGATCATTTGGGTTCCAACCAAAACGTCAATTTCATTCTCACGGAATTCTTCCAGGATTTTGGTGTGTCCCATTCGGGATGCCGTACTGTCGGCGTCCATGCGAATATAGGTGGCACCAGGGAGGAGTTCTTCGATCTCTTCCTCGATTTTTTGGGTTCCTGCCTTATCCATCATCAAATGAGAACTGTGGCAGGAGGGGCAAATCAAAGGAACCTCCCGGGTATAGCCGCAGATGTGGCACACAAGCCGTTTTGTGTTGGAATGGTAACTCATGGCACTGGTACAGTGCTCACAATTTACCGTTTCACCGCATTCCATGCATAGCAGACGTCGATTCCGTCCCCGCCGGTTAATAAATAAAATACATTGTTCTTTGCGACGGATTGTTTCTGCCATATAATTTGCCAGGGTGGAGCCAATGGCTCTGTCATTACCCATGCGAAGATCTTCCTTCCGGTCCACGATCTCCACCTGAGCCAGGCTGGCATTGCCATATCGTTCTGTTAATTCAAATTTACGAATCACACCGGTCTCCGCCAGATACTGACTTTCCACAGAAGGAGTAGCACTGCCCAAAAGAAGCAGAATACCTGCTTTGGCACTGCGGTATTTTGCCACCTCCCGTGCATGATAACGGGGACTGTTCTCCGATTTATAGGAATATTCGTGCTCCTCGTCCAGGATAATAAGTCCAAGCTTGTCATTGGGAATGGGTGCGAACACCGCCGAACGGGTTCCTACCACCACATCCGCATCTCCCCGGCGTACTCGGTTCCATTCCCGTCTACGGTCGGTATCTGTTAACGCGGAGTGCAAACAGGCAACCCTTTCTCCAAATATCGCATAGAATCGTTGAATCAATTGTGGAGTAAGTGCAATTTCGGGTACCAAAAGCAGTGCTGCTTTTCCATTCCGTATCGTATCAGAAATCAGTTTGATATAAATGTGGGTTTTTCCGCTTCCGGTAATTCCATGAAGCAAGGCACAAGACGCTTTTCCTGTCCCCATCATATCCCGGAGGAAAGTATAAACCTCATTCTGAGCAGGGGTTAATGCGGTTTCTGTCGGTTCTCGTTTTTGCGTTGGCTGATAGGAATCCTCCGAACTCAGGATCATGTAGCCTTTCTTTTCCAGGGTACGTAGGGAAGCCAAGGAAATCCCGGAAAGATACAGCAAATCCTGTTGTGTTTTTCGGCCACTCATCAATATTTCTACCGCATTCCGGCTTTTTTCGCCAAGGCGTTTGTCCTTCTCCAGTTTATCCTTAGCCTCATTTTTGCCGACAGCAAGGCTTACGAAAATGGTTGGTTTTTCTTCCACGCTGACCGCAGAAGGTACCATGCTACGTAACACATCATAGAGCGGGCAGTAGCAGCGTTTTCGAAGCCACATGGCAAGCTTCAAGAGGTCCGGATGAATGGCACTTGCCTCCCCTTCAATGGACGTAACAAACTTGTAGGGTTCATCCGCAGAAGCGGTCGAAAAACCAATTATGACGCCTTCGGTTTTGCGGTTTCCGTGGCCGAAAGGGACCTTGACCCGCATCCCGACCGCCGCTTTTTGCTCCACTTCCGGCGTCATAAAATATGAATATGGTTTATCAAACAGGATATTAGCTGCTGCCACCGCACACAGGGCGGTTTTACGCATCCTGTTCCGGGGTAACGGCGGCTTCTTCGGCGGCTTCGTTGGCGATTTCCATGATAGCCATCTTCACCGGCTTTTCGGGAAGCTTTTCGTTATTATCATAGGCTTTTTGCGCAATTTTACGGGCTCTGTGAGCAACTTCATTGACCAAAAGATAGCGATTGCCAACCTTCTTGGAGAGATCTTTTAGAGTGGGATACAACATAATTTATCTCCTTTTCTTTTCTTCCTCGACGATCTTCAGAATATCCGAAACCGCCTGTTCTATTTCTTGATTTACAACAATATAATCGTATTCGGTCTTTCCGATTTCCATTTCACGCACTGCTATCTGCATACGACCTTCCACCTGCTCGGCGGTTTCAGTCTTGCGGTTTATCAGACGCTCCCTCAATTCTTCCATGGAAGGGGGCATAATAAACACGGTAACTGCATCAGGTATTGCTTTTTTTACATTGGCGGCGCCTTCCACCTCGATGACCAGTATAACAAGCTCACCATTGGCAAAATGATCCCGGATCGGTTGAAGCGGCGTTCCGTAGTATTCTCCATTATATAGCGTATACTCCAGAAGTTCTCCTCTGGCAATCAGCGCTTCCATTTCTTCCCTGGAATGATAGAAGTAGTTAACTCCCTCTTCTTCTCCATCCCGAATTCCCCGGGATGTGGCGGATACCGATATCCATCCCCCAAGTTTTTTTGCCACTGTGTCTTTTCCAACACCGGAAGGACCGGAAATCACCAGATATAAGCCTTTTTCCACCTGTTATTCCTCCTCTTCCTCCTCCAGATCCAATTCAGTCCCATTCTCCTCGTCCAGGTTTTTCAGACGATTGGCAATGGTTTCCGATTGGATAGCCGAAAGGATAACATGTCCGCTGTCGCTCATCAGCACGGCGCGGGTTCGCCTTCCGCAAGATGCATCGATCAGCATGCCCTTTTCCCGTGCTTCCTGAATCATACGCTTGATGGGAGCCGATTCCGGGCTGATGATCGCAATCATACGGTTGGCTGACACCATGTTTCCAAAGCCGATGTTCACAAGTTTGATCGTATTCAAGCTTATTTACCAAACCTTTATTCTATATTTTGAATCTGTTCGCGGATTTTTTCCAGCTCACACTTCATATTGACCACGCATTCGGTCAATTCGGTATCGTTGACCTTGCTACCGATGGTGTTGGTTTCCCGATTCATTTCCTGGAGCAGGAAGTCAAGCTTTCTGCCCACCGGTACATCCAACAGAATCAGGTCATGAAGCTGTTGCAAATGACTTTCCAGGCGAACAGTCTCCTCTGCCACAGCAGTCTTATCGGCATAAATAGCCACCTCGGTCAGGATGCGGTTTTCATCGATAACAGCAGCGCCCAGCATTTCACGGATACGTTCTTCCAGCTTTGCACGATAGGTGTCAACACACTGGGGATTCTTGGTTTCCACCAACTCCTTGTAGCCACGAAGGTTATGAATACGGGAAGAAATATCCTCGTACATCTTTTTCCCTTCAAATTCGCGGAAGGCCGCATAGCTTCTAATCGCTTCTTCCAGAACGGGGAATACTTCGCTTTTCAACTGCTCCGCATCTTCTTCCACCTTGCGAACGGTAAACACGTCGGGAATACGAACCACGTCCGAAACCCGAATATTATTGGTAACACCAAATTCCCCTTCAATTTCCTTGAAGGCATTCAGGTAAGCACTCAGTACCGGCTTATTCAAAACAACCTCTACCTGGTCACTTTCTGAAAGGTCGATGGTAACTCCGATTTCCAGCTTTCCGCGGGTAATCTCACTCTGCAGGCGCTGTTTGATGGGTTCTTCCAGATAGCCATATATACGAGGCATCCGTACCGAAGCGTCAAAATAACGCTGATT
>SVKS01000001.1 GCA_015068345.1 Oscillospiraceae bacterium
AATCCATATCGGGGAACCGATGGGACAATTCCGAAACACCCTGGATCATGCGGGCAACCCCTTCCAGAGGATGCTCGGCGGGGGTATAGCCGCCCAGGTTGTAGGGACGGTTGACGTGGGGGTTGACATAGGGGTTACCCATGGACATATTCACCAGACGAACACCCAGGTCGTGAAGGGCTTTCATGACGATAAACAACTCACCGGGATCCCGCTTGGTGCTTCCTTCTACCAGGTCGGTTCCGAAACCGAAGGGATAGGGGAAGGCGTCATAGAGGTTCAGGCGGGTGGTTTTGATGAAGTCCTTACCGGTGGCGGCATTGGCGGCGGCTACCCCGTTGCGAAGGAGACGGGATCGATTTTCCAGCGAACCGCCGTATTCGCCCGGACGGTTGTAGGCCGACATGAGCTCGCTATTGAGATAGCGGTGACAGCACTTGATATCGATACCGTCAAAACCGGCGGCTTCGGAAAGCTTGGCGGTCTGGTAGAAGCAATCCTCCAGCCGGCGAAGCTCTCCGTCGGTAATGATGCGGGAGGGATCGATAGGATTGTCCTTTTCGAAGAGGGGGTTATTGTAGGCGATGATGGGGGCGGGGACGCCCTCCGGTTTGGAGTAACGGCCCGAATGGGTGGCTTGCAGAATGATCTTGGGTGCAAAGCCGTTTTTGGCCATACCGGCTTTTTTGATCTGGTCCACAAGACGGGCAAAGCTGTCGAAGGTCTTTTCATTGAGCCAAGGCTGGCGGGGATTGGCACGGGCTTCCGGGGTGATAGCCACGGCTTCAAACCAGATCAGGCCCACACCGCCTTCAGCGTAGCGAAGATAACGGCGAACCGAGAGGTCACCGATGTCACCTTCGGTACTGCCGTCACAGCCTTCCATAGGTTGAAAAACCAGTCGATTTTCAAACCCGGCGTGAGGGGTATGCAAAATCCCGGTGTTGTCGGTGAAGGGAAGATAGAGGCCGAGGGACTTTGCCTTGGCTTCAATCTCCTCACGGGATTTATATGTATAGCTTTCGAATGGCATATTTCCTCCAAATAAGAAACAGAAGTCTTGACAAATGGGGTGAAAACGAGTATTCTGGAGTTGGTTGAAGAGATCTCCCTGCTGGGTGAGGGATAAACCTACAGCCATACAAGCTATTATACCATGGGCGAAATCAAAAGAAAAGGTCTTTTTCTTACGATTTATACCCTTATTTTTAGTAAATGAGGAATGGGGAGAAAAGAAGATGAAGAAAGCATTGTTTTTATGCGACAGTCCGGACTCCATGGCGCGTGTGTACGGAAAAGAGGAACTGGAACGAGTTACAACGGCTTATGACATGCAGGCTGATCACCCGGTAAGCGGAGCAGAACTTCTGGCAAATCCGGAGGCTTATCGGGATACTGAAGTGGTGTTTTCCACCTGGGGCATGCCAAGCCTGAGTGAGGAGGAAATCAAAACCTGCCTGCCCAAGCTGGAAGCGGTGATGTACGCGGCGGGATCGGTACAGGCCTTTGCACGTCCCTTCCTGAACCTGGGGATCAAGGTTTTTTCTGCATGGGCGGCCAACGCCATTCCGGTGGTGGAATACACCGTGGCGGCAATCCTGTTAGCCAATAAGGGATTTTTTGCAACTCTGCCGCTGAAAACCGATCGGGAGGCCGGGAAAAAGGTATTTGCCACCTATCGGGGCAACTACGGGGAAAAGGTGGGTCTTTTAGGACTCGGTATGATCGGACGGGAAGTGGCCCGCCGTTTGAAGGAATACAAGCTCACCGTTCTTTACTACGATCCCTTCTTCCCGGAAGAGAAGGCCGAAGAGTACGGCGTGAAAAAGGCGAGTTTGGAGGAAATTTTTGAGAGCTGCGGCGTGATCTCCAATCACATCGCAAACCTGCCCGCCACGGTGGGAATGTTAAATTACACTCTCTTTTCTAAAATGCGGCCCAATGCCTTCTTCCTGAACACCGGCCGTGGCGCCCAGGTGGTGGAGGATGATCTGATTCGGGCGTTGACCGAAGAACCCGCCCGCTATGCCTTGCTGGACGTGACCTTCCCCGAACCGCCGGAAGAAGGTCATCCCTTCTACACCATGCCCAACGTTTACATGACTCCCCACATTGCCGGGTCCGCCGGAGACGAATGCCGCCGAATGAGCGATTATATGATCAAAGAGGCCGAAATCTACTTTGCAGGAGGGAAAACCCAGTACGAAGTGAGCATGAAAATGCTGGAAACCATGGCATAAATATTTCGCTTTCCTCTTGCAAATACTATCAAAAGGTGATATACTATAAAAAGCTATGGTATCGAATATTACCAGCATATAATTTGAAAGGGGTATACTGAATATGAAAAAGGTAGCTCAGGTTATTGGTATTGTTGTTATTGCTCTTGGCGTTCTGGCCGGCGTTGCTCTGCTGGTGAAGAAGTTCTTCTTCGATGATTGCTGCTGTGACGATTGCGATTGTGACTGCGAAGATTGCGACTGCGATTGCGAATGCGAAGACGAAGAATTCGAATGCGAATGCTGCTGCGAAGAAGAAGCTGAAGAAGCTTGCTGCTGCGAAGCTGAAGAAGCTCCTGCTGAAGAAGTCGCTGAATAAGCTACAATTTCCAAAAACAGAGAACCGCGGAATTCCGCGGTTCTTTTTTATGCAAAAATAAAGTGCAATATCCAGGACAGGGAAAGAAGGAAGGAAAGTCCGGAGAGGATCCAAAGAAGACGAGAGGAGAGACGGGTTTCTGGCTCTGCGGCATAATCCTCCACAATGCGTTCGGCCTCCGACAAAAAATCCCGTGAAGAAAGGCCTCCTTCTTCGCGAAGAATAAAAATGGCCTCCTCAAATCCGCTGGCTTCAGTACCTTTCAATACTACGACCCGTTTGGAAAGTCCGTTTTTTGCATAATGACACTTTGCTTTAACCTTGTTCATAAAAATCCTCCTGATATGCAAAATTTGATTAGGAAGCCAAAACGCCGGATTCGTTTTCCTGTAGAATCATGATCTTCTCCTCCTTGCCGGTTTCAGCATGCACGTAAATCAGATAACGCACGTCGTTTTGCTGACAGAGAAATTCATAGCACAAGCGCTCCTTCTTTCCATCGGTGGGGATCAACGCCAGAGAGACCCGTTTGACGGAAAGTCCTTTTGTCAGGGAAGTGGAGGCCTCCTCTTGGCTGAGAGAGGGAGAGGAGAGAGCGCGAACCCGATGGTTGGAAAGGTAACCGGTGGCATCAAAATATACCGGTGATCCGTCTGCCAGGGAAATGCCCACTTGAATCAGATCGGGATAGCAGAGAATCTCGTTTTCAACCGCCACGAAATTGATGTAGAGGACCCCGGAGGAAGCCTGGTAGTAACTGTGCCGCAGAGAAGAATAACCTGCTCTTTGTAAAAAATCTTCGGCGGCGGAAATGGCTTCGGCGTTTGTCAAAACAGATCCCCCAATGTCCCCATCTCGCAGGAGGGAAAGCAGTCTGCCGCCGTGACGGCTATAGGAAAGGCTGATCAAATCCTTGCCGGCAAGTTCAAAATGGTAGGCAGGAATGACTCCGTCACTTTCGCCCGCTGTTTGGACAGATTCGGGGGAGACCGAAAAAAGATGAGAGGCATTCTGCCTGGCTTCCGAAAGGGAAACCTCCGGCTGGCGGTTGATGAAGGGAGATGGGGTGGTCAGATGTTCCGAAAAAGGTCCATCGTAGAGAAGGGTTGGTGTTTCGGGAAAGGCGCTTTCCAAAAGCAACAGTCCCTGGTGCCAACTGGTGGGTTGAGGGACTCCGGTTTCAACGGCGGCAAAAGCGTCAAAAAAGTCGGCTTCATAAATATATGGAGAAAGGGCGGAAAGAGAACCGAGAATGGAGTCTGCTAACGTATGAAGATCCGAAATGGAACTGCGGATGGTTTCCGGATCGGAGGAACCCTGCCCGGCGGCGGAAGCAAGGAAATACGCATAGCTACCGGTCCGGTTGAGAAAATCGGAGGTGTGGGAGGAATCGATGGAAGATACAGGCAGTTCTGCCAAAGCGGCTTCTGCTGTTTCTGCCTTATTCCAAATGTCACCCGAAAGCAGAGCAAGAAGCTCCGGGGAGGTACAGACCGCGGCCTTTTCCAGAGAGGATTCGATGGACTCCAGGGACGATATCAAAGTCCAAAAGGATCTGCGGTATTCGCTCTGTTGTCTCTCCCGGAGAAGGACCAGCTCCCGATCCTTCCGGAGGCAAAAGATCGACAATACCAAAACGGCGGCCAGAGAAAAAGAAATAGCTCGTACCAAAGTTCGGACGTGTATTTTCATGACAAGGCTCCTTGTAAATGAAATTGTTTCACGTGAAACAATTTTAGTATTGCCGTAAATTGAGGAAGATACACCTGTCGTGAGAATAATTTGCTTGCAATTATAGCGTATATGGTGTAAAATGATGGATAGAACTGAAAAAGGAATGAGAAGAATGAATTATCAAGCTTTAGCTGAACTACTCTACCCCAACGTACAACACGATTGTGATTACTACGAAGCTAAATACCCCGAACGGAATTTACCGGAGGGGGCAAAAGTGCTTCGTTTTGCACCATCCCCCACGGGTTATCTGCACCTGGGCGGGGTTTACCAGGTCATGTGCGATGAACGCCTGGCTCACCTTTCGGGTGGTGTTTTCATGCTCCGTATTGAGGATACCGACAGCAAGCGGGAACTGGCCGATGGTATCCGCGTCATCACCGATGGCATTTCTAAATTTGGTATCCAAATCGATGAAGGCATGACTCCTGATGGAGAAAAGGGTGCCTACGGGCCCTACCGTCAGAGCCAGAGAGCCGAAATCTACCACACCTTTGCGAAAAAGCTGGTGGCCGAAGGTAAGGCTTATCCCTGCTTCTGCAACGAGGAACGCCTGGGCGCCATGCGTGCCGAGCAGGAATCCAAGAAGGTCAATCCGGGCTACTATGGTGAATACGCCGCCTGCCGTAATCTGAGCCTGGAGGAAGTAAAAGCCCATCTGGACAATGGGGACAAGTTTGTCCTGCGTTTCCGGGCCTGCCCCACCGGCGAACGGCCTGAATTCACCGACTGCGTCAGAGGTCGCATTGACGTGCCCGAAAACGACGTGGATATGGTTCTGATCAAGTCGGATGGCATCCCGGTTTATCACTTTGCCCACGTGGTGGACGATCACCTGATGCGCACCACCCACGTGGTCCGTGGGGAAGAATGGTTGGCAACCCTGCCCCTGCACGTACAGCTCTTCGATGCCATGGGCTGGAAGCGTCCTGAATACATCCACACCGCCACCATCATGAAGATCGACAACGGCGGCAAGCGCAAGCTTTCGAAACGCAAGGACCCGGAAGCAGCTGTGGAATACTTCTTCACCGAAGGCTATCCCAGAGAAGCTCTCATCGATTATCTCCTGATGCTCCTGAACTCTAACTATGAAGAATGGCGCGCCGCCAACCCCGATGCTTCCTACGAAGCATTCCCCTATTCGGTGGAAAAGATGAGCAACAGCGGCTGTCTCTTTGATTTCAACAAGCTTTACGACATTTCCAAAAACGTCATTTCCCGTATGGATGCCAAAACTGCCTACGCCTCCAGCACTCTCTGGAGCGCCAATTATGATGCTGAATGGCATTCTCTTTTCACCGCCGACCCCGAAAAGGCCATTGCCATTCTTTCCATTGGCCGCGGCGGCGAAAAACCCAGAAAGGACATCGGCCTTTGGAAGGAACTGCCCACCTATGCCGGTTTCTTCTTCGAAGAGCGTTTTGACCCCGATTACTCTCCCCTGCTCGGTTACGACAAGGCGGACGTAGAGAAGGTGCTGGCGGAGTATTCCGCCCTCTATCAGCCTGAGGATGATCAGACCACCTGGTTTGGCCGCATCAAGGAATTGGCGGTCAGCCTGGGATATGCCCCTGATACCAAAACCTGGAAGAAAAACAAGGAAAGCTACAAGGGACACGCCGGTGACATTAGCATGTTCCTGCGGGTAGCGGTGACTGGTCGTACCAACTCCCCGGATCTTTGCGAAGTGATGCGGATCCTGGGCAAGGAAAAGGTTGCCGAAAGACTGGAAAAAGCAGCTTCCTACATCAAAGAAAAGGAATAAGATACCATGGAAGAAAACAGCAGTAACTTCATTTTTGATATTATCGATGCCGACCTGGCCGAAGGCCGGGAGGACCACGTTCAGACCCGGTTCCCGCCGGAACCCAACGGCAGACTGCACATTGGTTCTGCCAAAGCCATTTACATCAACTACACCACCGCCCGTAAATACGGCGGTAAGTTCAACCTGCGTTTCGACGATACCAACCCCTCCAAGGAAAACGAGGACTATTGCCGCTCTATCTATGAAGACATTCTCTGGCTTACCGGGGAAGAACCCAGCGGTGGCGTTTACTACGGCTCCGACTACTTTGATAAGTGCTTTGAATACGCTGTAAAGCTGATCAAGGACGGTAAGGCTTACGTTTGTGACCTGACCGCCGATGAAATGCGGGAATACCGTGGCACCCTGACCACCCCGGGTAAGGAAAGCCCCTACCGTAACCGTAGTGTGGAAGAAAATCTGGATCTCTTCTACCGTATGCGGGACGGCGAATTCCCGGATGGTGCCAAGACCCTGCGTGCCAAAATCGACATGGCAAGCCCCAACATGAACATGCGTGACCCGGCCATCTACCGGATCCTGCACATGAGCCACCATCGCCAGGGGGACAAATGGTGCGTTTACCCTCTCTACGACTTTGCCCACCCCATTCAGGATGCCACCGAAGGTATCACCCACTCCCTGTGTTCCATCGAATTCTCCGATCACCGTGTGCTGTATGATTGGGTGGTGGACAACATCGGGTTTGAGCATAAGCCCCATCAGTATGAATTTGCCCGCCTGAACGTGACCTACACTGTCATGAGCAAGCGTTACCTCAGAAGCTTGGTGGAAGAAAACATTGTGGACGGATGGGATGACCCCCGCCTGCCCACCCTGTCGGGTCTGCGCCGTCGTGGCTATACCCCCTCCGCCCTGTTCGATTTTATCCGCCGTTCGGGTATCTCTAAGACCTTGTCCACCGCCGACGTGGGTCTTTTGGAACATTGCATCCGGGAAGAGCTCAACAAGACCGCCCTGCGCCGGGTAGCCGTGCTGAAGCCCCTGAAGGTGATTCTGACCAACTATCCTGAGGACAAGGTAGAATACTTTGCCCTGCCCAACAATCCGGAAGATCCCGAAGCCGGTACCCGCGATCTTCCCTTCACCCGGGAACTTTACATCGATCAGGACGACTTCGCCATGGTGCCGCCTCCCAAGTTCCATCGCCTGTCTCCGGGCAAGGAGGTTCGCCTGATGGGTGCTTACATTATCAAGTGCGAAGAAGCCATCACCGATGAAAACGGCAACGTGGTGGAACTCCACTGCACCGCCGACCTGGAAACCGGATCGGGTAACCCTGTGGACGGCCGCAAGGTTCGCGGCGTTTCCCATTGGCTTTCTGCCAAGTACGCGGTGGACGCCAAGGCAAACCTCTATAATCACCTCCTGACCCTGGAAATCACCAGTGACCTTCCGGAGGACAAAACCTACAACGATTACTTCAACCCCGAATCGCTGGAAGTGGTGGAAGGCATGAAGCTGGAACCCTCCCTGGCAGAATTCAAGCCCGGTGAAAAGTATCAGTTCGTGCGGGTGGGTTACTTCACCGGCGATATTCGTCATCCCGGTGTTTATAACCGCATTGTCGGTTTGAAGGGCTCCTATAAAGTAAAATAACATAAAGGAGAAGACTGATGAAGAAAGCTTTGATTTTCCAGGGCGGCTGGGACGGACACGAACCCAAGCTGGTTTCCAAGCGTTTTGCCGCTATCCTGGAACGCAACGGCTATCAGGTAGACATCTACGATCACCAGGATTGCCTGGCCGATCTGGAAGAACTGAAAAAGCTGGACCTGATTATCCCCTGCTGGACTATGGGCGAAATCAAACCGGAGTACTCCAAAAACGTGGCCAAAGCGGTAGCTTCGGGCGTAGGTTTGGCAGGCTGCCACGGCGGTATGTGTGATGCCTTCCGCCAGGATACCGAATGGCAGTTCATGACCGGCGGTCAATGGGTCAGCCACCCCGGCGGCGACGGCGTACGCTACACCGTCAATATTGCCCATGGCAGCAGTCCTATCACCCAGGGCTTGGAAGATTTCGTGGTGGAAAGCGAACAGTACTACGTGCATATCGACCCCGCTATTGAGGTGTTGGCTACCACCCGTTTCCCCGTGGTGAACTACTACCACGCCTCCAACAAGGCTTGTGACGTGCCGGTGGCATGGACCAAGTTCTGGGGCGTAGGCCGTGTGTTCTACAATTCCCTGGGGCACCACGATGACGTGTTTGACAAGTCCCCCAATGCCCAGATCCTGATGGAACGGGGCATGCTGTGGGCGGGTGAAGGCAAACAGTACGCCATCGACCATAACCTCTCCATTGAGCGTTACGAAAACAACGCCAAGATGTACTAAGTCCATAAGAAAACCCCCGAATGTTTCACGTGAAACATTCGGGGGTTTTTGTTTGTCTGTTAGATCAGGAAGGCTGTGCCATAAGCGGGAATGGTAAGAGAAGTGATTTTCTCGCCGCATTCCAGGCATTCCATTTCTCTGGGAAGAGAAACAGAGACTTCATTGGTGTTGAAGTTCTGGAAGATGTGGCAGAGGGAACCATCCTCCAACGTGCGGTTAGAGAGGAAGACTCCCTTGGGAAGCGTGACGTCCAGCGTTTTCAGGGAAAGATCTTCAATGATGTTTCTGTAAAGATCATCATAGAAGGACTGCTCGAAACAGGCGGCTATGTAGTAGACCTTGCCCTTGCCGAAGGACTGTACGGTAAAGGCGGGGAGCCCGGCGATAAAGTCATCGTCGTAGGTAGCCAGAGCGGTGGCACCGTTCAGGTGAGCTACTTCGGTGTAATCCTCAATGGCGTAGCTGGCCTTCATGCCACGGGTAGTTTCGCAGGGAAGAATGGTGGCGCTGTTGGCATCCTGGGGGTAAAGGGTGTCAATTTCTTCCACGTCCACCCCCATCACCTGATTCATGCCATCCCCGGGGAAGCCGCCCAGGAAGCAAAGGTCGGTGTCGTTAACCACACCGCTCCAGTAGGTGGTGACCAGGGTGCCGCCGTTTTCCACAAAGGCACGGAGCTTTTCGGCAACTCCCGCCCGATACATGTAGAGCATGGGGGCAGCAATCAGCTGATAGGGAGTAAAGTCGGATTCCTCGTCGATGACGTCCACGTTGACACCTTCCCGGAAAAGAGGACCATAATGATGGAGAGCTTCCTTCATGTAACCCTTGTCCTTCTGAATCAGACCCTGTAAGTCGTCCAAAGCCCAGCGGTTTTCGGTATCCCAAATGACCGCGGCTTTGGCTTCAAAAGGAGAACCAACCAGGCGGGAAAGACCCTTCATGCGTTTGCCCAGAGCAGCTACATCCCTAAATTCACGGGTTTGGTTGGAACCAAGATGCCCCACCACGGCACCGTGGAATTTCTCGCTGCCGCCGCGGCCCTTGCGCCATTGGAAATATTGGATGCTGTCACTGCCTCGAGCCACTGCCTGCAGGGAGGAAAGCTCGTGCATACCGGGACGTTTCATTTTTGCGTATTCCTTCCAGTTGACGGCGGTGGTAACCGATTCCATCAGCATAAAGGGTTGGGAGGGTTTGATGCTTCGCATCAGGTCGTGGGCCATGGCGATGGAACAAGCCAGCTCCTGATCGTCTCCTTCATGCCATGCGGGGTAGTTGTCCCAGGAAATGACGTCGCAGACGTTCTTGAATTTGAAATAGTTCAGCCCGGGGTAGAAGCCCATCAGGTTGGCGGTTACCGGCAGGGAAGGATTGGCTTCTTTCAGGGGCTTGATCTCTGCTTCCATGAAATCCACCGTCATGTCGGTGGTAAACCGCTTCCAATCCAGATTCATTCCGTGCAGGCTGTGTTCGCCGTTGTCCATGGGAGGATTGATCTGATCCCAGGAGGTAAAGTTCTTGCTCCAGAAATAGCTCCACCAGGCGTGATTGAGATTTTCCAGAGTGCCGTATTTTTTCTTCAGCCAATTGCGGAAGTTCTCTTTGCACAGGTCGCAATAACAGGCACCGCCGTATTCATTGGAAACGTGCCACAAAATCACAGCGGGGTGGTGGGAATAGCGGGTGGCCAGGGCGGTGTTCATTTGGCGAACCTTTTCCCGGTAGATGGGGGAGCTATAGCAATGATTGTGCCGGGCGGAAAAGAGAATGCGTCGATTATCCGAATTGACTCGCAAAACTTCGGGATATTTTTCGGCCATCCAGGCGGGACGGGCCGCCGAGGGGGTGGCCAGGATGGTATAGACTCCGTGGGCATAGAGCCGGTCAATGACCTGATCCAGCCATTCAAAGTTGTATTTTCCCTCTTCGGGTTCCAGGGTAGCCCAGGCAAAAATGCCGATGGACATGGCATTGCAGCCGGCTTCTCTCATCAGCTCCGCATCCCGTTCCAGAATCTCGGGATAAAGAAGCCATTGATCGGGGTTATAGTCGCCGCCGTGGATCAGATCGGCGACCTTGGTGACCATTTTTTTCATGTTGTTCCTCCGTGTTTTCATAATGAAAAAGCGAAGCCCGTGGGGTTTCGCTTTTGTTTTTGAATTTACTTGAAAAGGATCAGCGCCATCAAGCGCAGGGTTTCCTTCCCAACGTTGCGGATGGAATGGGAAGAACCACTGGGGGTATAGCAAACGTCGCCCTCTTCTACGTCCACGTCGGTACCGTTGTCGGTGAAGACGCCCTTGCCGGAAAGCACGTAGAAACATTCCATTTCGCCGGTGTGTTCGTGTTCTCCAATGGAAGCACCCACCGGCAGGGTGATTTCGGCAAACAGACGGCCCTTGCCGTAGTATTCGTCGGAATCGGGGTTGAGCAGGTTGGTGATGGTGACGGTGCCGTGGCCGCCGCGCATGTTGGTGTTCACCTTAACCCAGGCTTCGCTTTTCTTTCTAACCATAGTGACCTCCTGTTATTTTTCCTCCAACGCACGCATTTCGGGAGGAACAGATTCTTTTTGAGGAAGGGCGTCCTTCAGAAGCTTGACTTCGCTCTTGTGGAAGACCTTGGGAGACTCCGGATTTTTAACAAGAGTAACCTTCAGCTGTCCGGTCAGGAGGGTAACCTCGGAAACGGTACCACGACCAGCGGGAGTGTCAACCAGGGCGCCTACCCGGGGGGTGGTTTTTAGAAGCTGTTCGTAGGCTTCATGTTCGTATTTCAGGCAACACATCAGCCGTCCGCAGGTTCCGGAATTTTTGACAGGATTCAGTGAAAGGTACTGTTCTTTGGCCATTTTGATGGAAACAGGCTGAAATTCGTCCAAAAAAGTTGAACAACAGAAGGGGCGGCCGCAAACACCAAGACCACCCAGCATCTTGGCTTCGTCCCGGACGCCGATCTGCCGAAGTTCGATGCGGGTACGGAAAACAGAGGCCAACTCTTTTACCAGTTCCCGGAAGTCCACACGGCCATCGGAGGTGAAATAAAAGAGAATTTTGCTTTCGTCGAAGGTATATTCCACGTCCACCAGCTTCATGTCCAGCTTGTGGGCGGCAATCTTTTCCTCACAAATATGGAAGGCGCTTTTTTCTTTCTTTTTGTTTTCTTCCACCTTAGCCAGGTCTTCCGGGGTGGCAATGCGGATGACCTTCTTCAGGGGAGGTACAATTTTTTCTTCGGGAATTTCCTTGTTGGGAATCACCGTCAGGCCCATTTCGATGCCACGGCTGGTTTCCACAACAACGTATTCACCGGCATTTACTTGTAATTCATCCGGAGAAAAATAATAGATTTTTCCTACGGTTTTGAATCTGACACCAATAATTTCGATCAAGATAGTATACTCCATTGCCGCTTTATGGCATGCGGCTGCCAAACTTTCAAAAATTAAACCAATATCGATGCAAAAGAGGTGGTTAACCCGGCAAAAAAGGCGGAGGCCGATAGGTTGGCATTTCGATATCCGGCCACGTGATTCAAAGCTTCCAGCAGAGAATACACCTTTTCCTTGCCAAACTCGGGAACGGTCTCTTCACCGGCATACCCGAGACCTGCCGCACTTTTAGCCGAAAGGCACAAAAAGTCCCGCAGGGCACCGATAAAAGCATCCAGGTCGGTATTTGTGTCGCCGGCCAGGGTTTCGCCCAAACGATACAAGGCGAATTCATCCTTTCTGGCGGCGGTTTTCAGATAATTCAAGGCCGCCTTACGCATGGCGTTGCCCTTGGTAATCAATTCCAGGGCTCGTCCGGCGTACCCGCCTGAGAGACGGATGATATCCTCCCGATCCAGAGGATCCATGTCAGGCGCAGTCTTTTTTAGAAAAGCGTCCATCAGGTCATGAGTCAGGGCTTCGGCGGTGTAGAGGGTGGAACGGGAAAGTACCGTGGGCAAAAGATGGCTTCTCGACCGGCACAGGATGATAAACCGGGCGGTGGCAGGGGGCTCCTCCAGAAGCTTCAGGAGGGCGTTTTGTCCTTCGGTATTCAGTTCCTCGGCATCTTCAAAAAGGTAGACCTTTTCCTTGGCCACGTGGGGGCGAATATAGGCATCGGTGCGGAGGCGTTTGATCTGTTCCACCGAAATGACCTTTTTGCGGTCCTTTTCGGGAATGATCACGTCGGGGTGCATTCCCTTTTCAATCAGGCGGCAGGTGTTGCAGTCGCCACAGGGAGGTGTACTGCTTTCGCAAAGGAAGGTGGTTGCAAGATAACGAGCCAGGGTTCTCTTGCCGCTTCCAGCGGGACCTTCGATGACGATGACACGCATGCCATTTCCCGACAAGGCGGCGGCTTTCGCCGCCGCCTTTAATCGTTCGTTACCAAATACGAGGAGACTCAAGCCTTTTCCATTCTCTCAATGTTGAGAACAAAGCAGGTGGCGCCGCCGACCATAACTTCCACAGGCATGGAGGAATAGACACCGCCGCTACCCATTTCGGTGGTGGGCAGGAGCTGACTGCGGCTGCGGGAATGCTTGCTGATGATACCAAGAACGGTATCAACCTTTTCGTCGTTAACACCCACAAGGATGGTGGTGTTTCCGGCTTTCAGGAAGCCACCGGTGGTGGCAAGCTTGGTCACCTGGAAACCTTCCTTGGTCAGGTTGTGAATGACGGTGGGGGCATCATCGTGATTGATAATCGAAAGGATCATCTTCATGAGGGAAACACTTCCTTTTTAAAAAATTTATATAAATTATTATATAATAATAATCTATATGCTAAATATAGCGCTTGTGGAGCATAACTCCGGCAATGACAGGACTCATTTCAAATTTTGCCACGTCTCCGGGAGAGCATTCCACGTTGGTGACGTCTGCCACGGTGTGAAGGGTTCCAACCCGGCCCAAAACCCGACATCGGGCCCCGTTGATTTCAACGTAACGATAGGGGGAGCGGAGCAGACGCTTCAGTTCGTGCAACATGTAGCGAATGGTGGTGGCAGGGGTATAAATATCGTGGTCCTTTTCCAAACAGAAACCATCAGAATAACCCAGGGGAATCACGGCGATACGCATCCGGTGGGGAGCCTTATAGGCCGAACCGTAACCGATGGTGGTACCGGCTTCAATCCAACGGGTTTCGATCAGGGAGCATTCCCCATAACCGGTTTTCCGAAGGCCAAAGTTGCCCTTCACCGGGATTCTGCCGGTGTAAGCCGAACCGATGCGAACCGCATCCAGATGGGAAAAGGGAAATTTGAAGAGGGCGGGAGAGTTTGCGGCATGAAGGAGTCCGGGATCAAACCCGGCTTCTTTTACGGCATTAACTACCTTCATGAAGGCATCCAGTTGGCGGCGAACACTCTTTTCTCCAATTTTACCCACGTGGAAGGCATTGCAACAATGGGTATACATGCCGGTGACGTGCAGATTTTTCATATACCGGAATACCGAAATCACCTTGTTGATCTCGGTGGGCTGGAAGCCGTAACGACCCATGCCGGTATCGATTTCGATATGGACCGTTAAGACGGTGCCGTTCTGTTCTGCCAGATTGTTTGCGGCGACGGCCGCTTCATAGGAACCAATGGTGGCAATGCCGCCACAGTCGATGATGGTTTCCAACTCCGAGGGGATGGCGGTGGAACGGAGAAGCAGGATGTTTTCTTCTGAAAATCCGGCATCCCGCAGTTTGACCAGGTCACCCGGTTCGGTAACAGCCAGAAAATGGATTCCCTGCTCCCGCATCAAACGGGCCACCTCAATCAGCCCAAAGCCGTAGGCGTTGCCCTTCAGGACACCGATAACAATGGCATTTTCTGCCTTGGCACGGATGATTTTCAAATTGTTGGATACTGCCTCCCGTTCCACGACGAAAGCCTTTGTCATGGGAATCCCTCCTTTTTTGTATTGTCAGCGGCCCATCCGCTTCAGGTAACGAAGCTTGCGGTAGGCCTTTTGTGCCAAATCCATACCCTTGGCAATCAGGGGCTTATATTCCAAATTAAACTCGCCAACGAATTCACAGAAGTCGCCGTTGAAACCCTTCTTGAACCGATAGAGTCCGTAGAGCGGGTTGTCCTCCGAAATATCACCCGATACGCCCCGGAAGTCGTAGATACGGCAACCGGTTTCCAGAGACCAACGAATCATTTCCCATTGCAGGAGATAGTTGGGCATCAGGTTGCGTTTCTCGTTGGAGCTGGCACCGTAGAGGTACCAAACCTTGTCTCCGTACTGGATGGCTACTGTGCCGGCGATACGGGTTCCTTCGGTGTCGTAGGCCATGTAAAGACGAGCGTTTTCCCCCAGGATTTCCAGCAGATGCTTGAAGTATTCCCGACCGCGAACGATGAAACGGTCCCGTTCGCCGGTGGTTTCCATGAGCTTTGCGAAGGCATCCAGTTCCTCGGGGGGGATTTCGATATTCCCGGGGAAATACTTTACGGTAACACCCTTACGGGTGGCAAGACGCAGGTTGTAGCGGGTTTTGGATTCCAGATTCTGCAGGAGTTCTTCTTCGGTCTTTCCGCCAACCTGAAGGCGGAAAACGTAACGGGGCTGGATCCCTTCGAAGTTCTTGCTGTCCGCAGGAAGACGGAAACCGAAGGATTCCATAATTTCGATGAATTCGGTATCTTCCGAAAGCACGTCGGGGTCGATCTTAAAGACGTAAGAGCCGTGTTTCTTGCCGGCTTCCCGGGCGCCATCGAAGAGATCTTTCAGAATTTCTCTGTTATGCACGTCGCAAACCGGACCCCGGGGGGCATACATAATGGAAAGTCCCATGGGAAGCTTGCGGAAAAGAAGCAGGAGACTGCCGCGGATGTTACCGTCGTCATCCAGGGAAAGGACGGCTCCGTTTTGCCAATTGTTTTTCACTTTGGTCCACAGCCAGGACTGGGCGAAATGCCCCTTGACATGGCCCTTGTTAAATTCTTCCATAGCCGAAACCAGGGTCGTGTCGGCGGCGGTGATGATCCTGTACATGAAACGTCTCCTTATATAAGCCCAAAGGCGGTGATGTCCTATTGTTTGGCGGAATCTTCCAATCAAAAATGAATGGACCTTTTCGATATGGTTATTATAACAAAAAAATAGCCTTCTGTAAAGGCTTTCTTGTCCGAAAATATATCATGACTCAGAAATGCCACTTGCATTCCGGAGGTAAATTCGGTATAATAAACGAAAGCACGTTTTTGGCCGAATCCTGAAAAGGAAAACGGATATTCTGTATGGAGGACGAAATATGACTTATATGGATTATAGCCTGGATACCGTCCGGGCATACGATCCGGATGTGGCGACGGCATTGCATGCCGAACTGACCCGGGAACGCCGCAATCTGGAACTGATTGCATCGGAAAACGTAGTGTCTCCGGCGGTTTTGGCGGCGGTAGGCAGCGTATTGACCAATAAATATGCCGAGGGCTACCCGGATAAGCGCTATTACGGCGGTTGTGAAGAGGTAGACGTGGTGGAAAATTTGGCAAGAGAGCGGGCCAAGAAGCTCTTCGGGGCCGATCATGCCAACGTCCAACCCCACTCGGGGGCCAGTGCCAATCTGGCGGTGTTTTTTGCCCTGCTTCAGCCGGGGGATACCGTTCTTTCCATGAGTCTGGCCAATGGCGGACACCTCTCCCACGGCAGCCCGGTGAATATTTCGGGTAAGTATTTTCATATCGTGTCCTACGACGTGGACCCTGAAAGCCATCGCATCGATTATGATAAGCTGCTGGAAACTGCCCGGGAAGTGAAACCTAAAATGATTCTGGCGGGGGCCAGTGCCTATCCCCGTATCATTGATTTCGAAAGATTTGCCGCTGTGGCAAAGGAAGTGGGAGCCTATTTCTTTGTGGATATGGCCCACATTGCCGGACTTGTGGCGGCGGGACTCCATCCCTCCCCGGTTCCCTATGCCGACGTGGTCACCACCACCACCCATAAGACCCTCCGGGGGCCCAGAGGCGGTATGATCCTGTGCAAGGAGGAATTTGCCAAGGCCATTGACAAGGCGGTCTTCCCCGGCACCCAGGGCGGTCCCCTGATGCATGTGATCGCCGGCAAAGCGGTCTGTTTCAAGGAAGCGCTGTCCCGGGAATTCAAGGATTACCAGACCCAAATCGTGAAAAATGCCAAGGCACTGTCCCTGGCCCTTCTGGATAAAGGCTTCGATCTGGTTTCCGGCGGTACCGATAACCACCTGATGCTGGTGGATCTGCGTAATTACGGTATCACCGGCAAGGAAATGCAGAACCGTTTGGACAACGTCTATATCACCGTCAACAAAAATGCCATTCCCAATGATCCCCAGAGTCCTTTTGTAACCTCCGGCGTGCGTATCGGTACCCCTGCGGTTACCTCCAGAGGTTTGGTGGAAAAGGATATGGCCAAGCTTGCCGAATTGGTTGCTCTGGCTGCCGGTGATAAGTACGAAGAAAATATCGGCTACATCCGTGCTGAGGTGGAAAGAATTACCCAAGAATATCCTCTTTACTAAACGAACGAAAGGGAGCGTATGCAGATGAAAGAAGTAACGATCCTGCCCCGTGCGTTATCCCTTTTGCTGAAGGAAACCAATGGAGATGCTATCCGCTTGTATCTCTACTATCTTTCCAAGGGGGAAACGGAAGCAGAAGGTGCCATGCACAGTTTGAACCTTACCCGGGAAGGATATGCAGCGGCTTATGCCGAGTTGATGTCCCTGGAGCTCCTGCCAAAGGAAAAACGAGTGCTGGATGAAGCCCCCGCCAGCTATACCAGGGAAGAGATTGCCAGAATTACCCGGGAAGATCCTGAATTCCACGAATTGGTGCTCTTTTCCGAACGCCGATTGGGGCATATGGCCAGTGTCAGCGAAGTGCAGACCCTGTTGAATATTTATCATTGGCAGGGATTACCCTGTAGTGTGATCATGCTTTTGGTGGGGTACTGTGCCGATCAGGCGGTGAAGCAGAATCGTCGGCTAACCATGGGCTCCATTCGCAGTACCGCCAATAAGTGGATCAATCAGAACATTGATACACCGGATAAGGCAGACCAATATCTTCGTGTCCTGGAAAATCAGTCCCATTATCTGGAACAGGTAACACGAATGCTACACATCACAGCGGTGACCCCATCGGTGGATGCATACATACGGGAGTGGGCGGATAAAAAAATGGATATTGCCCTGGTGGAGCGGGCGGCGGATATTTCCGCTATGCGGTTTGGCTCTATCAATATCCGTTATATGAATGGGATTCTCCGAGGCTGGTTTGAAAAGGGCTATTTCACCCTGGAAGCAGTGGAGGCCAACGAAGGCAAGCGGGACCCGGCACCGGCCTTCCGGCCCAAAAGGGAGCAATCGGCAGCCCCGTCCCAAGGGGAAACCGATGCCATTCGCAAAGCCCGGGAGTTTTACGAAAAAAAGCAACGGGAGCAGCAGAAGTAAAAGCAACAGGAGGCGACAGTTATGGCACATCATCCCGAAATTATACGGGAGGCCCGAGAACAGTACCGGGAAGCGGTTCGGGTCTTTAACGAAAAAGAAGAAGCGAAAAAGAAAAGCCTCCTGGAACAGTCTCCCAGATTACAGGAGACAGCGGCAGAACTGGATCGTCTTTCTCTTCGTATGGCTCATGCGGCACTGATGGGATTACCGACGGAAATTCCCAAGATTCGGCAGCAAGCGGAGGAAATCCATCAGAAACAGGGGGACATTCTGGAGGAAATGGGGGAAATCCGGGATGCCCTGCGCCCTCACTATATGTGTCCCCTTTGTGAAGATTCCGGCAGTACCGGCAAGGGGAACTGCAGCTGTCTGATGTCGGTTTACACGGAACGCATGTTGAAACGTTATCAAATGTACCTGGGGAATGCGGAACTGGGAAATCTGCAGATGGACCTTTTTTCCACCGCATTTGGTGCGAACGGCGTGTCTCCCCGCATACTGATTGATTACGCAGCAGATATTTGTAGGCGCTATGCCGAGGAGTTTTGCGAAGGACAAGCCGGTGGTTTGTTTATCTATGGTGCTTGTGGTGTTGGCAAAAGCTTTTTGGCAGCGGGAACGGTCAGAAGAATCATCGAGCGGGGGTATTACGTCCATTGCATATCGGCAACGGAGCTCTTTTCTATTTATGAACGCTCTCGTTTTGGACGGTGTGAAGCGTCGGAAAAAGCCATGCTGGATGCCTGCTTTGAAGCGGATCTTCTTTTCCTGGATGATTTGGGAAGCGAAGTGGCCTCTGCACACAATGCACCCTTCCTGGCCCGCCTGCTGAACGAGCGCATCAACCGGCAAAAGGGGACGATCCTGGTGGCCCAATGTATGGATGCGGACGAGCTTGCCAGACGTTATTCCGCTCAAATCCGATCCCGGGTGAAGGGGTCCTTTACCGAAATGATGATATTGGGAAACGATCTTCGAAATACAGCAAAATAAGAAAGCAAGATCCACAGATGAGTCCTCAGCTGTGGATTTTTTGTTTGCAAAGAGCAGAATATATATGGTTGAATTTTGGGACTTAATATATTATACTGTAAGAAAACCGGATACCAATGCGAAAGGGAGGGATGATTGGTGAAATACAAAATTGCCGTTTGTGATGACAATGCAGCGGACCGAAACTATATTTTGGATATGATAAATCGCTGGGCAAAAGTCGGCGAACGGGAGATCGTCCCGGATAGCTTTCCCTCTGCCGAAAGCTTTCTGTTTCATTATGCGGAAAAGAGTGACTACGAGATTCTTCTTTTGGATATTGAAATGGGGGATATGGACGGCGTTACCCTGGCAAAGAAGATCCGGGAGAATAACGATACTCTGCAGATCATTTTTGTCACCGGCTACTCTGACTACATCGCCGAGGGCTACGAGGTGGCTGCCCTCCATTACCTGATGAAGCCGGTGAAGGAGGAAAAGCTTTTTTCTGTGTTGGACCGGGCTGTAGAAAAGCTTGCGAGAAACGAAAAGGTTTTGCATTTTGAAGTGGGCGGTGATATGGTACGGGTACCAATCCACAAGCTCCGCTATGCGGAGGTATTCGGCAACTACGTGACAATCCATGCCGAAGGGGAAATCACGGTAAAAATGACCCTGGGAGATCTGGAAAAACAGCTTGACGAACGGTTTTATCGGGTAGGACGCTCCGCCATTGTAAATCTGACCCAGGTCAGTCGGGTCACCAGAACCGAAATCAAACTCATGGATGGTACCGCCCTTCCCCTTCCGCGGGGGGCTTATAATAGTATCAATCGGGCCATCATCAATATGGAGTGATAAAATGGGCTTTTTTTCCAAACGAATTGACAAAAAGATTGCCGACTACCAACGGGAACTGATCGAGACCCACTACCGGGAGGTGGACAATATGTACCGCCAGATCCGGGGATGGCGGCACGATTACCGAAACCATATCCAAATCATGAAAGCCTACGCCGCCGCCGAAAATTGGGAGGCCATCAAACATCATCTGGATCTTTTGGATCAGGACCTGACCACCGTGGATACGGTGATCAAAACCGGAAACCCCATGACCGATGCCATTCTCAATTCCAAGATATCCCTGGCAAAGGAACGGGGTATTGAGGTGGTGGCGGACGCCCATGTTCCCTTGAGACTGAAAACCTCCGAAATGGACTTATGTTGTATTATCGGGAACCTTTTTGATAACGCCATCGAAGCCAGCCTGAAGTTGCCGGAGGGGCAGCGGGTTATCCGGGTGTATATTGATATGCGAAATACCCAACTCTATATCTCCTTCACCAACTTTACAGCTGGAAAGAAGCTCCAAAAGGAAGGGAATATCTTTCGCAGTACCAAGGGGGAGGGGCACGGGTTTGGGCTTGTGCGCATCGACGCCATTGTGGAGCGGTTGGAGGGATACATCAGCCGCAACAGCGAAGATGGAGCCTTTACCACCGAAATATTGCTTCCCCAGGTGTGGGGATTGCAATTCATCCCCTAAAAACAACGATTCGTCCCCGAGTTTCACCGGGGACGATTTTTTGTGATAGGATAGACGCAGAAAGGAAGGTGATCCTTCGTGGCAAGGAAAAAAGAAACGTCAGCCATGCCAAAATACAACGTGGCGCAAAATGTGGGGTTTATGGTGAAGCTGGCATGGACCACCGGGGAAAAGAAAATTCTTGCCCTGGGTCTACTTTCGGCGTTACTTGCTGTGGGGCTTAATCTGATCCAGCTGTATCTTTCTCCTACCATTCTCTCGGTGGTGGAGCGACGGGCGTCGGCTATGGAGCTGGTTTGGACCATTTTGGGGTTTGTCCTGGCTCTCATGCTGGTATCGGCCATTTCGGCTTACGTGGATACCAATGCGCTGTTTGGCAGGGTCAGCCTTCGCTCGGAGATTACAAGCAATTTGAATCTCAAGGCGGCGACGACCGCTTACCCGAATGTGGACAACGAGCGGTTCATGAAGCTTTTGACCAAAGCGCAGATGTGTGTTGGGTCCAACAGCGCAGCCACCGAAGCCGTGTGGCTTACCTTGACAGGTTTGTCCACCAACCTGATCGGATTTGGTATTTACGTAAGTCTTTTGAGTACTGTGCAACCACTTTTGATTTTGGTCATATTGGTAACGACAATAGGCGGCTATTTTGTCAGCAATTATGCCAATGGGTACGGGTATCGTCACCGGGAAGAGGAAGCGGAGTATGAAATGCAAATGCTGTACCTGGACTACCGGGCAAAGGAAACGGCTACTGCCAAGGATATCCGCATTTTTGGTCTGCAACCCTGGATCAACGATCTTTATGGCAAGGCGGCAGGGGCTTACAGGGCATTTCAGGATAAATACCAAGGGGTTCTTCTTTGGGCGAAGTTGGTTGATCTTGTGCTTGCCTTTTTGCGCAATGGGGTGGCATACGCTTATCTGATCGGTATGGTCCTTCGGGGTGGCATTGATATTTCATCATTTTTGTTGCTTTTCAATGCAGTCGGCGGCTTTTCGGCGTGGGTAACCGGTATTTTAGAAGGATTTACCACCCTTCATAAGCAATCCCTGGACATTGCCGTTGTCCGGGAATGCCTGGATTTTCCGGAACCGTTTTTGTTTGAAAAAGGGGAAACGATCAAGGCAGAACCAGGGCGAAGCTATGAGATTCGCATGGAAAACCTGTCCTTTCGCTATCCCGGTGCCGAGGAGGATACCCTCACCAATATTGACCTTACCCTGCATCCCGGGGAAAAGCTGGCGGTGGTGGGCTTGAATGGGGCAGGGAAGACGACCCTTATCAAGCTTCTATGTGGGTTTCTGGATCCCACCGAGGGGCGGGTTCTTCTGGATGGGAAGGATATCCGGGAATATAACCGACGGGATTATTACGCCATGTTTTCGGCGGTGTTCCAGAATTTTTCCCTCCTTGCCGGTAGTGTTGCCGCCAACGTGGCCCAGGATATGGAAACGATTGATATGGACCGGGTGAAGGAATGCGTGGAAAAAGCCGGTCTTAGAGAAACGATAGAGGCCCTAAAGGATGGTTACGAAACCAATCTGAACCGGGAGGTGTTTGAGGACGCCATTCTTCTTTCGGGTGGCGAAATGCAACGGCTGATGCTGGCGCGGGCGCTTTATAAGGAAACTCCCTTCGTCCTTCTGGATGAACCCACCGCCGCTCTGGATCCCATTGCGGAATCGGAGATTTATCACAAATACCGCGAAATGACCGGCGGGAAATCCTCGGTCTACATCTCCCATCGGTTGGCAAGTACCCGCTTTTGCGACCGGATCATTCTGATTGCTGACGGCAGAATTGCCGAGGAGGGAACCCACGAAGAACTCATGAAGCTTGGTGGCAGATATGCCGAGTTTTATGAGGTGCAAAGTCAATACTATCAGGAGGAAGCCAAAGATGAAAAATAAAAAACAAGCTTCCTGGAAAACGGTTTTTCGCATGAATCACCGGGCTTTGACCGTTTTTTATAGGCGCTATCCCGGGGCTGTCATATCCCGGTTTTGTAGTGTGATTTGGAATTCGCTTACCCCTTACGTCGGAATCTACCTGTCGGCGCTGGTGATTGAAGAGCTTGCGGGAGAGAGGAATGCGGCGCGTTTACAAATGCTTGTACTGGTCAATCTCCTTGCCGCGGCGGTCGTCGCTCTGGGAAGTGCGTTTTTTGAAAAATGGAAGGGAACTCAGAATGCGGGAATCATGCTGAAAATGGAACACATTTGCGCCGAAAAACTTTTTGGCATGGACTATGTGGACGTGGACTCCACCCAAACGGCAGAATATCTTTCGGCCATCCGTCAAAATTATAGTGTCGGGTGGGGGCTATACCGGGTAATTTTGGGTTATGAGGAATTGTGTTCCGCATTGTTTACCCTGCTTGGCGGTATCTCTTTGACCATCACGCTGTTTACCAGCCGGGTACCCGAAACGGCGGGGACATATACCCTGCTGAATCATCCCATATTTGTGGTAATTATCATCGGCGTTATGCTTGCGATTACCTACCTGGCACCGGTTCTTGCGAATAAGGGGGAAAGATATTGGGCCATAAGTGCCGGGAATTTGCAATTGGCCAATCGATTGTTTGGCTTCTACGGATTTCGCGGCTATCAGCGGGAGATTGCCACCGATATGAGAATCTACCGACAGGACCGGATCTGTGCCCTCTGTTTCCGGGAAAACAAGGCCAAAACGTTTGGCTCCAAAAGCCTGATGGCCAAGTATGGCAGAGGCCCCATGGGGCTCTATAAGGCAGGATCGGCGGCTGTTTCCATGATTTTTACAGGGGTTGTGTATGGTTTTGTCTGCCTAAAAGCCCTGGGCGGTGCATTTGGGCTTGGAGCAGTTACGCAGTATGTGGCATCTATCACAAAGGTTTCGGTGGGAGTAGCCAATATGGTTTCAGCATGGGGGAGTATGCAAAATAATACGGCGTTTTTGGAACCGGTTTTTGCTTTCCTAGATATTCCAAACAAAATGTACCAGGGTAGCCTTACGGTGGAAAAGCGCAGGGACAGGAAGTACCACGTGGAATTTCGCAATGTATCTTTCCGCTATCCCGGAAGCGATACCTACGCCCTCCGTAACGTCAATATGAAGTTTGAAATTGGCAAGCGCCTGGCGGTGGTTGGTATGAATGGGTCGGGGAAAACCACCTTCATCAAGCTGCTTTGCCGCCTTTATGATCCCACCGAAGGGGAAATTCTCCTGAATGGGATCGATATCCGAAAATACAATTACCGGGAATATATGGACATCTTCTCGGTGGTGTTTCAGGATTTTCGACTCTTGGGACTGAAGCTTGGGGAAAACGTGGCCTCCCGGGTGGATTACGACAGGGAGCGGGTTTTGGATTGCCTGGAAAAAGCAGGTTTTTCCGAACGGCTTGCTGAGCTTACGGATGGTATCGATACCTATCTGTATAAAGATTTTGCGGCGGATGGTGTGGACCTGTCGGGCGGTGAAGCCCAAAAGGTGGCCATTGCCCGGGCTCTTTATAAGGATGCCCCCTTCATCATCCTGGACGAACCCACTGCCGCCCTGGACCCCATTGCAGAGGCTGAAATATACAGTAAGTTTGACGAGATCGCCGGGGATAAGACCGCAATCTATATCTCCCACCGACTCTCCTCTTGTAAATTCTGTGACGAAATCGTAGTATTCCACGAAGGTGAAGTGATCCAACAGGGAACCCACGCCGCCCTCCTGGATGACACAAATGGGAAGTATTATGAGCTCTGGAACGCCCAGGCTCAATATTACACCGATTGATTTTCCACCAAAAAACAAGCTCCCTGTCAACTCGACAGGGAGCTTACTTTTTGGTTGTAGGAACGGGATTACAGATTCTTTCTCTTCACCCAAACCACAACGCTGCCAGCCAGCATGATGGCGGGAATGGCGATCAGAACGCCGAGAATGATCTGACGATCGGATTCCAGGGTGACAAGGGAGGATTCCGCAAAGAGCTTGTACTTGAATTGGGAAAGATCGTTGCCACCAAAGAAATCGCTCAGAACGATGGACATGAAGGTCCAGTTGGTGTAGGAGGAGCTGTTGAAGTAAACGTCACTGAGAGCATCCCCGGAGGAGAGCACCAGGAGCTTACCACTGGTGGTGTCGCCTTCCACTTCCACGGTGGGAGTTCTGGTGAGCAGGGTTGCAATGCCGAATGCACCGACTTCATCACCGGCTTCCTGGGTAACGTCCTGTACGCTGGTGGCCAGGTTAACCGGCTTGGTGAAGGAGGTATCCATGGAGGTGAGCAGATCGGTACGGCTCCATGCGTTGGCACCGGCCATGTCGGTGTAGGTCATCTTCACACTGTTGGGGAAGATGAGCATGGTGTTCATGCCGGACATGCTGGAAAGCACTTCGGAGGGAAGGGTTGCAGCCTTGATAGCTTCGGGATGGGCGGTGATACCGTTGGTGGTATCGTAGATGGCCTGATCGGTTACCGTAACGCCGAATTCCTTCAGGAAGTAGTTCAGGTTGGCGGTATCCTTGCTTTCGGTACCCAAGGAAACCATCATCTTACCAAGATCCTGGTTCAGGTAGGCATCGATAATGGCCAATTCGTCGGAGGAGTAGTCCTTTTCGGGCGCATTGATCACGATCAAGTCGGTATCCTCCGGCAGGGGTTCGGTGGCCAGGTTCACGTAGGAGACGTTGAAGTTGTTGGATTCCAGGAAGGCAACCAGCTTGCTGCCCTCGGTGCCGTCCTTGCCATTGTTTTCGCCCTTGCCATCCAGAAGAACGGCGTTGCGCTTACTGCCGGTGTCGCAGTAGTAAATGGCGGAAGCCAGAGCGTGTTCCAGATTCAAACCGACGGGAAGCTCTTCGCTGTAGCTGTCGGCGGCACGGAAATAGATGTAATCATAGTAAGTAAGCAGACGGTAAGCGGCGTCGCTCTTCACCAGGATGGAGTATTCGGTGATTTCACCGAGCTGGAAGCCCTGGGTGAAGGAGGGGTTGCGTTCAATGTCGATGTAATCTACCGAAATTTTGCCGCCCGAAAGCGTGGGGTAGCGGTCCAGGATAGAGGCGATGCTGGGACCGTAGATACCAAGCAGAAGGTTGGTGTCCACTACGTCGGCCCTGGGAGCCAACATGTAGATTTCGATGTTGTTTTCGACGTTTTTGAGCATTTCCACGGTAGCATCGGAAATGTCATAACGACGGTCGGAGGTCATGTCGGCCTTCAGGTTGAACCGATCGGTCAGGGCGCTGGCCAGAATGTTCAAAAGGATTACGGCGACGATGACCACGGCAGTGAAGGCCATGGCGGAGGCACCGTATTTGAATTTCTTGCTGAGTGTAAATTTTTTCATGTTCTACCTCCCCAATCAGCTGTAACGCTTCTTTTCAAGCACGCGCGATGCCAGGAAGAGGAAGAGCGCGGCGGCGCTGATGTAATAAACGAAGTCACCCAGGCTGAACTGACCAACTGCGAAGCCCTGGAAGCGCATAAAGGGGGACAGATTGTTGGCAAGAGTTTCGATGAAGGGAGTAGCGGTCAGGGAAGCCAGGTCATCCAGATAAATCAGGGCGATAAAAACACCCCAGTTGGCAATGATGGAGACCAAAAGGTTTTCAGTCAGGGAAGAAATGAACAGAGCGATGGACAGGAAGGCGGAGGAGGCGGCAATCAGAGCAATGTAGTTGCCAAACAGAGTCCAACCCTGCAGTTCACCAAACATCATGATGATAACCGGAATGGCAAAGCTCATGACAATGGTGATCAGAATGGCCATCATACCCGCTAAAAACTTGCCCAACACAATGGAAATACAGCTGACAGGAGCAGTCAGGAGCAATTGATCGGTCTGCTGACGATACTCTTCGGTCATCAGACGCATGGTCAGGATGGGGATGGGCAGGAACAGCCAGTAGATGATGTTGCCCATAACCACCGAGATATCGGCGGTCTGAACCGAGTAGATGTTAAAAATGTAGAAGAGAACGTAGATCAAAAGCAACAGAGTGCCGCTGAATACGTATCCCACGGGCGTTTTATAAAGCGCCTTAAAGTCTCTCTTAAAAATAGCAATCAAGGCTTATTCCCCCTTCTTATTTTTCCGGGAGCTTACGCGATCCTGGGCTTTGGCTTCATCCGAAAGGGTGATGGACTTGTTGACGTCCTCTGCCATGGCCTTTTTGCGGCTCCTGCGGGCACGGGTGGCACGACCTTCGTCTTCCACCACGCGCTTGCCGGTGAGCTTGATGAAGATATCTTCCAGGGTGGCACCCACCGGAGTGAGCTGCAGAACCGGAAGACCGGCCTTTTCCAGAGCCAGGAATACGTCTTTTCGTACGTCCTGATTCTCTTCCGAAACGATCAGGAAGTCGTTGGAGCCGATTTCCTTGCTGCCCTGGGGGGTAACGCTCTTCATGCCGGGGAGCTTACGCAGAATGCCCAAAACGATTTCGGGGTTGCCTGCCACGCGAACGTTGTAGCGGTGTTCGCTTTCAACGGTGCGGGAAAGGTTATCGGGGGTATCGCTGGCAATCAGCTGGCCCTTGTTGATAACCAATACACGGCCGCAAATCTGCTGAATTTCCGACAGAATATGGCTGGACAGAATGACGGTCCGCTTTTTGCCCAGGTCCTTGATCACGTTACGGATTTCGATGATCTGGATGGGGTCCAGACCAACGGTGGGTTCGTCCAGAATCAGGACTTCGGGGTCGCCAACGAGTGCCTGAGCCAGGCCGACACGCTGCTTGTAACCCTTGGACAGGTTGCGGGTCATGCGGTTGTAGACGTTGTCCAGACCGACGATCTCGCAGATGTTGCCGATGTGGCGGGCGCGTTCCTTGGGGGTGCCGCGGCAACCCTTCAGGTCGTAAATGAAGTCAAGGTATTCCTTTACGGTCATGTCCATGTAAAGGGGCGGGTGTTCGGGCAGATAGCCAAGCTTTTTCTTGGCAAGGATCGGATCCTCCAAAATATCGGTCCCGGCGATCTTCACGCTGCCGGAGGTGGCAGAAAGATACCCGGTAATGATGTTCATGGTGGTGGACTTGCCTGCACCGTTGGGCCCGAGGAAGCCAACGACCTCCCCTTCGTCAATGAAAAAGCTGATGTCGTTGACAGCTTTTTTGT
The DNA here is from genome assembly GCA_015068345.1 of Oscillospiraceae bacterium. Lineage (GTDB taxonomy): Bacteria > Bacillota > Clostridia > Oscillospirales > QAMX01 > RUG11797. The sequence goes on from SVKS01000001.1 coordinate 27,566, forward strand.
CCCCGTAGTGCTTGACAAGATTGGTTACTTCAATCATTTGTACTAAGCCTCCATCTCTAAATGAAAAACGGAAAACTCCGTTTTATGACCACAAAAGCGGTACTGATACGCTGTGACAAGCCATCACCGCAAAAAAACGACACTTAGCACATCATAGCGTAAAATAAATTATATCACAGCTTTTGCCTTGTTACAATACATAAATCTTATTATTTACTCAAAGAATTAACGACTGATTTTCCTCGATTCCGCAAAGCGGGTTTGCGGAGAATATGATGGCCGGGCTACAAAGGAAAAAAGAAAAAAACACTCTTGCAAGAATTGAAAAAGGGTGTATAATAAGTATCAGATACAAGTGGCCATTCCGGGGGACCACGCCGGGACAAGCCACACAAAGAAAAGGAAGGATTTCAACTATGAAGATTACAAAGATTGAAACCATTCATGTTAAGCCCCGTTGGCTCTTCCTGAAGATTCACACCGATGAAGGTATCGTCGGGCTTGGTGAACCGGTTGTGGAAGGCCGCGCCCGCACCGTGGAAACCTGCGTCAAGGAAATCGCTGAGCGTTACCTGATCGGCCAGGATCCCCTCCGCATCACCCACCATTGGCAGGCCATCTACCTGGGCCAGTTCTACCAGGGTGGTCCGGTCCTCACCAGCGCCATCGCCGGTATCGACCAGGCTCTGTGGGATATCAAGGGTAAGTACTACGGCGTTCCCGTATACGAACTCCTGGGCGGCCGCACCCGCGATAAGATCCGCGTTTACGGCCACTTCGGCGGCAGCAACTACGAAGAAATCTGCGCTTCTGCCACCGCTTCCAAGGAAAAGGGCTTCACCGCTTTCAAGACCGGCGTCGGCGGTCCTGTGAAATTCCTGGATACCAAGAAGAAGGTTGACGAATTCGCTGCCCGTATCGCCCAGACCCGTGAAATTATCGGGCCGGAATGTGACCTGGGTATCGACTTCCACGGCGAAGTTTCCCCGGCCATGTCCATGCTTCTGATCAAGGCCATCGAAGAATATCAGCCCCTCTTCATCGAAGAACCGGTTCTCCCCGGCAACATCGACGAGCTGGCTCGCGTGGCCCGTTCCACCTACATCCCCATCGCCACCGGTGAACGCCTCTTCACCAAGTGGCAGTTCCGTGAAGTTCTCGAAAAGCAGGCCGCTGTGGTTCTCCAGCCCGACCTGTCCCACGCCGGTGGTATTTCCGAATGCCGCATCATCGCCGGTATGGCCGAAGCTTCCTACGCCACCATCGCTCCTCACTGCCCCCTGGGCCCCATCGCTCTGGCTGCTTGCTTCCAGATCGACGCCGCCATCCCCAACTTCCTGTGCCAGGAAACCGTCACCCTGGGCGAAGGCTACCTCAAGGAACCCTTCAAGGTTGAAAACGGCTTTGTTCCCGTTCCCACCAAGCCCGGTCTCGGTATTGAACTGGACGAGGATGCCATCGCCGAAAAGACCTTTGCCGGCGACTGGGAAACCCCCCGCTTCTGGTACGAAGACGGTTCGGTTGCCGTTTGGTAATCTCACCGGAGTCAATTCCAAAAATAACATGTCGGAAGGCAAAAGCCTTCCGACATTTTTTGTGGCAAAAAACAGGTAGCCAAGCGGAGGAGGATGTGGTATAATGAAGAAAATAAAAAATACACGGAGGAGCTTATGCAAAACTTTACCTTCTATTCCCCCACCTACTTCGTTTTCGGCAAGGATACCGAAAATCAAACCGGCGAATACGTCAAGCGTTTCGGCGGCACCAAGGTCCTGATCCATTACGGCGGCGGCAGCGTTATCCGTTCGGGACTTCTCGATCGGGTCAAGGCTTCCCTGGAAAAGGAAGGCATTGCCTACACCCTTTTGGGTGGCGTTCAGCCCAACCCCAGAAGCGGTTTGGTCTACCAGGGCATCGATCTTTGCCGGTCGGAGGGCGTGGACTTCATTCTGGCGGTGGGCGGCGGCAGCACCATCGACTCCGCTAAGGCCATTGCCGCCGGCACTCTCTATGACGGGGACTTCTGGGACTTTTACAGCGGAACCCCCATTGAAAAGGCTCTTCCGGTGGCCACCATCCTGACCATTTCGGCCGCCGGCAGCGAAGGCAGTGCCGACTCGGTTATCACCAAGGAGGAGGGCATGTTCAAGCGGGGGGCCAGCGCCGAAGCCTTCCGTCCCAAATTCAGCATTCTTAACCCCGCCCTGACCCAAACTTTGCCCGCCTACCAGACCGCCTGCGGCATCACCGATATCATGGCCCACCTGTATGAAAGATATCTCACCAACACCAAGGACGTGGAAGTTACCGACCGCCTGCTGGAAGCTCTGCTTCTTACTATGGTACACGAAGGGCCCAAGGCGGTTGCCGACCCGAATAACTACGAAGCCCGCGCCAATATCATGTGGGCCGGTATGATCGGCCATAACAACGCCTGCGGCGTTGGCCGGAGCCAGGACTGGAACAGCCACAACATCGAGCACGAGCTTTCCGCTCTCTACGACTGTGCCCACGGTGCAGGTCTTGCGGTGACCATGCCGGCGGTATTTACCTACGTCATGAATCACGACGTCATGCGCTTTGCTCAGATCGCCACCCGGGTTTGGGGATGCCAAATGGATTTTGCTCATCCCGAAGAAACTGCCAAGGCGGGCATCGAAGCCCTTCGGAATTTCCTCATCTCCATTGGCATGCCCAAGAACTTTGCCGAACTGGGTGCCAAGGAAGAGGATATTGATAAGCTTGTGGAGGTCCTTTGCTACGGTGACGGCCGCACCGGTACCATTGACGGATTCGTCACCCTCAACGCCGACGATTGCCGCAAGATTTATCAGCTGATGGTGTAAGAACCAAAGGGGAGACCATGGGAAACTATAAACTCTATCGGGTGGACCAGGCGAAAAAACGCCTGGTCATTGCCACTGATATTCATCACTGCCACATGGTGTGGCATGATACGGTATCCGACGACCGCATGAGCCGGCTTTGTGAGGTACTGAACCGGGAATATGAAAAGGCGCCTTATGACGGGGTTTTAGCCCTGGGGGACTATTCTCTGGACCATTGGGCCTGGAATGAGGGGGGCTCCTTTCTGTGGAATCCGCCGGTAAGTCATACCGACCTGTTCGTCAAGAAATACCTGCCCCAAATGCCGACGGCCTGGTATATGATTCCGGGCAACCATGAGCAGTACGGCCCGGAAACCTGGGAGAGGATCACCGGGCGCCCCCGGGAGTATGCGGTTTCCTATGGGAACTACCTGTTCCTGATGTTGGATACCTTTGGGGGAGATCTGGACCCCGACCACAACCATGACGGGTGCTACACCGGTCTGAACGTGGCGTTTATCCGGGAGGCTATGGAGGAGCATCCGGATAAGCGGGTGATTCTCTGTGCCCACGATTTGATCATCAACCGGGAAAGCGAAGAGGCCAGGGAGCTGATTGCCGAAAATCCCCGGATCCTTTGTGCCTTCACCGGCCACACCCACCGGGATAATACCCTTCTTCTGCCGTCCTCCTGGCGAAATCTGCCGGTTTTCTATTCGGGGGATTTCTCCTACAACGGAGGACGCGGCGGCCAGCGAAACTGGGGATACCGGATCCTGGATCTATCGGGGGATGGCATTTCCACCGAATACGTAAGGGTGTGAGGGAGAGAGCAATATGAGCCAATTTACCTATGAATACGCCGATCGAAGCGAAAAACTGGAAACCTACGAGTGGGACAACGTCTGGTGGGAACACGCCAGAACCACCGGGGTTCCCCGGGTACTCTACATTGGGGACTCCATTTCCTGTGGCACCCGGCCCCAGGCCAATCGCCTTGCGGAAGGAAAGCTGTTTTTTGACGGGTTTGGAACCTCCAAGGCGGTGGACAATCCCTTCTTTGGGGAGTCCCTGAAGCTGTTTGCCGCCCAGGAAGGGGAGCGAAGTGTGATCCTGTTCAACAACGGACTCCACGGGTTCCACCTTTCGGATGAGGGGGAATATGCCGCCTGCTATGAAGAAATGGTGGTATTTCTGCGGAAGGAGTTTCCGGAAACTCCGATTTTTCTGCTTCTTTCTACCCATGTGAAGGATCCTATCCGGGATCAGCGTGTGATAGCCCGGAACAAGGCGGTAACCGCTATTGGAGAGAAATACGCTCTGCCGGTGGTGGATCTTTATTCTCTCACCAAAGAGAATGCCCATCTGTTGGCCCCCGATGGGGTCCATTGGATCGAGGAAGGCTACATTAAGATTGCCCGTGAACTGCTTGACCGGGTGAAGGAAGCCATCCGGTAAAAAACCGAATCAAACAAAAAGGAACACCTGATTGAGGTGTTCCTTTTTTGCAGATAAAGGGAAGGGTTTATCCGGGATAGCTATGATGAAGGTACTTGGCGTCCCAAATTGCTTCTTTTCCGGGAAGAGGCTTCCGATAGAAAAGATCGTCTGCGATCTCCTGAATGGTGTCTCGCAGCTCCAGATGATCCAGAAACTTCTTCGGAATGGCTTCCAATCCAAGACGGGCGCCCAGAATATTTCCGGTGACCGCCCCGGTGGAATCACTGTCGCCCCCATGGTTGACGGCGGCAATTATAGCGGCTTCAAAATCGGTTTCGTACCGGAGGGCGCAATAGATGGCAATGGCAAGGGTTTCCTCCGCAACCCAGCCTTCCCCTAGCATGTGGATGCCATCCAACGAATCCATGAAAGGTAACGAGGCGTAGGAAATGGATAAATCCACCAGCTTCATGAGTGCCTGCATGGCAATGGTATTGGGGAAGAAGGACAGAATGGCCGTTTTGGCATCCTCCACAGCTTCCAGTACGGTGGTGTCATGATGAACCAACCGATGGATGATCTGCGCCAGCATGGCGGCGGGCAGGTAACCAAGCTCGTGTCCATGGGTCAAGGCGGCGGCTTCGCCTCCAAGCCAGGTGATTTCTTCCGGGGGAGTAACGTCGTCATCAAAGTACAGGCCAATGGGTGCTACCCGCATGACGCCGCCGCAACCCTTGCTTTCGTTCAGGGGAACATCCATGGACCCCAAAACAGGGTTGAAAAGGGCAGATATGCAGGTGTTTCCCGGTGCACGGGGGTGATTCAGGGCGGGGATATTGTTCAACCAGGCGGCTGTCTGAGGAAGGACCCCAAAATCCTCGAAGGTTTGGGTTTTCAGCCAATCCCGGTAGCAGATACCAATATATTGGGGATAGACATTAAGGTTTGTCAGCGATTCCCCATTGGCGGCGGCCAAAAGGAGTCCGTTTGCAGTAAACAGGGTCATTTGGGTGTCGTCCGAAATCAAAGCGCCCCCATTTTCGATGGCATATTCGGTGATGCCCTTCTTCCCGTAGTGAGAGAAAATTTCCTCTTCGAGCCAAAACTCAACCGGATAGCCCAAAGCGTCCCCAACGGCACCACCGATCAGGCATCCCCGGTAACGATTGATGTCTTTCATAGATTCCTCGTTTGTGTCAGTTGGTGTAGGAATAGACCTCACCGCATTCGATGTAGGAAACCTGGATTGCGGGAAGCTCTTCCTTGAGTAGCTCCGCCACAAGTTTCATGCCGTCCCGCTCCGAACCAATGTGGCCAAGTACCATCAGGGTTTTGTTGAAGCCCATCTGGCTGGCATCTCTGGCGTATTCACCGAGCTGCCACTCGCAGGCTTCCCCGGTCAGAAGGATCTCGCAATCCTCCGAGCGCAGTTCGTCAAATACGCCGCCGGGGGTACCGCACATCAGCGAAAGCTTTGTGGCGGGAAGGTCACGGCTGCCGCTGATTTTGATATGGCGAATACCAAGCCGATTCTCCAGGTGTGCTGCTAATTCGACGGCAGTCATGGGGGTATGGAGGGTGATTTTCACCAGATCCCGGAAATCAGGAAACTCCATATCGGCGTCCAGATCCATGGCTTTTGCAACCCCGGCACAGATCAGGTCAGGGGTGGCGTTGTGGGGGAAATCGTGGTAGCGATAGAGGGTGATGCCGGTTTCTTTCAGCAGGGTTTCCTTGGCGGTGGTAACCGGGTCATTTTCCAGGTGCCGGTCAAAATGGTCGTAAAAGGTGGGCTCGTGAACAACGAGCAGGTTGCAACCCAGCTTGTGGGCTTCCCGGATAACCTCCGGGGTGGCGAACATACTCACTGCCACGTGGGTGACTTCGGTGTTAGGGTCACCGGCTTTCAGGGTATCCACCGTGTTTTCACCGGGGGTCCGGGCCGCCTTGGCGAAGAGGTGGTTCATAATTTCGTATGCTTTCATGTGTCTCCTTTTTGCGTTACCAGGTAAATGTGATGGGCTCTCCGTTCAGGAGGTACTTGGTTGGGGTAACCGATTCCATCCAATCCAGGGGAATCAATTCGTCTGCCTGTCGGGAACCGGCCAGAAAGCCTTCCCGCAGGTCGGCAAGCTCGCTTTCCTTCAAAATACCTGGCTTGCAGGAAACGAACAGGCAGGAACCGCTTCGGGACAAAATCTTCAACCATTGAGCGTTCTTTTCCCAGGGAATCTGTCCGGTGATGCCCACGCAGTCAGCGTCCGCCCCGAAGAAGGCGTTGTTTTGCACCAGCCGGAAGGCCAGTGTATTGACCCCCATTTTCCGGGTACGGTCCCATTCCTTGCCGCTGGTGTCGTCTCCGGTGCGGTTAAAGTGATGAATCCCGGCGCAAAGGTGACCAATGGCGTTACAACCAATGATGATGGTGTCCCCGGCGGCATCCCGGATGGTTTGGTAAAAGTCCTTGATGATCTGGGCGGTGGTGCGGGTGCGGTCGAAAAAGCCCCAATTCCCCTCCGCCGGGAAATCACCGAACTCAAAGCCCCACCTGCCGAAGATATCAAAGGTGGAATAGTCGTGTTTAATCAGGGTGTAACCCCACCCCACCAGGCGGCGGGTGGTTTCGGCCACGTACTCCAATACTCCGGGGTGGGAGGGATCCAGAACGAATTCGGAACGCTGGGTGTACCACTCCTCCGGGAAGGTGTGGATGCGCCGCGCTCCTTCAAACCCGTTGATCAGGTAGCGTACCCAAATGCCGGGACGGACCCCAATCTCCCGCATTTCCTTCGCCAGGCGCTTCATATCGGGGAAGTTGGGCTTAGTCTGATCCCAGGGGGCATCCACGTTGTTTATCTGCCATCCGTCGTCAATGACCATATAAGGGATGTTTTCGGCATCCCGGCACATTTCCTTGACAAAACGGCTGTCGGCCAGGATTTCTTCATGGGAGCTGACGCCGTAAGCGTAGTACCAGTTGTTGGAGCCGTAGACCACGTGATCGGCCAGCAGGGGAGTGGGAGACATCACCTGGCAGAAATCCTTCAGGGCGGAAAAGGCACTGCAGGCGGGGTATTCCTTCATATATACCGTGGCACAATCCAGGACCCGGTCCCCAAGCAGGGTGGGTTGGCACCCGTTACGAAGGTCCAGGATCAGGGTAACCCCATCCCCATCGCACTTCCACAGGGCCAGGGCGTTGGGCAGAACACCCACTCCGAAGCATTCGGTCAGTCGGTGGGAGGTGTCGGGGTCCCGATCGGATCCGTTGGAAATGGCCATGTACCAGGGCATTCCCCGGGTGGAATCCATGGGAAGCCACTGGAGGTCACCGTAGCCCCGCTCCCAGGCATCCCCCAAAACCTTCACGTCGGGACGCATGGGAATATTCCAACGCAGGGTAAGGAAAGAAACACCGGATTTTTCGCTTTTTAACCGGACGGTAAGTCCATCGGTTAACTCATAGGAGACATAACCGCCATCAAAGTTCAGATTCCCCGTCAGGCGGAGGTCCCCATCCGCCAGGGTCAGGGTGGTAATATCGGGATATCGAAGCTTCATAAATATCCTCCTTTTGCAAAAAGTGGTTTTCTTCTATTGTACCTCCAAGGGGGATGTATGTCAAAGGTTTTTGAAAAGAAAAAAGCACCTGCATTTCTGTAAGTGCTTTATGAAATCAGAGGCCAATTCTGATACGAAATGCACACCACACGGACGTTTCGTTTAAAGGTGTGGGGAATCGTTAAAAAGTGCACACGGAGATTTTTATAAGGATTTTAATGTATCCTGGCACCAGGTGAAAAGGAGCTCAAAGCTTTCTGAAAAATCATGTGAAATGCCGTTATTCAGTTCCATGGCGCGTTCTAAGATAGCATGATTTTTACCGTCTAACAACGGCAGCAATTCAGCTTTCGTCGCAATATATTCACTGTGCTTTAGATAATATAGATTCTGGAGAATAAAAAACACGCTTTTATAAGTACCGGGCAATTTTGTAATGCTTTTGCTAGGCTCAGCATGAATATATCTGTGGCAAATCTCGTGGTACAGATTATTGAGGCTCAATTTAATGAAATTACGGATATCATATTCCGTATACGCAGGAACAAGCTCACGCAATACGCCGTAATAATCTTTTGTGCCATTCACCAGATGCCATATTTCGAGAGGATTCCAGTTTGCAAGGTCTGCCTTACTGCATATAAAACCACACGATTTTTCAGATTGTTCCAAAGACTGAATTATAGTACGGTAATGATCCATATCGGATATATTAAGTTCGTCAATAACAACCATAACATCGATATCGCTGTTATCTGTTGCTTCCCCACGCAGATAGCTGCCTTGCAGCCCGACATATAAGAGTCTGGAGCCATATTGATACTGAAGAAAATCAATTAATTTTGAAATATAGTTTTCAATGTTGATCATAAAAAAATTTCTCCTGCTTTGTATATAAAAAACTGAACACCAATCATGATACACAATGTATCAAAACTGGTGTCCAGTTATGGCTGCCGAAGAAGGATTTGAACCCTCACAAACAGATCCAGAGTCTGTCGTGCTACCCTTACACAATTCGGCAATATCGTCTCTTCTCAAAGACAACATCAATATTATACCACGAAAATTTCATTTGTCAATAGGGAAGTTTCAAAAAAACGGGAAAATTTCGCCGGAAAAATGTGACTTCATCACAGAAAGAAATCGTAAGATCGGGTATACTATACTCACAAACCAAGAAAGGAAGTTACAACGATGTCAGTTTTGAAGGTAAATAAAGAAAATTTTGAAGAAGTAAAGGCCGGTGAAAAGAAGGTTCTCCTGGACTTCTACGCCGATTGGTGCGGCCCCTGCCGTATGGTAGGCCCCATCGTGGAACAGATCGCCGAAGAACACCCCGAATACGTGGTGGGCAAGGTCAACGTGGACGACGAACCCGAACTGGCCGCCGCATTCGGCGTCACCAGCATCCCCATGCTGGCGGTGCTGGAAAAGGGTGAAGTGGTCAACCAGGCTGTGGGAGCCCGTCCCAAGGCCCAGATCCTTGCCATGCTGGAAGGCTGAGAAAGAGAATGCCGAAAGCGCCCTCCGGGGCGCTTTCTTGATAGAAGGAGATCGTCGTGCAATACGCAATTTCGTTTTTGGAGGGAATTATCACCTTTATTTCCCCCTGCCTTCTTCCCATGCTGCCGGTCTACGTGTCCTACTTTGCCGGGGGCAAGGAGAGAGAACGGGGCAAAATCATCAAAAACGTCCTGGGTTTCATCCTGGGGTTTACCCTTGTTTTCGTGTCCATGGGTGCCCTGGCAGGAACTTTGGGTAGCTTCCTGAACCGCTACCGGACGATTGTGGACCTGGTTACCGGTCTGGTGGTGGTGTTTTTTGGGCTTCACTTCCTGGGAGTTTTTCGTGTGAACCTGTTCCGGGGATCAAACCGCCGGATGAAGGGGGAAAATCTGGGATTTTTCTCCGCTCTGCTTTTTGGTGTGGTCTTCTCCCTGGGATGGACGCCCTGTGTGGGAGCCTTCCTGGGGTCGGCCTTGATGTTGGCTTCCAAGCAGGGGCACGTGCTGGAGGGCACAATGATGCTCCTCTGCTACTCCCTGGGGCTTGGTATCCCTTTCTTTGTCAGCGCGATTTTGATTGACAAGCTCAAGGGAGCCTTTTCCTTTATCAAATCGCATTATCGGGTGATCAACCTGGTGTGCGGATTGCTTTTGATTCTGGTGGGCGCTTTGATGGCCACCGGGTTGTTTGGTAAATTCTTGACGCTATTGGCCTGAGGGAGGAATGGAAGTGAAAGACAATAAAAAAGCCATGCTCTGGGCACTGCTTCTGGTTGCCCTGATTGCAGGCGCTGTCCTGCTTTACGGTTGGATGAGTGAACGTTACGACGGGGATACCATAGCAGAAAATGAAGCCGGGGATACTCAACTGGCCCCCGATTTTACCGTGTACGACGGAGAGGGCAACCCGGTGAAGCTGTCGGATTATCGGGGGAAGCCGGTGGTGATCAACTTCTGGGCTACCTGGTGTTATTATTGTAAGGAAGAGATGCCGGACTTTGACGAGGCAGCCAAAGCCTATCCCGACGTGCAATTTTTGATGGTGAACGCCACCGACGGCATCCGGGAAACGGTGGAAAAAGCCAAGGCTTACGTGGCGGAGGAGGGATTTACCTTCCCGGTGGTATATGATACCGACTGGGATGCGGTATCGTCCTACTATGTGACCGGATTTCCCACTACCTATTTTATAGGGGCAGATGGCACGGTGGTCACCGGTGCCGGGGGTATGATTGACCGGGCGACCCTGGAACAGGGGATTGGCATGATTTTGGAATAAAGGAAACAAAAAACCGATTGCAATGCAATCGGTTTTTCTGTATAATACGGGGTGGTAAAACTTGCCGCTCCGGCGGCGGAAAATGAGGCAGACTATGGCATCACTCCTGTTGGCGGTTATCTATCTGGCTTTTATCAGCACCGGACTCCCGGACTCTCTTCTAGGCTCGGCCTGGCCCCTGATGGTGGGTGGGTTTGAGGTACCCCTTTCCTATGCGGGAGCCATCTCCACCATTATTTTTTCGGGAAGCATTGTGGCAAGCCTCTCCTCCGACCGCCTGCTCCGTCGGTTTGGGGTGGGGATGGTGACTGCCGGCAGTACCCTCCTGACGGTGGTTGGCATGGTGGGTTTCAGTTTGGCCCCTTCCTTCCCGGTGCTTTGTCTGGCGGCGGTCCCCTACGGTCTCGGATCGGGAGCCATTGATGCAGCGCTGAATAATTACGTAGCTCTTCATTATGCCGCCCGGCACATGAACTGGCTCCATTGCTGTTGGGGTGTTGGGGCAAGCCTGGGTCCCTACGTTATGGGGGCTGCGGTGAGTGCCAACCAGGGGTGGCGCATGGGTTACGGGTGGAATGCTGTGATCCAGGCGGTTTTGACGTTAATCCTTTTCCTTTCCCTGCCTCTTTGGAAAAAGAATGGGGATCGGGGAATGACGAAAAAGGAATCCGAGCCCTCCATTGGTCTGGTGGGGGCCGTGAAGCTTCCGGGAGTCAAGGCTATGATGCTGGCGTTTGTGGGCTATTGCGGCTTTGAATCTACAGTGAACCTTTGGACCAGCAGTTATCTGGTGGAATTTAAGCATATCGATGCGGATGCGGCGGCCAGCCTGGCTTCCCTCTTCTTTATGGGGATCACCATTGGCCGGTTTGTGTCCGGTTTTGTGGCCGATCGGGTTGGGGACCGGAATATGATTCGTCTTGGCGCCGGGATCATCTTCCTGGGTGCGGCGTTGATTGCGCTTCCCATTGCCAGCGAAGGAATTGCCCTGGTGGGCTTTCTGCTCATTGGGATCGGAGCGGCACCTATCTATCCCTCCCTGGTGCATGCCATTCCCCATCATTTTGGCACCGCCCATTCCCGGGCGGTGACGGCGGCGCAAATGGCCGGTGCCAGCACAGCCAACACCCTCATGCCGCCTCTGTTTGGGGTGATTGCCCAGTATGTGGATATTGGCTTCTTCCCGCTTTTCATGGGGGCCTTCATTGCATTGATGCTATGGATGTATGAAAGCGTTTCCCGAAAAAACAAGGTATAAAACAAGGACGCGAATGGGGTGTTTCCCATTCGCGTCTTCTTTTTTATTGACCAAACAGATTGCCAATGATCTCGCCAAGCCCACCGCCGCCGTTGTTATCGGTCCCGGTGTTGGGATCGGAGGGGAGGTTGGGATCCTCCGGCAGAATCGGCTCGGGTTCAGGTTCTGGCTCGGGTTCAGCGGCATGGGTAGTGCAGAATTTATCGTGTTCCTTGGTGATACCGTTGACGTAGTAGAACAGACCCTTGTGGCCTTTGGCTTCGTAGGTGGATTTGGCCCAGGGAAGCATATCCATGTATTCTTCGGGGATTTCCACCTTGATGGCGTAATGCTTTTGATCCTTGGTCTCGATGCTTCCGGCCAGAGAGTCCCTCTCAATATTCGGAGCACTGACCGACTTGGTTTCCAGACAGTAGGGGGTTGCCAGCATGTTGGTTTCCTTGCAAAGCACGATCTCCTCGTGGCAGGTGCACCTTTCCTTGGGCTGATCGCCGGGATAGAAGGACCCGCTTGCCACCCGGGTACCCCGGGCATCCTTGCTGCAGAACTCGTTGGGAGCCAAGCCGCAGTCCAGACAATAGCTGGCAGAAACCAACTTTTCCGGAACGTCAAATTTGGCTTCGGGAAGGCCCTTGTGCAGCTCATCCATGACCTTTTTCCACAAATTCAAAGCCGGGTTGCCGTCGGCTCCCTTGATTTCCTTTGGATAATCGTAGCCATACCAAACACCGCCTACGTAATAGGGGGTGTAACCAATGAACAGACGGTCCATGTCGGAGTTGGTGGTACCAGTCTTACCGGCAGTATCAATGCCCTTGATCTTTGCCTTGGTGGAAGTACCCTGGGTAACCGCACTCTTGAGCATGTAGGTCATGTAATAGTTGGCCTTTTCGGAAAGAACATCGGTGGAATCATGGACGTTGTCGATGATGACGTTGCCCTCACCGTCGGTAATCATGGTGTAGCAACGGGGGGAATTGTGAACCCCGTCGTTGGTGAAGGTGGTGTAGGCACTGGTGAGCTCCAGGAGGGACACACCGTTATAAAAACCGCCCAGGGCCAGCGAACCGTAGTTCAGGTCGCCGTCTTCGGTTTTGCCCTCCAAGGAGGAAATACCAAATTTGCTTTCCAGGTAGGAATAGCTGGTGGTCAAACCCAACTGTTTTACAAGCTCTACGGCGGTGGTATTAATGGAAAGCTCCACGGCTTTTCTCATGGTGACCCGACCGTAGAAGCCGCTGTAGTAGTTTTTCGGGTAGGTCTTCAGGGGGCCCTTGAAGGTGTTGGGATCCTCCACCAGGGTGCCGTTTTTGTCGGTGTAGAGGGAGGGGTAGTCGTCTGCTACGGTGAAGGGGGTAATGAGCCCTTCCTCCAGGGCAGGACCATAGGAGGTCAGGGGCTTGATGGAGGAACCCACCGACCGGAGGGATTTTGCCCGGTTGAGAACACGGGCACCCTGTTTGGTGCCCCGGCCACCCACAACACCCAGGATATCGCCATCGGGGGAGTAGGTGATCATGGCGCTTTGGGGCTGGGTAATACCCTTCAGTCGCTGGAAGTTATCGCTGTTGGTATAAACCGATTCCATGACTTCCTGTACGTGGGGATCCATGGTGGTGTAAATCTGCAAACCGCCGGAATAGAGCAGACGGGTTGCTACTTCCTTACTATAGCCCAGCTGGGACTGCAGATCCTTGATGACGGTGTCTACCACCAGGTCCACAAAATAAGAGGGAACCTCTTCGGTTTCATCTTCTTCGGTTTCGGTATCCCGGTAGAAGGCAAGTTCCTCGTTTTTGGCGTTTTCGTACTCGCCATCGGTGATCAGACCCAACTCGTGCATTTTCCAAAGGATATCCTTCTGGCGGTCCAGGTTATGTTCGGGATAAACAAAGGGATCGTAGTAGGAGGGGAGATTGGTAATGCCTGCGATGGAGGCGCATTCTGCCAGGGACAGGTCCTTCACGTCTTTTCCGAAGTAAACGTGGGCGGCAGTCTGGACCCCATAGCACCCTTGGGACAGGTTGATGGTGTTCAGGTAGAGCTCCAGAATGTCTTCCTTGCTCATGTTTTCTTCCAATTCCAGAGCACGCAGAATTTCCTGGATTTTACGCTGGACGGTGACGTCGTCGTCGCCGGTCATATTTTTAATAAGCTGTTGGGTGATGGTGGAACCGCCGTAGCTGGAGGAGAAGCCGGTCAAAAGTTTGATGCCGGCACCCATGGTACGCTTCCAGTCCACACCCTTGTGGGTCCAGAATCGCTCATCTTCAATGGCGGTAATGGCCTTTTTCAGGTAATCCGGGATGTCTTCATAATCCACCCATTCCCGGTTTTGCTCCCCATGGAGGGTGTAAAGGATTTGATTGTTTCCCTCCGAATCGGTTGCGAAAATCTGGGTGGAGTAGTTCAGCTCGGTGGAGGTAATGGTCATGTCCATGTCGGTATCAATATATTTATTGATGTAAATCCCCGCTGCCATCAGGCAGATGGAGCCGGTGATAACCATAACCAAAACAACAGCCAGGATAGCCTTGAAAATGGTGCCAAATATGTTGTTTTTCAAACGATCCCGCTTCTTAGGCTTGGCACGGGATACGCATTTTCTTAAAAAGGACTTAAGATCTGCCAAATTTCTACCTCCTTATTTCCTCTCGCGGTTTGCAATTTTGGAGAGCAGAATCATGTCGTCGGGTTGGACTGTATCGGTGGCGGCCTTGTTTTGGGTTTGGTAGCCGCATTTGTCGCATCGGTGCAGGATCATCCACCCCTTGTTACCCTTGTAATCCACGCCGATGGGGCGCAATACCCCACCGCAGTCGGACGCCCGGTCTCCCGGGGTGACGTCCACGTGCTTGGAGGAAAGGCAAAAGGGACAATGGTTGCGGTAACTGCCGTTGGTGACGGGAAGCACCTCCCGGCCGCAAACTTCGCAAATGAATCCGGTATTTTCGCTTTTTCTTGACATAGTGTAACCTCAACCCAGAAACGGTATGCCTAAAACTTCCATAGAAAGTTTTATTTTGATTGTGTGTAATCCCGGGGGCCGAACAACCCGGAGCCGATGCGAACCATGGTGGCACCCGCCAGAATGGCTTCCTTGTAGTCGGCGGTCATGCCCATGGAAAGAATATCCAGGGAATATGCGTCCCGAAGGGCATCAAAGAGAGCCCGAGCAGCCCGGAAGTAGGGGGTAGGATCTTCCCCGACGGGAGCGACGGTCATGAGACCCCGGACTTTGACGTGGGGGAAGGCTTTCAAATAGCGGAGAAATTCCTCCACCCTTTCGGGGGGAATACCGCTTTTGGTCTCCTCGGTGCCTGAATGTACCTCCACCAAAACTTCCTGTACCAGCCCTTTTCGGGCGGCTACTCTCTCAATGGCTTCGGCGGCACTTTCGGTACACAGGGAATGGATCAGGTCGGCTTTGCCCACCAGATACTTGGCTTTGTTGGATTGCAGGGTGCCGATAAAGTGGAGGGAAGCTCCGGCATAGGCGTTTTCCTCGTACTTGCGGCAAAGCTCATCTGCCTTGTTTTCCCCTACAAGGGTGACCCCTGCTTCTATGACGGACTGAATCTCTTCTTTGTTCCGTGTTTTTGTGGCGGCAAGCAATTCCACCGGATGTCCAGCCTCTTTGACAAGGTTGGCGATCTCCGAAAGGTAACGTGCCGTGTTTTCCTGAATGGTTGTATGGCTCATACTGGATTTCCTTTGGGTTCGAAGGGAACCAAAATGGGGGTTCGGTGTTCGTAAATGGTGTAGGAATCAAAACCGGCCCGACGCAGGATTCCCTCTGCCAGATCGAAGCTGTGCATCAGATCGCCGGTGTTGTGGGCGTCGGAACCCACGGTAACCAGGGTGCCGCCCAACTCCCGGTAGCGGCGGATGACCCCTTCCATCAGGTGGGGATATCCCTTCCGCAGGGTGGCGGTGTTGAGCTCCAGGGATTTCCCCCGGGAAATGACGATGCGTAAAACCTCGTCCAGTTCTTCCGGAAAATCTTCCAGCTCCAGAATCTCACCGCAGGAAACATAGAAATACCGCAGAGGATAATCAATGTGTCCAAGGGTATCATATTCTGCCTCGCCAGCAAAGGAGACAAGCTCCGACATATAACGTCGAAGGACGGCTTCGCAATCGGCCCGGTCGGGGTATTCGTGATAGATCATGCTGAAATTCCCTGAAAGGCGATGGAGCGACCCGATGACATACTCGTAATCCTGCATGGAAAGGATTCGCTGGGAAATGGCGGGGAAAGCGGTGGCCTGACCGAATTCAATGGAAAGGGGCAGACGGATCCCCTCAGGAAGATGCTTCCTGGCTTCCAGCATGGTCTTCCCCATAAAATTGGTGTAGGGGTTGCCTTCCTTGTCGAAATTGGTGTCGGCGTGCTCGGTGAGATACAGGTGGGTCATCCCCCGGGAAATGGCGGCTTCAGCCATTTCCCAAAGGGTGGATTTGCCATCGTGGGAACAGGTAGAGTGGGTGTGGGTATCAACGGTAATCATTTGCGGATGTAGGCGATCATACCGGCGTAGTCGGAAATATCAAATTCTTCGGAGGTGTGGTTTGCCATGTCTTTCACGGTGATGCGGCCGGCTTCTACTTCGTTGCCGCCAAGAATGATAACATAGGGGATGTTTTCCTTGTTGGCATAGTCCAGGGATTTTTTCATCTTGCGTTTTACGGTTTCCAGGGTGACCCGCAGGCCCTCCCGGCGAAGTCCCATGGCCAGGGCTACGCTGGCGTTTTCGGTGCCCATGGGAACGATGAAGAGCTCGGTTTCGGTGCCCTTGTTGGCCTGACCACGCTCGATCAGGACGGCGTAGATCACGTCCAGACCGAAGGTCATGCCAACGGCGGGGATGTCACGGCCGCCGGAAAGCTTACCAATAATGTTGTCGTAACGGCCGCCGGCACCGATGCTGGAGGTAACGCCACCCTCGGTCATGAATACTTCCCAAACGCAGCCGGTGTAAATATCCAGGCCACGGGCCAGGTGGGGGGCGTAAACGATGGAATTGGTAATACCCGCGGCATCCAGCATACCGTAAAGCTCCTTCAGGTCGGCAATACCGGCATTGAGCAGGTCGTTGCCTTCCCCGGCTTCGGCACAAAGCTGGTCAAAGGGCATGGCAAACAGGTCGAAAAGGCGTTCCAGGCGTTCGGGAGCAATACCGGTTTCGGAGAGCTCGTCGGCAACCCCCTTGCGGCCGATCTTCTTGAGCTTGTCCACCGAGGTGATGACGGCGGCGGTAAGCTCTTCGGGAATACCTGCAAGCAGGATGATACCCGAAAGCAGCTTGCGACTGGAAAGCTCAATGCGGATAGGGAGTTCCAGACGCTGGAAAACTTCCACCGTCATGGTCAGGAATTCCACTTCGGCGGTAAGGCTGTCAGCACCTGCCATGTCCACGTCACACTGGGTGAATTCCCGGTTGCGGCCCGACTTGACGGGGCCGTTGCGGAACACGTGACCGATTTCGTAGCGCTTGAAGGGCATGGTCAGCTGGGGATTCATGGCCACCAGCTTGCAAAGAGGAACTGTCAGGTCATAACGCAGGGCCAGGTCACGGCCACCCTGGTCGGTGAGGGAGTAGACCTCCTTCAAAATCTCGGCGCCCCCGGCATATTTGCTGGCCAAAAGGTCCAGGTAGTTGATGATGGGGGTCTCCACCGGGGAAAAACCGTACTTTTCAAAGCATTCGGTGAGGATTTTGGTAATATCGCGTCTGACGCGCTGGCGCTCCGGCAGATAGTCGAAGGCGCCCTTGATGTTTCTGGCAAGATCGGACATATAATTACTTCCTTACTTTCTGATGATTTTGGGTCCGTTGGGGGTATCCTCTACGGTAATGTTCATGGCAGCGAGCATGTCGCGGATTTCATCGGCACGCTTGAAGTTCTTGGCCTTACGGGCTTCCACACGTTCGGCAACCAGGGCCAGAATTTCCGCATCGGCCTCGTTTACTTCGGCGGGAGCGGCACTTTCTTCCTGCTTCTTTGCGGCATATTCATCAGCCATTTCCAAAAGGGACAGGGACAGGACCTTGTCGAATTCGCCGATCAGGGTGCGCTTGGTGAAATCGTTGGTCTTGGCCTTGAGTACGTCGTAAAGGGCGGTGATGGCCAGGGAGGTATTGATGTCGTTTTCCAAAGCTTCCTTGAAGGAGGCACGCAGTTTTGCGGCGGCTTCTTCATCCAGGGGCATTTCGTCCTTGGAAAGGGCGGCGATACGGCCCAGGAGCTTTTCGTAGGTGACGGTGGTGTTGTCCAGGGCTTCGTAGGAGAAAACCAGGGCTTTCCGGTAATGGGACTGCAGGCAGAAGAGACGGTAAACCATGGGGTCGTAGCCCTTGGATTCCAGAAGGGATACCGTCAGGAATTCCCCCTTGGACTTGCTCATTTTGCCGCCGGAGGTATTCAGGTGAAGCACGTGGAACCAGTTGCTGCACCATTTGTGACCCAGGTAGGCTTCGCTCTGGGCGATTTCGTTGGTGTGGTGGGGGAAGGCGTTGTCGATACCGCCGCAATGGATATCCAGGTATTCACCAAGGTACTTGGTGCTGATGGCGGAGCATTCAATGTGCCAGCCGGGATAACCAACACCCCAGGGGGAATCCCATTTCAGCTCCTGGTCTTCGAATTTGGACTTGGTGAACCACAGAACGAAGTCGATCTTGTTGCGCTTGTTGGAGTCTTCCTCCACCCCTTCCCGGACGCCGGTTTCCAGATCTTCGGCGTCATGCTTGTTGAATACGTAGTATTCCGAAAGCTTGGAGGTATCGAAGTAGATGTTGCCGCCGGCTTCGTAGGCATAGCCCTTTTCCAGAAGCTTGGAGACCATTTCGATGAATTCGGGGATGCAGGAGGTGGCGGGGACTACCTTGCCGGGAATGCGGATGTTGAGCTTTTTACAATCGTCGAAGAAGGCGTTGGTGTAGAACTGAGCGATCTCCATGACGGTTTTCTTTTCCCGCTTGGCACCCTTCAGCATCTTATCCTCGCCGGTATCGGCGTCGCTGGAAAGGTGACCCACGTCGGTGATGTTCATGCAACGATCCACTTCGTAGCCAACATATTCTAAAGATTTTTCCAGAACGTCTTCCATGATGTAGCTGCGCAGGTTGCCGATGTGGGCAAAATGGTATACGGTAGGCCCGCAGGTGTACATCTTTACCTTGCCGGGCTCATGGGTGACAAATTCGTCGCGGGTACGGGTCAGAGTGTTGTAAAGTTTCATACTTCTTCCTCTTTTCTATGTGCGAGGGCTTCCTCCAGACGGAGAAGGCGTTCCTCCAATTTGGCAAATTCCTGGGCAACAGGGTCAGGGATATGGATCTGGTCCAGTTCGTCGGTTTCTTCCGTCAAGGGCTTTCCGGCGACACGGACCACCTGGGCCGGCACACCCACGGCGGTGGCATCGGCTGGGATTTCGGTTAAAACCACCGCACCGGCGGCGATTTTGGCATTGTCCCCCACCCGGAAGGGGCCGAGGACCTTGGCACCACTGCCGATCATCACGTTGTTGCCGATGGTGGGATGTCGTTTTCCCACGTGTTTCCCGGTACCGCCCAGGGTGACACCCTGGTAGATGGTGCAGTCGTCGCCGATTTCGGCGGTCTCGCCGATCACCACCGACATACCGTGGTCGATCAGGAGTCCCCGGCCAATGGTGGCACCGGGGTGGATCTCAATACCGGTGATAAAGCGGGAAAGCTGGGAAAGGCAACGGGCGGAAAAATATTTTTCCTGCAAAAACAGGGCGTGAGCACCCCGATGGAGCATTACGGCGTGGAGCCCCGGGTACAGAAGCAACACCTGGGCGTAGGACACGGCGGCGGGGTCCCGCTCCATGATCTTCTTGACGTCGTAGTCAATGGCAGAAATGTTTTTTTGAATGGTTTGAAGGGCCTTTTTGCCCTTTTTCTGAAGCTTTTGATAGGGAGTCATGGGATCATTCCTCCTCCATCAGGATCTTACGGATCATATCCAGGGCACTGCCTGCCGCATCGTTACGGATACGCTCCCGACTGCGGCGCAGATTACCGAATTCAAACTTTTTGGTAACGGTATGGGTCTCGTCGGCTACGGCGATGTATACCAGACCCACCGGCTTTTCTTCACTGCCGCCGCCGGGGCCGGCAATGCCGGTGATACCCAGGCCAATATGGGTGCCCATTAAACGGCGGACACTTTCGGCCATTTGCGTGGCGACTTCATGGCTGACGGCACCCTTTTCCTCGATCAGGGCGGGGTCAATACCCAAAACGCCGCTTTTGACCGAGTTGGCGTAGCTGCAAACGCCCCCCAGATATACGTCGGAGGAGCCGGGCAGGTCGGTGATCAGCTTGGAAACCAGTCCGCCGGTACAGCTTTCGGCAAAGGCCATGGTTTTGCCTTTTTTACGGCACAGGTTGGAAACGAATTCCGCAATCCCTCCGGCAGATTCCTCGTAGGCGTTGTCCCCCAGAATTTCCAAAACCTCCTGTACCATAGGTTCACAAAGGGCCATGCCGCTTTCGCGGTCGGGGGTTTTGGCGGTTACCCGCAGGAGAACGCTACCGCTTTTTGCATAGGGGGCGAGGGTGGGGTTTTCGGCATGGATCATCTTGTCCCGCAGGATATCCTCCACGGCGCTTTCCCCAAGTCCGTAGACCCGGATGTAACGGGAGGTCAGGACTCCGTCGGAATAGCGCATCAGATAGGGAACCACGTAGGTGTCGGTCATGGGATAACACTCATCCGGGGGACCGGGGAGCATGACAACGGTATTTTTGCCACTTTCGAAGGCACAGGCAGGGGCAGTTCCCCATAAGTTACGGAAAATGGTGGCACCCTCCGGCAGATCGGCCTGTTTTTCGTTGTTGGGGGTCATCACCCGGTGTCGTTTTTCAAAGAAGACCCGGATGTGTTCCAGACTTTCCTCGTCCCGTACCAGCTTTTTGCCAAATACCTTGGCAATGGTTTCTTTCGTCAGGTCGTCGTAGGTGGGACCCAGGCCGCCGGTGGTGATGATGATGTCGGCCCGGGATGCGGCCCGTTCCAGCACTTCGGTAAGGCGAGCGGGATTGTCGCCCACGGTGGTTTGGTAAAAGGCATGAATGCCGATCTTTGCCAGGGCTCGGGCGATATAAGCTCCGTCGGTGTTGGTGATTTCCCCGAGCAAAAGCTCGGTACCGACGGCGATAATTTCACAGGATTTGGCCATGATAGCCCTCCTTTTTAGTCGTATAAGGGTTCGTATTCGGTAGCTCCCGCAAGGCAAGCCTCAATCAGGGCATCCTTGTTCAGATGGGCTTCGGCTTCCTCCAGATCCGCCATGCGGGGACGGAGCCGGGGATGCTTGGGTGTGAATACGGTACAACAATCCTCGTAAGGGAGAATGGAGGTTTCATAGGTGTCGATTTTACGGGAAATCTGCACGATTTCTTCCTTATCCATGCCGATCAGGGGACGGAGCACCGGCAGGGTAGCCAGGGCTTCGGTGACACCGAGGGCACCCAGGGTCTGGCTTGCTACCTGGCCCAGGCTTTCACCGGTGATGATGGCGTGGGAATCGTACTTTTCCGAAAGGCGGCAGGCGCATTCCATCATCATGCGCCGCATAATCAGGGTGAAAAGGTCTTCGGGACAGTTGTCACGAATGGCCAGCTGGGCTTCGGTGAAAGGAACCACAAAGACACGCATCCGACCGGTGTAGCGGGTCAACTTGCCTGCCAGGGTCAGAACCTTTTCCCGGGCCCGCTGGGAGGTATAGGGAGGGCTTTCAAAGTGGACGGCGATCATTTCAAGACCCCGCTTGCCCATCATCCAGGCAGCCACAGGACTGTCGATACCCCCCGAAAGGAGCAGGGTACCCCGTCCGGCAGAACCCACCGGCATACCGCCGGCACCGGGAACCTTTTCTCCGTGAACGTAGGCGGCAAAGTCCCTCACCTCCACAGTGACGGTCATTTCGGGGTTGTGTACGTCCACCTCCAGGTGGGGATACTTCGAAAGAATGTCTCCTCCCAGGGTGCGCATGATTTCGGGGGAATTCATGGGGAAGCGCTTGTCGGAACGCTTGGCATCCACCTTGAAGCTCTGGGCAAAGGAGAGAGAATTCCCCAGGAAAGCCAGGGCGGTTTCCCGGATGGAAGCGTAATTCTTTTCGCATTCGGCGGCCAGGGACAGGGAAACAATGCCGAAAATATCCTTGCAGGCTTCAAATGCCCGGTCGATGGCATCCTCTTCCCCGGCGGTACATCGGATGTAGATGGTGGATTGGGCACTGCGCAGGTTGAAATTGCCAAAGGCGGAGATACGGCGGCGAATGTTGGACATAAGCTTTTCTTCAAAGCTGCGGCGGTTGAGTCCCTTCAGGGCGATTTCGCCCAGTTTCAATAATATGATTCGTTCCATTATTCAATCCTCAAAAGCGTCGGCAAAACGGCCTTCAGAGCCTCTGCCAAGGCGCAGATTTCTTCTTTTGTGTTTTCGTGGGACAGGCTGATGCGCAGGTAGGCGTCGGCGTGACGATGATCAATTCCCACCGCCGAGAGTACGTGGCTGATTTTTCCCTTGGCGCAGGCGGCGCCGGAGGAAACGCAGATTCCGTAGGTTTCCAGGGCGTGGAGACAAACCTCGCTTTTGTATCCCGGCAGGGACAGGGCGATCAGGTAGGGGGATTGGTTGGCAAAGGGTAGAATCTCCACCTCCGGAATGGCCGACAGAAGGTCAATGCCATATTCATGTAACTCCTGCACGTGAGCCAGCCGGGTGGTGAATTCCCGTTTCCCTTCTTCGCAGGCGGCACCAAAAGCCGCCAGAGCGGGCATGGCTTCGGTGCCGGAACGAATCCCCTTTTCCTGGCCGCCGCCAAGGATCATGGGACGAATCCGGACCTCCTTTTTGTGCCAAAGAGCGCCGGCTCCCTTGATGCCATGAATTTTGTGGGCGCTGACGGTGGCAAGATCTACCCCCATGCGGGCGGGGATGAATTCGGTTTTCAAAAAACCCTGTACCGCATCGGTGTGGAAAAGGACTTTGCTCTTCTTACGCTTCAGCATGGCGGCTACTTCCCGGATAGGCTGGATGGAGCCGGTTTCGTTGTTTACCAGCATCAGGGAGACCAACCCGGTTTCAGGGCGAAGATGGGAAGCGATTTCCTCCGGAGTGACGATCCCCTGGCTGTTTGGCATGGCGTAAGAAACGGCCACTCCGGCTGCTTCCAGGGCCTTGGTGGGAGCAAGAATGGCATCATGCTCCATGGCGCTGACGATGATGTGCCGGGCCCGGGCGGCAAGGGCGGTGTGAAGCACCAGATTATCTCCTTCGGTACCACCGGAGGTGAAGAGTATTTCGTCGGAGGAAGCTCCCAGTGCATCGGCCACCTGACGGCGGGCGGTGCGCAGCAGCTTTTCGGCTTCCAACCCTCCCATATGCAGGGAGGAGGGATTATAATAAACCTGTTCCATCGCCTCGTTTGCGGCCCGGATGGCAGCGGCGGAGGGACGGGTGGTTGCGGCATTGTCCAGATAAATCAAAAATGAGACCTCACAGTCAATCAATTCGAATGGCAGGGTATACGAAACGCCAAAATACCATTCATAATCTATTATACCATTCTGAGCCCCCTTTGTAAAGAAATTTGCACTGCAAAAAGGGGAAAAATCCCTCTTTGACCGGCCGTTTGCTTGACAAGTTGAACGAAGGATATTATAATAGGGTCGGTTTGCCGACATGATGAAATCATGGGGCATGGAAGGAACGCGTATTACATGAAAAGAAAACAGCTATACCACCTGGCGTGGGATGAAATAGAAGAGAACCGGGAAGCGGAACGCCAATACCAGGATAACCTGAAACGGCGGGGAAAATCCCGTCTTTGGGGAACGACCCTTCTGATGGCGGCCTCTGTTTTACTGTTTCTTGGCCTTGGTATGAAGCCGGCTGTGGCTCTCACGGTGGAGGGGGAAAGGATTGCCTGTGCAAAGGATTGGGAAAGTTATTCCTCCACCCTGGAGGAATTGAAGGTTGAAGCGGAAGAAGACCTGGATACCGAACTTTTGACCGAGGAACCCAACCTTTCGTTGGCCATCGTCCCCGATTTTGCCATTGATGATGCCGGGGAACTCCAGGACGAGATTCTGGCGTGCAGTCCGGTCACCTATGAGCGCCGCTATGCGTTTTGGCTTGGAGAAAGGCTTCTGGGAACCATTGCCCAGGATGAGGTGGAGGAAGCGCGGGCTAAGGTGGAGGAATACCGGGCTGTTGTGGCGAAGGAATATGAATGGGCATCTGACGTGACGGTTACCGGGACTCTCCGGGAAGAACTGCGCCTTTCCACAGAGGAAGAGTTCATCACCCCGGAAGAGCTGTATACCGCCTTGAATGAGACGGATGGGGTTGCGAAGAGGTACAAGCTGAAGGTGGGGGAAGACTATCAGGACGTAATGGAGCGTTTCTCTCTGGACGAGGCAACTCTCATAAGCTACAACCCGGAAAAACCCCTTTCGGATTACAAAAGAGGAGATGAAATTGTTGTTTCTGCCCCGGATCGGGTGTTTGACGTGTCCTATTCCTTCCGGACTACCTACACCGAAACCATTCCCTTTGACATAACCTACAAAAATACCCGTACCCTCCTGGTGGGGGAAGAGGGGGTCCGGACCGAAGGGACCTCGGGGCTTTCGGAGGTGACGGCGATCATGACTGTTGAAAACGGAAAGGTAACCGAAAAAGAGGTGCTTTCCGAAACGGTTATCCGGGAACCGGTGGCGGCGGTTCATCTGAAAGGTGTCCGCAAGGATACCGGAAAGATGTTTTACCATCCGGTGGATAATGCCCGGATCTCCAGCGAGTTTGGGTACCGAACTCTGTTTGGTGGCAGGGACTACCACACCGGTGTGGATTTTGTGGTACCCGAAGGGACCTACGTCTATGCCGCCGCGGATGGCGTGGTCAAATCCTCCGGCATCATCGGCAACGGCGCCTACGGCAGGGTGGTGGTGATTGACCATCAGAACGGATTTGTCACCTACTACGCCCACAACAGTAAGCTTCTGGTGAAGGTGGGCGATCGGGTAGTGAAGGGGGAAGCCATTGCCCTTTCGGGCAATACCGGCCGATCCACCGGTCCCCATTGCCATTTTGAGGTTCGGAAAAACGGGGTGCAGGTCAATCCCTTCCTGTATATGGCCCGTCCGTAAAGTGAAAAATATTTGTACATCCTACTTGACAGGGTGAAAGCAATGTGCTATGCTATAAATCGTGGTCGAAAGGCCAATATTCAATGAAAGGAGGCGGAGTTTGTGCGCAATATCGTTTTAAATGCAAGTTACAGTGGAAATAGCGGCAATCTCTGCCTTGAAAATATACTGCATTAATTGCCAGTATTGCGGGGCAGGAGGCGTAGTGCGTCTGTCCCGGAGCAGAAAATGGGTCATTTTCCCCCGGCAGTCGCTTGCCGGGGGTTTTTTTGTACCAAGTCCCTGCCCGTCTGTATTTCTCGTTTGAAAAATTTATTTCATAGAAAGGAGAGGATTCATATGAACTCCTCCAAGGGAAGCCTGCGAAGAATCTGGTTTTTCATGAAGGGAAAACGACTCCATTATGTGGGTGCCATTCTCCTGGTGATCACCAACGTGGCTCTGCAGTACGTGGGACCGCTGATCTCTTCCTGGACCATCGACCGTATCATCACCGGGGGTGACATGGAAGTTCCCGGCATGGTGGTAAATCTGGTCAATTCCATGGGCGGCAAGGAATTTATTGCCGCAAACCTGTGGTTCTGCGCCCTGATTCTGGCGCTGATCACCGGTCTTCGGGGTGTTTGCAGCTTTTTCCAGGCCAAACTCCTGAACACCGCGTCGGAATACACCGTGCGGCGTATCAAGGACTCCCTCTATTCCCACATTCAGGACCTGCCCTTTGACTATCACGTCAAGGCCGAAACCGGCGACATGGTCCAGCGTTGCACCACCGACGTGGAAACGGTTCGCCGCTTTATTTCGGGCCAGCTGGTGGAGCTCTGCCGGGGCATCTTTATGCTTCTAGTGGCGGTAGTGATCCTGGGTCGGGTCAGCCTGGTGCTTACCCTCCTGTCTCTGGTCCTGATGCCCTTTGCCATTTTCTTCTCCTGGGCCTTCCACAAAAATGCCGCCAAGCAGTTTAAGGTGGTGGACGAAGCCGACGGCGCCATGACCACCGTCCTGCAGGAAAACCTCACCGGTGTCCGGGTGGTGCGTGCCTTTGGCCGCCAGGAATTTGAACGGCAAAAGTTTTCCGATGCCATCGATAAACTCTTTGAAGCCTGCAAAAAGCTCAACAATATGTTTGCCTTCTTCTGGAGCTTTTCCGATTTCACCGCTGTGGCACAGCAGGCAGTTACCCTGATGGGTGCCATGTACTTCGTCATTGAAAAGGATATGTCCTACGGTAACTTCCTTCTTTTCAACTCCTACATCGGTATGCTGATCTGGCCTCTGCGTCAGCTGGGCCGCGTGCTTTCCGATGCAGCGAAAATGTCCATTGCCATGGGACGTGTGGATGAAATTCTCTTTGAAACCAGCGAATATAAGGATGAAACTCCCCAAAACACCAAAAAGCCTCCTATCCGGGCGGATATCGTGTTTGACGGAGTGTCCTTCTCCTACGATTCGCTTCCGGTACTCAAAAACGTCAGCTTCACTGCCAAAGCCGGGGAAACCGTGGCCATTCTTGGGCCTACCGGATCGGGCAAATCCACCCTGGTCCAGCTCCTCCAGCGTCTTTACGACTGCAAAGAGGGAAAAATTACCATCGGTGGTGTGGATATCAAGAATATCGACCGGCATTATCTGCGAAGCCGGGTTGGTATCGTACTTCAGGAGCCCTTCCTGTATTCCCGCAGTATCGAGGAAAACATCGGTATCACCTGCACCACTCCCGAACCGGAGCGAGTCCGGGAAATGGCGGCGGTGGCTTCGGTTCACGACGTGATCGAAAGCTTTGAAGAGGGCTATGAAACTCTGGTGGGTGAACGGGGCGTTACCCTTTCGGGCGGTCAGAAACAGCGAGTTGCCATTGCCCGTACCCTGATGAAGGACAACGATATACTGATTTTCGACGACTCCCTTTCGGCGGTGGATACCGAAACCGACGCCAAGATCCGGGAAGAACTCAACACCCGTTGCGAAGGCATCACCACCTTCATCATTTCCCATCGCATCAGTACTCTGTCCGGGGCTGATAAGATCATTGTTCTGGAGGATGGCAGAATTTCTGCCTGTGGTACCCACCAGGAACTGATCGAAATCGAAGGTATGTATAAGCGCATTTACGAAATCCAAAGCATGGTGGAAACCGTGGAACGAGAGGAGGGAACACTCAATGCCCAGAATTAACGAAGAAGAATTTGTGGATAAAAAAGTAGACTTTCGTATGTGGGGAAAGATCATCCGCTACGCAAAGCCCTTCTACAAGTATATTTTCTGTGTGTTTTTCTTTATGAGTGCCTCCTCCCTGTGTGACGTACTCAATCCCCTGATCATGTCCCACCTGATCGACCATAACCTGATTCCTCAGACCTGGGACGGAGCTCCCCTTTACATGGCTCTTTACGTGGCGGTGGTCCTCTTCCAGATTGTTACCACCTATGGATTCATCCGTTCCGCCAATGCGGTGGAATTGGGGCTCACCACAAGACTTCGCCGGCTGGCGTTTGAAAAGCTGCAGACCCTGTCCTTCTCCTATTATGATAAGACCCCTGTGGGTTACATCATGTCCCGCCTCACCAGCGATGCCCAGCGCCTGTCGGATACCATCGCCTGGTCCTGCGTGGATATTTTCTGGAGCGTGGTCTTTATGATCACGGCGGCCATCATCATGCTCTTTACCAACTGGAAGCTGGCACTGATGCTGATCGCCACTACCCCCTTTATTGCGGTCATCAGCTACTTTTTCCAGAAGGTGATTCTGAAAAACTACCGTCTGGTCCGCAGTGCCAACTCCAAAATCACCGGCGCCTTCAACGAGGGTATCATGGGTGCAAAAACCACCAAGACCCTGGTGCAAGAGGAAGCCAACAACAAGGAATTCTACGGACTTACCGAAAATATGCAGACCCACAGCGTCAAGGCGGCGGTCTTCTCTGCCATCTACTGGCCCATTATCATGACCATCGGCAGTATTGGTACCGGCTTGATTCTCTGGCAGGGCGGCGCAAATGTGCTTGCCGGGGTGATCACCCTTGGTGAATTCAGCTTCTTCATGACCCTGGGCGGTTACTTCTTCGAACCCATCAACAACCTGGCCCGTATTTTTGCCGAAGTGCAATCGGCCCAGGCGGCGGTGGAACGTGTCATTACCCTGATGGATACCCCGTCGGATATCCAGGATACTCCCGAAGTGGTGGAAAAGTTTGGGGACGAATTCGTTGGAAAAACCGAAAACTGGCCGGCCCTTCGCGGGGATGTGGAATTCAAAAACGTCACCTTCAAGTACAAGGATGGGCAGACGGTCCTTCGCAACTTCTCTTTGAAAATCAAGCAGGGAGAGCGCATTGCTTTGGTTGGCGAAACCGGCAGCGGTAAGTCCACCATTGTAAACCTGATCTGCCGCTTCTACGAACCCACCGAGGGTACCATCGAAATCGACGGTGTGGACTATCGGGAGCGCAGTCAGCTTTGGCTCCATTCCAATCTTGGCTACGTGCTCCAGTCGCCCCAGCTTTTCTCCGGCACCATCCGGGAAAATATCCGCTATGGTCGTTTGGATGCCACCGATGAAGAGGTGGAAGAGGTCGCCAAAATGGTGGATGCCGCAAGCTTTATCAATCGCCTGGAAAAGGGTTATGAAACCGAAGTGGGTGAAGGCGGCGGCCGTCTGAGTACCGGGGAAAAACAGCTCATTTCTTTTGCCCGGGCCATTCTGGCAAATCCGGCCATCTTTGTGTTGGACGAAGCTACCTCCTCCATCGATACCGAAACCGAGGCCATGATTCAGCGGGCTATCGAACGGGTGCTGGATGGACGCACCAGCTTCATTATTGCCCACCGTCTTTCCACCATTCGCTCCTGCGACCGGATCCTGGTCATTGACAAGGGTGAGGTGGTGGAAGCCGGCAGCCATCGCCAGTTAATGGCTCTTGGCGGACGCTACTATAACCTTTACACCACCCAGTTCAAGAACGAACGGGAAGCCGAATCCCTCAGCCTTTTGGGCGTGAAACGGGAAGCGGAAGAATAATTTTCCAACGTTAAAGACGCAATACGGCCCCATTTGTCGGTCAGAATACGGAAAAGACTGGCAAATGGGGCCTTTTTACCAGAAAGCGCCGGAATACGGAAGAGAAATACACAGAATATTTGAAAATAAAAAACGAAATTCGTATGAATTTTTGTCCGAAAGGTCTCGACAAAAGCCCTCGTTTTTGTTAATATAAAGGTAGTGCCGAAATCTTCCCCATAAGGCGGGAGATCCGGCAGAATGAATCGGAAGATAACGATAGATTCGATCATCATACATCCAAGATATACCCAGGTTTTTTAGGAGAAAGAAAATGGCAAACAGAACTTCATCCAGTCGAAATGAAAATCGCCCGATGTCCAGCGCAGCCCGAGCAAGGGAGCGGATCCGTCGCCGCAAGGAGCAGGAAAGACGCAGAAAAATGCAAATTCTGGCCTGTACCCTGGCGGGGCTGGTCCTTTTGGGCGTGGTGGCCATTGTGGCCCTTTCTGCCTACTTCAAGGCAGATGATTATGACGATAAGGTTTATCCCAATATCTATGCTGCCGGAGTGGAGCTTTCGGGTATGACGGAAGAGGAAGCCCGGATTGCCATCGAGGAAGCAGCGGCAAAATATTACCAGGAAAATAAAATCGACCTGACCTACGGTAACGACGTGCTCCCCATTTACGGCAGTGATGTAGGGATGAAGGTAGATGCTATCTCTGCTGCCCGGGAAGCCGTGAATTATGGCAAGGACCTGGAAGGCAAAGATCAGCGCAAGCTTCTGAAGGGGAAAGCCGGCCGGATCGATATTCCCACGGTGGGTTCCTATGATGATGCCCTCCTGCTTGCCAAGGTGGAAGAGTTTGCTACCATGGTGGAGGATAAGATATCGGTTAACAGCTACGAACTGACCGAGCTTTCAGTGAAGATTGACCTCTCCAATAACGGCTACGTATTGGATATCGCAACCATCCATAATGATCTTGGGGAAAAATTGTTGGCAGGGGACTTTACCGAATATCTGGCAACTCCTGTGCAGATGACGCCCCAGAACCTGAAGATTGAAGAAATTTACCAGAGCGTCTTTGTGGAACCCAAGGATGCCTATATGGAATACGTTCCCGCCGAGTGGGGAACCGAAGAGACCCTGGAAGGCTTTGATATGGCAAACTATAGCGGTAAGCTCAAATACCGGATTCAGCCCGAAACCGTGGGTATTTCCTTTGACCTGGAGGCCGCCAAGGCCGAACTGGCATCTGCGGGAGACAAAAAGGTGTTTGAGTTCCTGCTTATCAAGACCAATCCCCAGGTGACCACCGAATCTCTGCAAAATTCGATTTACAAGAATGTACTCAGCTCGGTTACCACCAAACTCACCAGCGAAAAGAACCGTACTGCAAACGTCAAACTTGCCAGTCAGTCGGTGAATGGTCTTGAACTGATGCCGGGAGAGGTTTTCTCCTTCAATCAGGCGGTTGGCCAGCGCACCGAAGCCAGGGGCTTCAAAAAAGCCGGTACCTTTGTGAAGGGCGAAGTGGTGGATGAAATCGGCGGCGGCATCTGCCAGGTTTCCAGCACCATCTATATGGCGACCCTGCTCACCAACCTGGAGCAGGTGGAACGCGCGCCCCATCGCTTTGCTGTAACCTACACACCCCTTGGCCAGGATGCCACCGTTTACTGGGGGTCCTTGGATTATCGCTTCAAAAACGACACAGACTATCCCATCAAGATTCTTGCGGAAGTCAGCGGCAGCAGTCTGACGGTGAAGGTGCTTGGCACCAAAACCGACTCCTACAAGTATAAGCTTTCCACCACCACCAACTCCACCAAGGAGTTCAAGGAAGAAACCAAGTATATCGCCCTGGGCGGCGAGGAAGCCCTGGAATACGAACTGGAAAAGCTGGGTGAAAAGAAGGTCACAGGGGGTAAGAAGGGCTATACCTGTTCCACCTATCTGATCACCTATGACGAAAACGGGACCGAAGTATCCCGCAAGAAAGTGAACGATTCCAGCTACAAGACCCAGGATAAGGTTACCTACATTGCCTGTTACCTGAATGAAAAGGGTGAACCCATTTTGGATGAAAAGGGCGAACCTATGGATCCCAATGCGCCGGTGACTTCGGAACCCACTACGACGACTCCGAACACACCCTCAACCGAACCTACTACAAAGCCCGAACCTCCCACCAGCGAACCCGAAACCACGACGACTCCCGAACCTCCCACCAGTGAAACCGAAACCTCTCCCTCCACCGAAGAACCCGACGTGGGAGAAGGCGCAGGGCAGGCGGATCCGGGCTCGCGGTAAGCACTCTCTCTATTTCAGAAAGGAAAAATATGACGGAAAATCGTCCCATGAGTCCTCTTGGACATATCAAAGCGCGGGCACGCTTTCTATCATTGCGTTATTTATGGCGGCTGTTAGCAGCCGCTTTAGCGCTTTTTGCCGTACAAATGGGGATCTCTATGGTGCTTTCTGCCCTGGACCTTCTCCTGGTTGGAAACCGTACCCAGGTGAGCCTTTTTGGTATGGAAATTTCCCTCAGCTTTGAAATTGCCTATCTTTTGGCCCAGATACTTTTGGCACCTCTGGAGCTTGGAGTTGCCTGGTATTTCCTGCGGGGTTCCCGGGGAGAACCCGGTCCCTTCCTTGGAATTTTCTCTTGGTATGCCCGTCGGGACCGACTGAAGGTTGCCGGTAAGTTCGCTCTTTGGCAGCTGGGCTTCGACGTTGTTACCTTCCCCATTGGTGTACTGCCTGTGTACTACATGAACCAGGAATTGGATCGTCTTTTGGTGGAAGCCGGCAAGGCCGGTCTGTTTGTGGAAAGCATCCCGGTGGATACCCGAGGGATTTCCATGGCGCTGATTCTCCTGGCCATCTGCGGATTGGTTTCCCTTCCCTTTGCCGCTTTGCCCTATATACTTTGCGACGTGGGACACAGGGGATTTTTCAAATGCTTAAAGTATTCTGTCAAGTTGATGCTTTCGATCCTTCCGCAGTATTTTCTGCTTTTGGTAAGTTTTATTCCCTGGGTGCTGGCAGGATCCTGCCTGTTATTTGTTTATGTTTTTCTGGTGGTCTATTATCGCATGGCCACGGTATGCTTCATGGATTATACCCGGTCCAATATGACTCGGGAACCCTATTACAAGGATTTTTCGCATCGGGAGGATGAACAATGAAATTTCTGTTGATCGATGGCAACAGCATGCTCAGCCGTGCTTTCTACGGTATTCGCCTGCTGACTGCTCCCGATGGCAGTTTTACCAATGCGGTACTTGGCTTTTTTAACACCTATATCAAGGTGGCCGCCGAGGAAAAACCCGACGGAGTTTGCGTTTGCTTCGACGTGCATGCTCCCACCTTCCGCAAGGAGATGTTTGACGCCTACAAGGCAGGGCGCTCTCCCACCCCACCCGAACTGATTGCCCAGATTCCCCTGATGAAGGAACTTTTGGACCTGGTTGGCATTGCCAGGCTGGAGCTTGCAGGTTACGAAGCCGACGATTTACTTGGTACCCTGTCCCAAACCATGGAGGAAACCGGACACGAAGCGGTGATCCTCACCGGTGACCGGGACTCTCTGCAGCTGGCGGGGGATCACACCAAGGTGAAAATCGCTACCACCAAGGCGGGGCAACCCGTTACCGTAGATTACGACCCCTTGAAGATCCTGCTGGAATTTGGAGTCATGCCCAAGGAACTCATCGATGTAAAGGCGTTGATGGGAGACCGGTCGGATAATATTCCCGGTGTGGCGGGAATCGGTGAAAAGACCGCATTGTCGCTGATTGCCCAAAATCATAGTGTGGATGCCCTTTATGAAAACCTGGAAGGGTTGACGTTGACAAAGTCGGTCCGGACAAAGCTGGAAGCCGGACGGGAAAGTGCGATTCTCAGCCGCAAGCTTGCCGAAATCAATCGGAGAGTGCCGGTGGATTTCAAACCGGAGGATGCCATTTTGTCCGGGGAACCAAAGCCCGAAGCCTTTGACCGATTCAGCGCCCTTGGACTTTTTTCCCTTCTGGATCGGCTGGGGATTCAAAAGGACGAAAACACAACCGTGCCTGCGCTGGAATACCCCGAAAGCGAACCCTTCCCGGCGGACTTTATGCCCGGGGAAAAGACCGCATTTACCCTGACTCCCGATGGGTTTACAGTATTTGACGGTACCAATCTGTACGCCAAGCTTGCCAATGAAGATGGTTATCACGATCTGCTTGCGACTTACTTCGGCAGTGCTGGGGAAAAAATTACCCACGACCTGAAAAGCGCCCATTCTCTCCTGTTATGGGAGGGGCTGGAGGCGGTGGGCCCCTTCTTCGATACCCTCACCGGGGCGGCGGTACTTTCTCTGCCCCAGGATTTGAAGAGTCTTGCCCGTCGTTATTATGGAGAAGAACCGGAATCCGGCAAGGAAGCCGTGGTAGCCTACGCCCTGGAGGCAGAGCTCCGTCCTCAACTGGAGGATTTCCGGGAGCTTTATTATGACATGGAAATCCCCCTGTCCCGGGTGATTGCTGGGATGGAGTTCTATGGCTTTTCCCTGGATACCGAGACTTTGGCGGATTATGGCAGTGCTCTGGCGTTGCTGGCTGCCGACAACGAAGAGCGTATTTATGCCATTGCCGGGGAAAAATTTAACATTCATTCTCCTAAGCAACTGGGGGAAATTCTGTTTGAAAAGATGGGTCTGCCGGTGATTAAGAAGACCAAATCGGGTTATTCCACCGATGCGGACGTTTTGAAAAAGCTGGCCCCCAGAAGCGAGATCATCAACCTGATTCTGGAATATCGAAGCCTGACCAAGCTGAAAGCGACCTATGCCGACGGACTTGCACGGGGCATTTCGGAGCGGGACGGAAGGGTCCATTCCACCTTCTTCCAGACCGGTGCCATTACCGGCCGCATTTCCTCATCTGAACCCAATCTGCAGAATATCCCGGTGCGGACTCCCCTTGGGCGGGAACTTCGGAAAATGTTTGTGGCGCCTCCGGGCTATGTGCTGGTGGATGCCGACTACTCTCAAATTGAGCTTCGTCTGTTGGCCCATATTGCCGGGGACGAGAATATGATAGAGGCTTTTGAAGAGGGACAGGATATTCATACCTTAACTGCCTCCCAGGTATTTGGGGTTCCTCCCTTTGCCGTGACCCCCGAAATGCGATCCAGCGCCAAGGCAGTCAACTTTGGTATCATCTACGGTATCTCGGATTTTGCCCTGGCGGAGGACATTGGGGTTTCCCGGAAGGAAGCCAAGGAGTATATCGAACGCTACCTGGAAAGCTATCCTGGGGTGAAGCAGTATATGAAGGACGTGGTGGAAAAGGCCAGGGAAACCGGATTTGTGGAAACCTTGTTTGGCCGCCGCCGCTATATCCCCGATATCAAGGCCAAGAATTTCAATCTCCGCTCGGCAGCGGAACGTATTGCTCTGAATGCTCCCATCCAAGGGACCGCGGCCGACGTGATCAAGCTTGCCATGATCAAGATTCATAACCGACTCAAAAACGATAGCCCCCGCTCCCGCCTGATTCTGCAAATTCACGACGAACTGATCGTGGAAACACCGGAGGAGGAAGTGGAACTGGTCAAACGCCTGGTGAAGGAAGAGATGGAGTCGGTAGTAAGCTACCGGGTGACCCTGGAAGCCGATGCCGGCGTGGGGAAAACCTGGTACGAAGCGAAGCAATAAGAAAGGAGAAACGCCATGCAGCCCTATATTCTTTTTGTATGTGACCGCAATACCTGCCGCAGTGCCATGGCAGAAGCCTTTTTCAACCATTATGCCGCCCAAAACGGTCTGACCCTGCGGGCAAAGTCCTGTGGCATCCATGCCATCGAAGGGGAGGAGGCTGACTGGGGCGCCATAGAAGCCATGGAAGCCTACGGCATTTCCCTGGAGGAGCATCGCACCACCGAAATATCCTATGATCTCCTGAAATATGCCTTGATGATCATCACCATGACCAAGTATCAGGCTCAGTATTTGACCGAGCTGTTGGAAAAGAGCCCCGAGCTGAAGAAGAGGATCTCTGCTTTGGATCCGGAGATTCCCGATCCCTACGGCGGGGATGATTCGGATTACCGCCGGGTTGCAGGTATGCTGGATGATATTCTGGTCCGCCTTGCAGAAGCAAAGGAGTAAGCCCATGGAACAGATTGAAATCCGTCCGATGGCCGCCGATATGGCCCAGGCCGCTTCCGATTTGGAAGGACTCTGCTTCCATACCCCCACCTCTCCCACCATGATGTGGGAGGAACTGACCAAGCCGGAGGGAATCTACTTTGGGGCCTTTGACGGGCAGACTTTGGTGGGCTACGTGGGTATGCAGTCGGTTTTGGACGAGGGATACATTATGAATCTTTGCGTTCATCCCGACTACCGTCGCCAAGGCATTGCCCGACAGCTGATGGATGCTCTGCTGAAGGGGGCGGAGAATGCCCAGTTGGCTTTTGTTACCCTGGAAGTGAGGGAAAGCAATGTTCCCGCCATTTCGCTTTACAAAAGCTTGTCCTTTGAGGAAGTGGGTCTTCGGAAGAATTACTATCAAAATCCCACCGAACACGCCCTGCTTCTGACCCGATTTTATAAGAAGGTGAATCTATGATTCTTTTGGGAATCGAATCCTCCTGCGACGAAACCTCCATCGCCGTGGTGGAGGACGGACGACGGGTCCTTTCGGTGGAAACCCTGTCGCAAATCGAAATTCATAAGGTGTACGGGGGAGTGGTTCCCGAAATTGCCTCCCGCAAGCACCTGGAAACCATAGCGGGTCTGGCAGAAGAAGCCATCCGGAATGCAGGTATTACAAAAAAGGACCTGACTGCCATTGCCTGCACCAACCGTCCGGGACTGATCGGCGCGCTACTCACCGGTCTTTCCTTTGCCAAGGGTGCAGCCTATGCGTTGGGCATCCCCCTTGTCACGGTGAACCACATTGCCGGACACATTGCGGCGGCCTACCTGGCCTTTCCGGAGCTCAAGCCCCCCTTCACGGCTCTTTCGGTTTCGGGCGGCAATACTTTCTTCATCCGTGTGGCTGACTATTGCGACATGACGGTTCTGGGTTCCACCCGGGACGATGCCGCAGGGGAAGCCTTTGACAAGGTGGCCCGGGTTTTGGGCATTCCCTATCCTGGTGGTAAGGAGATTGACCGGCTTGCGAAGCTTGGCCGGGAACAGTATGGCGTGGAAGAGTGTATGCGTCGCTTCCCCCTGCCCCGCCCGGTGTTTGAGGATGCCCCCTACGATACCTCCTTCTCGGGGCTCAAAACCGCAGTCATCAATAAGATACATACCGCCGAGCAAAAAGGCGAAGAAATTGAACGGGAAGTGCTGGCGGCCTCCTTCTGTGAAGCGGTGGCCGATATGCTGGTGTCCCGGTTCGAATATGCCGTTAAGGCCGAAAAAAGCAAGATCTTCGTGGTGGGGGGCGGTGTTGCCGCCAATTCCCGTCTGCGGGAACGGCTGGAAGAATCGGCCCAAAAGTACGGGGTCACCCTTTACGTTCCGCCCCTGGCGGTGTGTGGGGACAACGCAGCCATGATCGCCTCCCAGGGGTATTACGACCTCCTTGCGGGAAAAACCGTGGGGCTGGACGAAAATGCCTACGCCAATCTGGAATATTTGTCCGAAAGGAATGGAAAAATATGAAACTTGGAATTATTGGACTTCCCAACGTGGGGAAAAGTACTCTCTTTAACGCATTGACAAAAGCCGGTGCCGACGTGGCAAACTACCCCTTCTGCACCATTGACCCTAATATCGGGGTGGTACCGGTACCTGACAAGCGCCTGGATGAGCTGTCCCGGCTTTACCAGCCCGATAAGACGACCCCTGCTGTGATCGAGTTCTGCGACATTGCCGGTTTGGTGCGTGGCGCCAGCAAGGGTGAAGGTCTGGGCAACAAATTCCTGGCCAACATCCGGGAAGTGGATGCTGTGGTACACGTGGTGCGTTGCTTTGAGGACGAAAACGTCATCCACGTGGATGGTAGTGTGGATGCTGCCCGGGATATTGAAACCATCAATCTGGAGCTGATTCTTTCCGACCTGGAAGTGCTGGAACGCCGTATTGATAAATCCCGCAAGGCCGCCCGGGCCGACAAAAAGCTGGAAGCCGAGGTGGCTCTGCTGGAACGGCTGAAGGCCCACCTGGAAGAAGGGCTTTCCGCCCGTGTATTTGATGCGGAAGACGATGAAAAGGAAATCATTTCCACCATCTCCCTCCTTTCCAACAAGCCCATCATTTATGCCGCCAACATGAGCGAAGAGGATTTTGCCGGTGGCTACAAGGAGAATCCTCTCTATGCCGCGGTTGCCGAAGTGGCGGCCAAGGAAGGGGCCAGTATCCTTCCCATCTGCGCCAAGACCGAAGAAGAAATCGCTACCCTGGATCCCGAGGATCAGGCCATGTTCCTGGAGGAATTGGGGGTGGAAGAATCGGGCCTGGATCGTCTGATCACCGAATCCTATGCCCTTCTTGGTCTCATTTCCTTCCTGACCTCCGGTAAGGACGAGTGCCGTGCCTGGACCATCCGCAAGGGAACCAAGGCCCCCAAGGCGGCAGGTACCATTCACTCCGACTTCGAACGGGGGTTCATCCGGGCAGAAGTCATCTCCTTCCAGGACTTCATGGATTGCGGCGAAAACATGACCACGGCTAAAGAGCGTGGCCTGGTTCGCAGTGAAGGCAAGGAATACATCATGAAGGATGGGGACATTGTCCTTTTCCGCTTCAACGTGTAAGAAATACAGGGGGATTGCCTATGTATAAGATTGTAAGCTTCAATCTGCGTTATGACACGCCGAACGATGGAGCCCAGCAATTCTGCCACCGCCTGCCCTTTATCCTGGATACCATCCGGGTCGAAGCCCCCGATATCATCGGATTCCAGGAGTGCCTTCAGCATATGCGGGAGGCATTGCGGGACAATTTGAACGATTACTATATCGTGGGCGGCGGACGGGATGCCGACCGATTTGGGGAAAGCTCGGTGATTGCCTTCCGCAAGAATCGCTTTAACCTGAATGAGTGCGATACCTTCTGGCTTTCTCCCACTATCTATACTCCGGGAAGCCGCTTCCCGGAGGACCAGAGTCCCTGCCCTCGGGTGTGTACCATGGTATCCCTGACCGACACCGGGGACGGGAAAAGTTTCCTGGTCTATAATCTCCACACCGACCATGAGGGCGTTTTGGCTCGTATCCAAAGCTCCGACCTGGTACTCAAGCGCCTAAAGGAGGATGGGGAACGTCTTGGTCTTCCCTTTCTCTTCACTGGGGACTTCAACGCCACTCCCGATGCGGAGGAAATCCAAAAGCTCACCAAGGAAGGGTTGCGGGACCTGGCAGAGGGGCTTGGGGGAACCTTCCATGACTACGGTCGCCGGGAGGAAAGTCTGAAAATCGACTATATTTTTGCATCGGCCGGGATTTCGGCGGAGTCGGTTTGCCTTTGGGATCAAACCCGGGATGGACGCTACCTTTCGGACCACTACCCTGTGGCGGCTTTGGTGAATATCCCATGAGTGCTGCCCCAATCTACGGAAAAGCCCGACGGATCCCCATCATCGATGCGGTCCGGGGGATCATGATCCTTTACGTGGTGCTCTATCACCTGCTTTACGATCTGTGGATGTTTGGCCTGATCGAAAAGATCTGGCTTACCCATCCTCTGATGGAGGCGGTACACGTGGTGTGCTACTCCACCCTGGTGGCTTTTTCGGGGATTTCGGTAAATTTCTCCCGGAACAACCTGAAGCGGGGATTGATCCTGTTCGGGGAAGCCTGGGCGATTACCCTGGTGACCTGGGTCTTGGATCAGCACATGTTTGTGCGCTTTGGCGTGCTCCATTTCCTGGGGCTGGCGGCCATTCTCTACCACTTCATCCGCATGGCGGAGCCAGCCTTGGAAAAAGCTCGCAGGGCTTGCCGTATTCCGGATGGTCTGTTTCCATTGGTGATGTTTCTCCTTTACGTTTGGACCTATGCCACGGTGCACCAGTCGGTTTATGACGTGGAGGGACTTGCCTGGCTGGGATTTCGAAATACACACTACGCCTCCAGCGACTATTTTCCCATGGTACCCTTCTTCTTCCTCTACCTCTTTGGTGTTTGGATGGGTAAAAAGATCACGGCGGGAAAATTCCCCGACTGGTTTTACAAGATCAATATTCCTGGGATGGATGCGGTGGGCCGCAAAAGCATTTGGATCTACCTGATTCATCAGCCGGTGATCTACGGCATTGTCTGGTTGATTGCGGCATTCTAACAAGTATGTAAAAAGCACACTTTCGACAGAAAGTGTGCTTTTTGTGTGAAATGAAGAGTTAGTCCTCTGTAATCTTGTTCTTTTTGAAGAAACGATTCATGTAAAGAAGCAGGAAAATACCAATGAAGGGGAATATGGCCGAAAGGATCATGCTGGTTTTCATGCCGATCTGTTCGGGGGAGAGGGAAAGGGTGGCGGCCAGGGAGGTACCCCATTCGCTTGCCGAAACGGTGTCCACAATGGCCCCCATCAACTGGGGGGCCACCGAAGCCCCGGTGTCGCCCCCGGCGGCCATCAGAGCGTAGGCAACCACTCCGGGATTGGGAATCTTTTCTTCCATGTAGATCAGGGTGCCGGGCCACAGCATGGAGGTGCTGATGCCGGTGACGACGCAGGCGATCATGGCGACGATGGCGTTTGAAGCAAGGCCCGCAACCAGATAGCAGGCGGTGGCGGCAAGCATGCCAAGGAACAGGATCTTGTAGATGTTGCGCCCATATTTGGCGTAAATCGTGCGGGTAAAGGCCAGAAGAATGGCAAACAGAGCCAGCCCCAAAAGGTCACCGGCGGCCTTGGGGATGTGCAGAGCACTTTCAATAAAGCTACTGATCCAGTTGGTCATGCCGTTTTCGGCGGCACTGCCAAAGAAAATGCATCCAAAGCACAGGGCAATTCCGATGTTACGCATCTTAACGCCCTTAGGGGAGGAGGCCGAGTGGGTCAGATTCATTTCGGGGAAGGGGGAGGTGAAGAAGAGAATGCTGGTGACAATGGGCAAAGCGGCCCAGATCAGGGTCAGATACATCCAGTTTTCCCGTCCAAAGACCTGCAAAAACAGGGTGCTGACACCCACCACCATAACCACACCGTAGCCGTAAAGGGAGTGCAGGGTGCTCATATCCCGGTCGGGATGCTCCGAGGGCAGGGCGGCGATGGTGGGGCTGAGGAACACCTCCCCAAGACCGGCGGCCAGAGAGAAGGTGATGGTTCCCAAAAGCAGTCCCAGGTAGGCAATATCCGGGAAGAAGGTGGGGACCAGGGCATAGATCAAAAAGCCAGCCGTAGCCAGAAAGGGCATGGTACACATGGTAACCCGAATGTTAAAATATTTGGGGAAGAAGGTAAAAAGCAGATCTACCCCTAATTGGGTAAAGAAATTCACCAAAACCAGGGTCCCAAGCAGGGTGTAGGAAATACCGTACATTTCCCGGAAGGTATTGAAGAGAATGGGAGGCAGACTGA
This sequence comes from Oscillospiraceae bacterium, assembly GCA_015068345.1. Taxonomy (GTDB): domain Bacteria; phylum Bacillota; class Clostridia; order Oscillospirales; family QAMX01; genus RUG11797. The sequence goes on from SVKS01000001.1 coordinate 68,167, forward strand.
AAACCGCCGCTGTCGCCACGTAGGAATAAAAACAGGCAAACCGGGTACGCTTGTAGTTCATGGGAACCACCTCAAAACGATGAATTTTAAGGATATTATATCATTTTACCCGGGGAAAGTAAAGAAGGAAGGGAGCTGTTCCGGGGGGAACGGCTCCCTGATAGGATCAAGAAAAGGACTCACAGAATTCCGTGAAGAAACGCTGGATATCCGAAATGGGAAAATGAATCAATTGTGCGAAGGTATATTGCCCCAGGAGAAAATGGATGAACCTGGCTCCCAGATAGTATCCCACATCCCCGTGTTCCTGATAACGAACCCAGTCACCAAAATAGCGCTGGGAGGTTCGGGTCATGGTGGGCAGGTCGGATTGGAAATCGGTGACGATTTTGACAAGGTGGGCGTCGCACCAATCTTTCCAACCGTCCTTATCCTGGTGATAGTAGTCGGGGGAACCCACCAGAATCTGCTCAAAGGTCATGGCAATCCCTTCGGTGAAGAGCTGCCACAGGAAGTGTCCGATGCTGTCATCTGCCGGTTGGTGAAAGGTTCCGTGTTGCATGTGATACGCATGCCCCAGCTCGTGGTAGATGAGCCCACGCATATTGTCCTCATCCTGCCAATCAAGTTCTAAAATCTTTTCCATGCCCAAAAGAATTACATTTTTATCGTTCACGGTAGTGACCCAGCCTGCGCCGTTGCAAAGACCCAGGTACAAAACGATTTCAATATCCAATTCTTTGCCAAAAGCATCTAATACCCGTTCATTTAGCCGGTTTGTGACTGCCCGGAAGGATTGGTGTAATTCAGAAAGCTTTGGGTGATTCCGGACCGCAAGAATAACCGGTAAAAAATCTTTTTCAAAGGTATATCCGCAGGAGAGCAGCTCCTGCATATCGTCCAGAAAGAGTTTTGCGGAATTGCTGTAAATGGAATTCACGTAGCTTTTCCATGTATCAAGGTCAAAGGAAGCCCCGGATAGAAGGGACTGGACTTGGTCAAAGGTGTCGATGATTTTGATCATAGAGAATCTCCGTAGTTATGATAGTGATACGCGATTATGAAGAAAGAACAAACGGCAGGCTACATATCAATGAGCAAGATTGTCTCCTTATCATAATCCGTTTTTTGAACGATCTTGCCGTCAACGAAGAAGAACGCCCCTCCATGCGATTTGGGGGAGTGGGAGAGGGAATTGATCATGAGCGTATATCTTGAGGCGATAGAGGCTTGTTTTGCATATTCATTTTCGTATTTCGCCCATTCGCACAGGCTGAAGTTAACGTATATCGGCCATATCAAAATGTGATCCGTTTTGAAACGCAGAGGGAAATCCCACATATCACCGCATAGCGCTATTTTGAAATGGTTGCCACGAAGTTGGAATTCTGGTACGTCACGCCCTTCGCAATAGTGGCTATCGGCAAGGGGGGCTTTCCATCCCGCGGAGATACGCCTATAGTTGAAGATGACTTTTCCCTGATCGATGACGACGCAGGACGAATAGATGCAGCCCTGGAATGATTCTATATATCCCACCAGCAAGGCGATGCCATATTGAAGGGTCAGGTTGCAAAGCTTCCCTATGATTGCAGAATTCTGGGGAAGCGCAATATGCTGATCCATATGGAAGTCCCACCGTAACGCATCGAATCCCTGCAAAAATGCTTCTCCAAAGCAGAGGAGATCAACCTTACCGGAAACAGACTGGAGCGCTTTCTCAATTTGCGTCAGATTGAATTCGGTGTCCTGGTTTCGGAATTCGTAAGAGACCAATCCAATTTTCAAGCGTGCTCCTCCCATATATAGGCCTGGGCGTATTCCCTGTACCCAAGAGCTTGGGCAAGCTTGCATGAGGCTGTGTTTTGGGCGCTGCATTCCCATTGGGGACAAACTCCCATTTCAAGTAAATGATGGGTAGACAGCGCGGCGGTGCTCCGGGCGTAGCCCTTTCTGCGCTCTTCGGGTAAAGTCATAATGCCTGTGTGTTGTATTTGATCTTCCATATATGGCATATCCGGTGCGTCGCATACCGATACCAATCGACCCTCCTTCATATATCCAGCCAAATATTCCTTCGCCGCTTTTTCGGAAAAATACTCATGCAACCATCCATCCGGATTGGCTGAAGGATAGGCCGAGCGGAAAAAGGTTTCAAAAAGAGGATAATCCGAAGCCTCCAGTATTTTGGCATTGCCATATTGAAAGACGGTTTCGCCGTGAAACAGGAATAGCCGCATATGTCTGAACTTGCCGCTTTGTTTGGCGGCAGATAGAATCTCTTCCGTACTGTGTCCCGTCAAGCCATCTACAAAAGCTTGATGATCCGGCGAATAGGAAATGACCGATAAAGCGTCCTTCACAAGGATAAAAAGCGAGTATTTGTTTTCACCGAGGCCTTTTAGCGGTTTGTCCCGTTCCGGGGAACGGATGAAATGGATACCTGATTCCAATTCTGCGATATTGGTTCCGCAAAAATGAGAATAAAATTGGAGTGTGGTATTACGTATTTTGTGAAGATCCATCTGACACCTCAAAGTAAAACGTAGTCGCTGACACAGTCGTACCAGTGGACGTAGGGAACGCCATTGATGGTCAACCGTTCGTTTTCGGGAAGCATTTCGGTCCAGAGCTTGCCATAGCGGGAAAAAGCCCAATCGTTCTGATTGAACCGGCGCCACAACACGGTGCGGCCGTTTTGATCCAGATACTGCTCGGAGGCTACCCCGTCGTTGAAGCATTGGATATCCATAACGCAGATGGTGTCGTAGGACTTGCCCGCAATGGTAACGGTATAACGGCCCACAACGTCCACGATCTCCTTGGGAGTACTGCCGGTAATAGTGTTTCCGTCACGGTGTAGAAGACCCTTTGGGGTGAGATGGACTTCGTTTCCACAGTTATCCTCTCCAAAGCCCCAGTTTTCCAGGAAGCTATCTCCATCCAGAAAAGTGTAGAGCTTCCGGACACCGTTTTCCATGTGGCATTCGGCTAAAAAACGGCTGTGGGTATCGGTGAGCTGGGCCACAAAACGGCGTTCCATTTTATCCACCGAACCGGTCCGGTAGTAATCCTCCGCATCGTATTGGACGGCGGAAAACTCCACTCCTTCGATGCCGTGGATCTCGGCCTTGCCAAGGACCTTCATTTCGGTGTACTCGGTGCGGGAGCGGGAGGCTGCATTATATAAGCCCCAGGATAGGCTTTCTCCCAGACGGGGAACCAGCATCCAACCCTGCAGCTCCTCCCATTTAACCGGGAAGGGAGGAAGGGCGGTTTGTTCGATGGTATAAGGGGGAAGGGTAAGCGGTAATTTTGACATATTGATCTCTCCTTTTGGAATGGGTGGGAAGGGATAACGGGACCGAAAGTGCTCCTTTGCATAATGGAGCCGACTTTTTACCGTGCCAAGGGGAAGACCAAGCCGTTTTGCAATATCCTCCCCCGAAAGGCCTTTGAAAAACCAAAGATAGAGGATCTGCTTGTCTTTATCCCCAAGGGCATCCAGGGTTTCCCGGACCACGTTCTGAACCGTGGGGCCCATGCGACCGGTGACCAGAGCAGATTCGGAAAGGGCGTCCAGGGAGATCTGCATCCTTTTGGCGGCCTTGCGATAATAGTCGGTACATTTGTTTTGGGCAATGCGAAGGATCCAGGGCTTGAAGGCGGCGGGATTTTGTAAGGTGTCAAATCTCTGGGCGGCGGTCAGGCAAACCTCCTGTAACACGTCCTCTGCATCCTGCCTGTGATGGATTTTGAAATTGACAAAGCGCTCCAAAGCGCCAATGTGCTCCCTCAAGAGGGCATCAAATTCGGTCACGGAATCACCTCCTTCCAGCAAAGTTTTTGGGTTGAAATCGATTTCGCTATATAAGACGAAAACAAGCCATCAAAAGGTTCAATCAAAAAACAAAAAATGCCGTACCCGAAAAGGGGTACGGCGGAAAATGCTTAGGGTCGGGAAGCGCTTTCTGCCAGCTCTCGGATCTCCGGAGCCCGGAATACGTAGGTTTTGTCGCAGAATTCGCAGTTGATTTCGGCGGGTTCTACTTCGCATTCGCTTGCAAATTTCAAAAGCTCGGCCTTACCCAGGCTTACCAGGGCTTTTGTGACCCGATCCCGGGAGCAGGTACAGCGGTATTCCACCGGCTTGCGGCTTTCTTCCAGAATCTTCATGTCAAAACCGGGTAGCAGAATGGAAATGATATCCTCCGGGGTGGCTCCGCCCGAAAGTAGTTCGGTGGCGGGGACGAAGAGGGGGGCGCACTTTTCCAGCTCGTCGATCACCTCGTCGGGAGTACCGGGCAGGAGGCGAATCAGGTAACCACCGGCACAGGTGACCTTGCCATTCTGGGTCAGCACACCCAACCCGCAGACACCGGGACTTTGCTCGCTCTGGAAATAATAGCTGGTCAAATCTTCGGCAATTTCACCGCTGACCAGGGGGACGCGGCCGGCATAGGGCTCCCGCATACCCACGTCCCGGATGACCTCCAGGTAGCCATCGGTGCCAACGGCGGCACCTACGTCCAGTTTACCGGAGGGCTTGCGGGGAGGATCTACGGTAAAGTCGGTAACGGTACCTCGGGGGCAACCGTCTTCGCCGCAGGAGCAGATGATGGTGCCAATGGGGCCACCGCCCTTGATACGCAGGGTGACCGAGGAGCGGGATCCCTTCAAGTCGCTGCCCATCATGGCTGCAGCGGTAAGGCATCTTCCCAGGGCGGCAGCTGCCGTGGGGGAGGCGTTGTGGATCCGACGGGCTTCCTCCACCATTTTGGTGCTGTCAATGGCACAAATGTTGACGAAACCGTCGGCAGATAAGGCTTTGATCAAATAATCGTGGGACAAGTTTGTCGTTCCTTTCAATGGTCTTCCACCAGTTTGGTGCCCGACACCCGATAGGAGGTCACATCATCGGCGTAGATGGTGAGGGGTTCCCGTTCCAGGGTGCATTTCAAAAGACCTTTGTTAAAATGGGTGTTGCGGTTGCGGGTCAGAGGCCCCTTGTAATAACGGGTCTTGACCACGGTGTTGTCCCGGATCTCGATGTCCCGGGATTTTTCAATTTCCACGGCATTCCGTTCCTTGTTTTCGGTTTTGCGGGGGGCCGACAGACGGAAGGTGTTGCCAATCAGGCGCACGTTTCCGGCGGAACGGATGGACATGGCGTAGGAGGAGCAGTTTTCAAACAGATTGTTTTCGAAGGTGATGTCCCGGAATACCGCCGCATCCGAATCCCCGGCGGGGATCAGGGTACGGATGTAAACACAGGAGGCCCACTGGTTTACGTCACAATCGATGAATTTGTTGTTTCGCACCGTCAGGTCGTGGACACCGGTGCCCTCCGACCAGCGGGGTTCAATATCTACCACCGTCCAGATGGCAGGACCTTGGGTTTTATAGATCACGTTGTTTTCCACAAGGCCGCAGCTGGCACCCAGGAGAAGACCGCGGGCGCGGTTTTCGTGGAAGTAGTTGTTGCGGAAAATGTAGTTGCGGGTGGAGAATTTGGTGTTGAAGGTGATCCAGTTTTTTTCGGTTCCTTCGGGGAGGGGACGATCAAATACGATCTTCTGGAGCCCGTTTCCCACGGGGGTCAGCTCCTTGACAAAGGCGGTGAATTCGATGTCGTAAACGTCGTCCCGAAGAAGGCCGATTTCATCTCCTACTACACAGCTTAGACGGGTCTGAACGATGAAGGTGGTGTCATCGATCTTTTCGGTGATCAATCCCACGTTGTCGTGGATATTGATGCCGTCATCTCCTGCCCAGCCAAAGTCACAATTTTCCACAATGGCGAAACCGCCAGTATTGCCGATGTGCATGGAGTCGGTGGTGGCCGACATGTTGCGGTTGGTACCCGGACGGATGGCCACCACGCAACGATTGAAGTGGAAATACTTGGTGGCACCGGTGACGATGAACGCCATGCCCGGGGTAGACCAAACGGTTACGTCCTCAAAGGTGATATGCTCCGAGGCAGTGGTGACGAAGGCGTTGGTACCGTACATTTCGTAACGCAGGCAATAGACTTCGCCGATCTCCACGTCCTGCAGGAGACCATCGTGGTGCAGAATGGAATAATTTCCGCCGGGATATTCGATGCTTCGGGTGGCGGGGGTCAGGTAGTTGATCTCGTACTCCTTGCCGTCCTCGCAACCCGGGGTCAGGGTGACCGGGTCGTACTGGTTGATGGACTGCCAGGGAATCTGCTGTACTTCATCCACCTCAAAGTGCTGGAATTTGGTGTGATAGGGGCCTTTTTCCACTACACGGATCATGTCGGCCAGGCGGTATGCACCATCCCAATCCCAATCCACAAAGAGGTTTTGAACCATAAAGCGCTTGCAGTTTACCAGGGTGAAGTGGCCCTTGGCGGAGAAGAGCAGTTCGGCACCATTCCCATCAAAAATGCCGTCGGTGATGGAATCCATCACCATTTTCCGGGGTTCGGAGAAACGGTAGACGGCTCTTTCCAGCTTCAGGTGGGTGCCGGGGTTGGCTTTCATGTAATCAAAAGCGGATTGCAGGGCCAGGGTGTTGTCGGCGTTTTCCGGCAGGACCCCAAAATCCGCGCCGGTCATCACGCGGGTGATGACCGGACGGTCAATGGAAAAATCGGTAATCATAATTTAGTTGTCCTTCTTAAGAAGATCCCGGATTTCGGCCAGCAGATCTTCGGCGGTGGGCTTGGGGGGTTCGGCGGGGGCGGGTTCTTCCACAACCTCCTCTTCCTTCTTGCGATTCAGCTTGGCAATGGTACGGATGAAGACAAAGACAAACAGGGCAATCAGGAAGAAGTTGACCACGTTCAGGATGAAGCTGCCAAGCAGCATGGTGACGCCGGGATCCAGCACTTCGCCGGTGGCGGCATCCAGGGTGGGTTCCACCAGAACGATGTTCATAGTGGCGAAATCGGGCAGCTTGAAGAGCCAGCTGATGAATGGCATGAAGACGTCATTGACCAGGGAGTTCACGATCTTGGTGAAGGCGGTGGCGACGATAACGCCCACAGCCATGTCCAGCACGTTGCCCTTGAAGGCAAAGGCCTTGAAATCGTTCCAGAAGGTCACGCCTTTTTCTTTAATGGAAACTTTTTTGCTCATAATGGGTTCCTCCTATGAATTATGTTCGGTATGCACCGAAAAAGTGTACGATATTCATGTCGTCGGTGTCGTCAGTGCCATGGGCACCCCGGCCGTCGGTCATGTCGTGGACGCCGTGATCGGTCTGCACGGTGATCAGGTGGCGTTTCCCGGCGAAGGCTTCCCGGGCGCAGGCGGCAAGATGATCGAAATGCTCGAAATGCTCCTTGAGTTTATCCAAAGAAATTTCGTGCTCGGTACCGTGTTTGTGCATGAAGCTGTCGTATTCGCCGAAATAGACACTGATATGGTCGTAACTACCCTCTTCCAAAAGGCGTAGGGCGGTTTGGTAGGTATCCATGTCATCCTGAGTGACGTAGTTGTCAAACCGACGGTCGGCAAAGATGGCGGCCATACTGCACCCATCGCTTCCCACGTTGGCACACTTCCGGCCCGACGCCAGGATCCGGTCGAACATGGTGTCAATGGTCAGAATGGGTTTGCGGTATTCCCGGATGCCATGCTTTTCGGGAGAGGCACCGGAATAGATGCTGGCGAAGCATACCGGGGTCACCGAGGGCATAACAGCCGAGAAGGGCACCGGCATGGGAGCGTGCCGCAAAACCGGGACAAAGTATTCGGGATATTTGCGCCACAGCCACTGGGCTACAGCATCAGGGTGGAAAAAGAGGGTCTTTTCGGCAGTGCCGCCCATTTGCTCCACCAGAAGGTCGGCAAGCCAGGGAAGAGCCGGATCGGCTTCCTTGGGGGCGTCAATGCCCATGGCGGTGCACAGGGTGGCGGCCGAGCGGGTGAAACAGACGGGATTGATGAATAAGTCCTTCATAACGCCTCTCTCCTTTGGGTAAATAATCGACAGATTACTTGGAAATGACTTCCAGACCGCCCAGGTACTTCTGCAGAACTTCGGGAACCTTCACGGAACCGTCGGGCAGCTGATTCTGTTCCACCAGGGCGGGCAGAATACGGCTGGTGGCCAGACCGGAACCATTCAGGGTGTGAACGAATTCAGGCTTGCCGGTGGCTTCTCTCTTGAAACGGATGTTGCCACGGCGGGCCTGATAATCACGGGCGTTGGAAACCGAGGAAACTTCCTTGTAGCCATTCATGGAAGGAATCTGGATCTCGATATCGTAGGTACGGGCCATGGAAGCCGAGCAGTCACCTGCGGCAAGCTTCACGGTGCGGAAATGGAAGCCCAGACCGCTGACCAGCTTTTCAGCCTTTACGACCAGTTCTTCAAAGGCTTCATCGGATCCTTCGGGGGTGGTGAACTGGAACATTTCTACCTTGTTGAACTGGTGGCCACGGACCATACCACGCTCGTCGGAACGGTAGGAACCGGCTTCCCGACGGAAGCAGGGAGTGTAAGCAAACATCTTCTGGGGCAGATCGCTTTCCTTCAGGATCTCATCCCGGAAATAGGAGGCCAGGGCGGCTTCGGCGGTGGGAAGCATGTAGTGGATGCGGCCTTCGGCGGTGGGGTTGGCAATCTTGTAAACCTCGTCGGCAAACTTGGGGAACTGACCGGCGGTGACACCGCACTGGTACTCCAGCATGTGGGGGGGCAGGATGAATTCGTAGCCATCGGCAATGTGGGTGTCGATGAAGTAGTTCAGAAGAGCCCATTCCAGACGGGCACCCATGCCCTTGTAGATCCAGAAGCCGTTGCCGCCCAGCTTGGTGCCCCGTTCGTAATCGATGAGACCCAGGTCGTTGCAAAGGTCTACGTGGTTCTTGGGCTCGAAATCAAACTTGTGGGGTTCGCCAAAGTAGCGCAGGGGCTGGTTGTTTTCCTTGCCGCCGGGGAGCAGGTCGGTATCGGGCAGGTTGGGCAGAGCCAGCATGTAGTTTCTGTATTCTTCTTCGATTTCCTTGAGCTTGGCGTCATTGACCTTGATCTCCTCCGAAAGGGCCTTCATCTGGGCGAAAATTTCGGTGGTATCCTGACCGGCCTTCTTCATGGCGGGGATGCTCTTGGTAACCTTGTTCTGTTCGGCCTTCAGAGCTTCGGTCTTTTTGATGTTTTCCCGGCGCAGCAGGTCCAACTCCAGAATGCGATCAATTTCAGCATCCATGTTGACTTCCTTGGCACGCAGGCGGGCTT